>NZ_CP029693.1:0-303125 GCF_003228315.1 Pseudomonas putida
AATGACAATTCTTCAGGCGGGCGCCACCTCAATATGGCGACAGGACGCAGCACTGGTCCCGACCATAGCCCGCATGAGGAAAATAAAAAATGCCGATGCCTACGCCGATCTTCGATCACAAAGAACTGCTGACACTCAACACCAACGAAATGCCGATCTATAAGGATGCGATGGCGCCTTATTTTCCCGGTGTAGACGTACAGCCTTTGTACCTTGACCCGAACCTGGGCATCTGGACGTTGCGGGTGATTTTCCAGCCGGGCGTGCGCCTGCCTTGCCACTACCACACCGGCCCCGTGCACCTGTTCACCATGTCCGGTCGCTGGCACTACGTGGAGTACCCGGATCAGCCGCAGACCGCGGGCAGCTACCTCTACGAGCCAGGTGGTTCGATTCATACCTTCATGGTGCCGGAAGACAACACCGAGCCTACCGACACTTTCATGGTGGTCTACGGCGCCAACATCAACTTCGACCAGGACGGCAACTTCGTTAACGTCATGGACGCCACCGACATCATGCAAATCATCGAGCGTCTGGTGAAGGAGCGCGGCCTGGAACCGGCCCGTTACATCCGCCCGGGCAACGCCGGCTACACCGTCGGTTGAGCACGCGTGACGGGCGCCGTGGCGTCCGTCCAATCCTTCCTTTTCCGGAGAGTGCTCGATGAGCCATTCCCTCATGCCGGTCGGCGCTCAGGGGCAGACGCCCGATGTGCCGCGCTCGGTATTCATCACAGGTGCCAGCGGATTCATTGGCCAGGCCCTGGCGCGTCGGTATCGCGCGTTGGGGGCCGAGGTGCGTGGCATGGATCTGCGTGCCGACCCGGCCAATAACGTCGTTGCCGGTGACCTGACCCGTCCGCAGCAGTGGGCACAGCACGCCCAGGGTTGCGAGTTGTTCATCAACACGGCGGCGGTGGTTTCGCTGGCCGCGCCGTGGAAGCAGTACCGCGAAGTGTCGGTGCGCGGTGTGCGGCATTGCCTGGACGTGGCCATCGCCGGCGGCGCCCGGCGTTTTGTGCAGTTTTCTTCCATCGCCGCATTGGGCTGGGAGTACGCCGAGCAGGCGGACGAGCGCAGTGACGTGGTGATCGGCGATCACTATCGCTACGGCGTAGCCAAGGGCGCCAGCGAGCACGTGGTGCTGGCGGCCCATGCCGCGGGCGAGATCGATTGCACCATCGTTCGTCCCGGCGATGTCTATGGTCCCGGCTCGCGCGCCTGGCTCAGCGAGCCGTTGAAGATGGCCAAGGCCGGGGCACTGATCCTGCCCAATGCCGGCAAGGGTCGCTGGACGCCGGTGTACATCGAAGACCTGCTCGATGGCGTGATGCTGGCGGCCGGCTTGCCCCAGGCGAGCGGGCAGATCTTCCACATCAGTGCCAGCGAGTCGGTCAGTTGCCGCGAGTTCTTCAGCAACCACTGGCGCTGGGCCGGGCGCACTGGTGCGCCGCGCAGCTTGCCGCTGGGGCTGGCGGTGCTGCTGACGCGGGGGATCTGGAGCATCAATCGCCTGCTCAAGCGTGCCGATGAGGTGACGCCCGACGCCATGTACATGTTCTCGCGCACCGGGGGCATTTCCATCGACAAGGCCCGGCGCCTGCTGGGTTACGCGCCCAAGGTCAGCCTCGATGAAGGCCTGCGCCGTTCCGAAGCCTGGCTGCGCGAAGTCGGCCAACTGAGCTGAGCCCTGCACGCCGCCGGCTGCCGGCGGCTCAACCTGATACGGAGAAATGCCATGAAAGCGGTTGTCATGCGTGACAAGCAATTGCGGGTAGATTCGATCGCCTCGCCGGAGCCGGGGCAGGGCGAGGTGCTGGTCAAGACACTGGCCTGCGGGATCTGCGGCTCGGACCTGCACATGTTCCATCACTGCGAGCATGTGCTGGCCAACTTCAAGCGCGGCCACATCCCGATTGCCTTCGACGACAAGCAGGACGTGGTGTTCGGCCACGAATACTGCGCCGAGATCCTCGACCATGGGCCGGGCAGCGATAAGAAACTCAAGGTCGGTACGCGGGTGTGTTCACTGCCGTTCGTGATCACCCCGCAACACTTCCACCACATCGGTTTTTCCAACCGTTATCCCGGTGGTTACGGCGAGCAGATGGTGCTGGCCGAGCAGATGTTGATGCCGGTGCCGGGGGATCTGCCGGCGGACATCGCGGCGCTGACCGAACCCCTGACCGTGGCGGCCCACGCGGTGAACCGCGCTCGCCTGGATGGCAGCGAAGTGCCGGTGGTGATTGGTTGCGGGCCGATTGGCCTGGCGGTGATTGCGATACTGAAATCCCGTGGCATCGGCCCGGTGGTGGCCTCGGACTTTTCCCCCGGACGCCGTGCACTGGCGGAAAAAATGGGCGCGGACGTGGTGGTCAATCCCGCCGAGCAGTCGCCGTACCAGTCCTGGTTGCAGGTGGCGGCGCCCGAGGGTTACGACATCAACGGCCCGATGGCGCTGCTTGGGCTGGGCCCGCAACCCAAGCCTTGCGTGGTGTTCGAGTGCGTGGGCGTTCCGGGGCTGATCCAGCAGGTGATGCAGCATGCCGCGCCGCGCTCGCGCCTGATCGTGGTGGGGGTGTGCATGGAGAGTGACCGGATCGAGCCGCTGATCGGTATCAGCAAGGAAATGAACGTGCACTTCTCGTTCGGCTATACCGGCGAAGAGTTTGCGCACACGCTGCATGCCCTGGCTGACGGCAAGCTGGATGGCGCACCGATGATCACGGGCAAGGTGTCACTGGATGAAGTGGCCGGTGCCTTCGATAGCCTGGCCCAGCCGGATCAGCACGCGAAGATCATCATCACTTACCCCTGATGTTGCCCCCCGCATCAAAGTCCTGAGCGCCGGCCAACACTCTGTTGGTCGGCGCGCAGTTGTGTGCGTCGTGCGCGCGGTGTCACCCCGTACCAGCGCTTGCAGGCGCGGTTGAACGAGCTTTGCTCGGCATAACCGAGCAGGCCGGCGATCTGCGCCATGGGCATCGTCGCTTCGCTCAGGTACAGCTCGGCCAGTTCCTGGCGCACCTCTTCGACCATGTCCTCGAACACCCGATCGCTTTCCGCCAGGCGTCGCTGCAATGAGCGTTCACGCATGCCCAGTCGTTCGGCAATCAACGGCAGGGCGCAGCGTTGGGTCGGCAGCAGGCGGCGGATCGAGTCTTCGACCTGGCTGCCAATGTCCAGCGGGTTGCCGGCACCGATGCTGCTGATGTAATCCATCATCGTTTCGTGCAACTGATGGTTGTGCTGATCGATGGGCTTGCCCAGGCAATCGGGCATCAGCACCAGTGCGGTGTGGGCCTGGCCGAAATAGGTCCGGGCACCAAAAAAACGCTGATAGCGACTTTGCGGCAGGCTGGATTCGGTTCGCGACAGCACCGAGTGTGGGCGGAACCCCGGTCCGTAGAGCATCTGCAACGTCTTGAACATCACCCCCAAAGACAGCTCGATGATCTGCCGTTGGCGCGGTGCCGGACGCAGGCGGCACTCGTAAATCAGATAGGGGTGCACCGGGTCGATGTCGGTGTCCAGGTGCACCAGCACGCCGGGGCTGTAGATGTGCAGGAAGCGAATGATCTCGCCCAGCGCCTCACCGAAATTGCGCGCGCTTTGCGCCACCACCGCCAACGGCCCGAGGATCATGATGCTTTGCCGCTCGGCCAGGCGCAGGCCGAAGTCGATGCATTGCAACTGTTCGGCGCTCAACTCCAGCAGGTTGATCAGGGCGCGGTACGGCAGGACCGCCGAACCGTTGTCGAGCAGCTTCGGGTCGATGTTCATCTGGCCCAGCAGATCGTCCGGGTCGCCACCCAGGTCCCTTACGAGTTGCGGGTAGCCGGTCAGGGAAGTGGTTTTTATCAGCTCGGTCACGGTGGTGGCTTCCGGTTTCCAGTGTCGGGTTTCAGGGGCGAGGACATCCTCTGTGTTTTTGCTTCGCGCTAACAGCCCTCAACCACTGAATGGCATCAAATGACAAAAATCTGACATGAACGGACAAATGGTTCCGGGTGACCGCTAGGCATGCTTGTTCAAACAAACAAGAACGCTCACCCAAGGGCCGAACCCGGCTCGCACGGTAAGGGCGATGGCGGAGATCTGCATGCACAACAAGAATAAAAGTGTCCGTACGTTCATCAAACCGCTCGCCGTGGCCATTGCCTGCATCACGGCAGGGTCGGTCCAGGCGATGCCGTTCCAGATGGAAAACGGCTGGGAAGGGGAGTGGAACACCACGCTGTCGGTGGGTTCGCAATGGCGAGCCGAGAGCCAGGACAAGGGGCTTTACAGCGCTGCCAACGGCGCGTTGCTGGGCAAGTCCGGTGGCACCGGTGGTTCGGTGGATGCCGGCAACCTCAACTACGACAAGGGTGACCGCGTCTCGACCATCGCCAAGTTCGTCACCGATCTGTCGCTGCGCAACGGCGACATGGGCGGCCTGGTTCGGGTCAAGGGCTGGTACGACGAAGCGCTGAAGGACGAAGACGTCAATTTCGGCAGCGCCTCCAACGGCTATCGCAAGAAGCCGCTCAACGACGACGGTTATGCCGACCTGCAGAAATTCAGCGGTGTCTACCTGCTCGATGCCTACGCCTTCAACACCTGGTACCTCGATGAAACCCCGGTGCAGGTGCGCCTGGGTCGCCAGGTGGTCAACTGGGGCGAGAGTGCCTACATCCAGGGTATCAACCAGATCAACCCGCTGGACGTGCCGGCCCTGCGCCGCCCCGGCACCGAGTTGAAGGAAGCCTTGATCCCGGTGTGGATGGGCTACGTCAACATCGGCCTGCCGGCCGGGATTTCCATGGAGGCGTTCTACCAGCTCAAGTACGAAGCCACTGCCATCGAGGGTTGCGGCCACTACTGGTCGGTGACCGAGAGTGCGGTCGGCCAGGACTTCGGCGATTGCCAGTTGGGCACCTTCCTCGGCGGCACCAATCCGTCGTCGCCGGCCAAGATTGCCGCCGGCGCCTACTTGCCGGAAGTCAAAGGCCAGGACCCGCACAACAGCGGACAGTGGGGCGTGGCGTTCCGCTTCCCGCTTGAGGCGCTCGATGGCGAGCTGGGCCTGTACTACCTCAACTATCACTCGCGCACCCCGTACCTGGGCATGCGCAGCACCGATTCGGCGGCGCTGTCGGAGTTCCCCAACGCCGGTACGCCGGGGGCGGTGGCGCGCAACGCCCAGGGCCAGTTCGTTGGGCCGAGCTGGGAATACCCGGAAAACATCCGCCTGTACGGCCTGAGCTTCAGCACCACCCTGGGCGGCTGGTCGATTGGTTCGGAACTCAGCTATTCGCCTAACCAGCCGGCACAGATCAACGGTGCCGACTTGCTCAACGGCGCGCTGGCGGGCGTCGGCCCGGCGGCTGACCTGCTGCAGTCGGTGAAAGTGCAGAGCTCGGCGTTTACCGCGGGCTGGGATCGCTATGAGAAAACCCAGTTCCAGGTCAACGGCGTCAATGTGTTCCCCAATGTGCTCAAGGCCGAGAACCTGACGGTAGTGGCCGAGGTGGGCTTCCAGTGGAACAACATCGGCCAGAGTGACGATGACCGCCGTTACGGTCGCGGCTTCATCTACGGCCTGGGCTCGTCACCGACGATTCCGGCGGGTGGCGACACCTGTACCAGTCCGGTGGCCAGCCTGCGCAACAGCAGCCCGGCAGGCTGCAAGAACCAGGGCTATGTCACCGACTTCGCCTGGGGTTATCGCCTGCGCGGCCAGCTCGATTACAACAACTTCCTCGGCACCAGCATCACCGCATCGCCCTATGCCTTCCTCGGCCAGGACGTGGACGGTGTGTCGATGGACGGCCAGTTCAACGAGGGCCGCGTGACTTCGGCCATCGGCATCACCTTTGATTACAACAAGCAGCACAAGCTCGACTTCAGCTACGTGAGTTTCGACAACAGCGCCGAATACGACCCGCTGCACGACCGCGATTTCTACGCCGCCAATTACAGCTACAGCTTCTGACATAACAATAAGAGGTAAGTCCGATGAACAAGATTGTTCGTGCCGCGCGCCTGAGCGGCATGGCGTCTGCCTTGCTGCTCGCCCTGAGCAGCCAGGCCCACGCCCAGATCACCGCCGACCAGGCCGCCCGCCTGGGCAAGGACCTGACGCCGCTGGGCGGCGAAATGGCCGGCAACGCCGATGGCTCCATCCCGGCGTACACCGGAGGCCTGGCCCAGCCGCCGGCCGGCTGGAGCCCGGAGCAGGGTTATGTCGACCCGTTCGCCAGCGAGAAACCGCTGTTCACCATCACCGCCGCCAACCTTGCCCAGTACAAGGACAAGATCACCCCGGGCATGCAGGCGCTATTGGCCAAGTACCCGAGCTTCTCGATGCCGGTCTATCCGACCCATCGTACCGCCATGGTTCCGGCGGCGATTGCCGACAAGGTCAAGCAGGAAGCGGTGCACGCTGAACTCAATGGTTTCGGCGTGAGCAACCTGAACGGTTCGACCACGCCGTTCCCGATTCCGAAGAACGGCCTGGAAGCGATCTGGAACCACAACGTGCGCTACCTCGGCGGTGGCCTGCAGCGCACCTATGCGTCGTTCCCGGTTCGCGGCGGCGGTGACTACTACGCCTTGCGCATCGAAGAAAACCGCGTGTTCGATTCCAACATGGACAAGCAGTCGGACAACCGCCTGCTCAACTACTCGGCACGTTTCATTTCCCCGGCCACCCTGGCCGGCACCGTGCAACTGGTGCAGGAACCGATCGACCAGGTCAAGGAAGTGCGTTCGGCGTGGATCTACAACGTCGGCCAGCGCCGCGTGCGTCGCGCACCGGACCTGGCCTACGACAACGTCAACGATGGCACCGAAGGCCTGCGGGTGACCGACGACTTCGACGGCTACAACGGCGCGCCGGATCGCTTCGACTGGAAGCTGATCGGCAAGCGCGAGATGTACGTGCCGTACAACGACTACAAGCTCGGTTCCAAGCAGGCCAAGTACAAGGACATCCTCACCGCCAACACTCCGAACCCGGATTTCATGCGCTATGAGCTGCACCGTGTCTGGGTGGTGGAAGGGACCCTGCGCCCGGACGCGAAGCACGTCTATGGCAAGCGCGTGATGTACCTCGACGAGGACTCCTGGACCGTGCTGGCCAGCGACGCCTACGACACCCGCGGCACCCTGTGGCGCATCGGTGTGCACCCGCTGGTGCAGTTCTACGACGCGCAAGTGCCGTGGTATCGCGCCAACATCTGGCATGACCTGAGCAACGGTGGCTACTACCTGGCCGGTCTGGCCAACGAGGAAGCGCAGCCGTGGAAGTTCGGGATCAAGGGGCGTTTCGTCGACTTCCAGCCGGACGCACTGCGACGCATGGGCAAGTGATCGGCTGACCTGTTCGTTCAACACGCGACGAACTGCCGCCCGGCAGTTCGTCCGCACACCGGAATCCTTGCTATGTCGTTACGCCACCTGAATTTACTGTCGGGCGTTGGCCTGGGCCTGCTCGCCAGCGCCGTGCACGCCGAAGCGCCGAGGCTCGACTACCAGATCAGCCCGGATCACGTGTTCCTGCTGAACATCGCCGACAACGGCCAGCACCTGGTCGCCGTGGGCGAGCGCGGCGTGGTGCTGATCGCCGACGAAAAGGCCCGGGCCTGGAGCACTGTGCGCACTCCGACCACCCGCACCCTGTCCGGCGTGGTTTTCGCCGATGCGCAGGTCGGTGTGGCCGTCGGCCATGGCGGCACGCTGTTGCGCACCGAGGACGGCGGGCAACACTGGGCGGCGGTCGAGACCGACGCCAACGGCGATTCGTTGCTGGGGGTCGTGTTGCTGGGTGACGGGCACATGGCGGCCTGGGGCGCGTTCGGCCTGTACCTGTTGTCGAAGGACAACGGTGCGACCTGGGAGCGCATCCCGTTGCTGGACGGCGATTTCGACCGGCACATTTCCCAGATCATCCGCCTGGCCAACGGCGACAGCCTGCTGGTGGGCGAGAGCGGCACCCTGGCCAAATCCAGCGATCACGGCGAGACCTGGCAGGCTTTGAACAGCCCTTACGCCGGCAGCCTGTTCGGTGCCTTGCAGATCAGCAACGGCGATCTGCTGATCTACGGCATGCGCGGCAACCTGTGGCTGTCCAGCGATGGCGGGCAAACCTGGACCCAGCGCGACAGCGCCACCACCTTCGCCTTCAACGGCGCCATCGAGCTGAAAACCGGGCGCATCCTGGTGTTTGGCAACAGCGGTCTGCTGCTGGCCAGCGACGATCAGGGGCGCAGCTTCAAGCCATTGCCTTCCACCCATAAAAGCCTGGCCAAGGCCCTGCAACTGGACGACGGACAACTGCTCACGGTCGGCGACCGGGGCGTCGCGTCGCTCGATGCAAACCTGACCGAGCGAAAGGAATAAGCGTCCATGAGCATTCAGGAAAAATACGTAAAGGATGCCGATGAGCTGGCGCGCCAGGACTTTGCCGGCGGCCTTGTGGGCCGGGTGTCCTACTGGATCTTTCACCAGCGCAAACCCTTGTTGGCGCTGTTCATCCTGATCACCCTGGGGCTGGGCTACAGCGCGACCAATCTCAAGGTCGAGGCCGGCTTCTTCAAGATGATCCCGCTGCACCACGAGTACATGAAGACCTTCCTCGAGTACCAGAAGGACTTCGGCGGCGCCAACAAAGTGTTGGTGGCGGTGAAGAACAACAACGGGGAAATTTTCACCCCCGAGGCCATGGCGGCGTTGCGCAAGGTCTCGGATGAGGTGTTCTTCATCAACGGCGTCGAGCGCAGTTCCGTGACTTCGCTGTTCACCTCCAACGTGCGCTACACCGAAGTGGTCGAAGACGGTTTCACTGGCGGCAACCTGGTGGACTCCAGCTACTCCGGCACGCCCCAGCAGATTGCCCAGGTGCGTGAGCGCACGCTGAAGTCCGACTGGGTCGGCCGTATCGTTTCCAACGACCTGTCCTCGGCCATGGTCGTGGCCAACCTGCAGGAAACCGACCCGATTACCGGCCAGCGCCTGGACCTGCAAGAAGTGGCGAAAAAGCTGGAGCAGATTCGCCAGGACAACCAGGGCAACGGCATCAGCATTCACATCATCGGCTTCGCCAAGTCCATCGGCGACATCGCCGAGGGCGCCAGCGACGTGCTGGTATTTTTCATCATCGCCTTCGTCATCAGCGCACTGCTGTTGTACTGGTACTGCGGCTCGCTGATGTTGACCGGTTGGGCGCTGATCTGCGCAATGGTGCCGGTGGTGTGGCTGCTGGGCCTGCTGCCGCTGGTGAAGCTGACCCTTGATCCGATGTCGATCCTGGTGCCGTTTTTGATCTTCTCCATCGGTGTTTCCCACGCGGTGCAGATGACCAACGCCTGGAAACTCGAAACCCTCAATGGCGCCGATGGCGTCACCGCTTCGCGCAACTGCTTCCAGAAACTGTTCGTGCCCGGCGCCGTGGCGCTGCTGGCCAACGCATTGGGCTTCATGGTGATCGCGCTGGTGGACATTGAGATGGTCCGCGAACTGGCGATCACCGCGACCCTCGGTGTGTCGGTGATGATCGTCACCAACAAGATGCTGCTGCCGATCCTGCTGTCGTTCATGCGCCTTTCCGCCGCCGATGCGCAAAAGCTGCGCGGCAAGGAAACCCTGGGCGCCGGGCTGTGGGAACGGCTTGGCGTGTTGGCGACCCGTCGCGGGGCGGCCTGGGCGCTGTTGTGCGCCGGGTTGCTGACGGGCTGGGGTTTGTACGAAGCGCGCAACCTGCACGTGGGCGACATCGGTGCCGGTGTGCCGGAGCTGCGTGCGGACTCGCGTTACAACCAGGACGTGGCCGTCATCACCCGTGACTTCGCCATTGGCGTCGATCTGCTGCAGGTGATCGTCAAGGCCCAGGGCGACGAGACGCCTTGCGTCAAGCGCGAAGTGCTCGACCCGATCAGCGAACTGGAGCTGTACCTGCGCCAGGATCCGGGCGTGTCGTCGGTGCGCAGTCTGGCCGGCTTCGTCGGCAACATCACCCAGGCCTACGCCGAAACCGATCTGAAGTGGCGGGTCCTGCCCGAACCCACGGCGCAGATCGCCCAGGGCGTCGGCTTCGCCACCCGGGTCGGCACCGAGTACATGAACAGCGCCTGCAATGCGATCCCGGTGTCCATCTACACCAAGGACCACCAGGCCGAGACCATCAGTGAGCTGATGAACAAGATCAAAGCCTTCAAGGCCGCCTACGACAACGACCAGGTCAGCTTCCAGCTGGCGTCGGGCAACGTCGGCGTGATGGCGGCGACCAACGAGGTGGTGCATGCCGGCGACAAGCTGGTCAACGGTGCGCTGTTTGCTTCGGTGTCGTTGCTGTGCCTGTGGATGTTCCGCAGTGTGCGCATCACCCTCTGCGTGATCATCCCGTTGGCGCTGGTGACGGTGCTGTGCAACGCGCTGATGGCGTTGCTGGGCATCGGCGTCAAGGTCAACACCTTGCCGGTGGTGGCGCTGGGTGTGGGTGTCGGCGTGGACTACGGGATCTACCTGTTCGAGCGCATCAAGCACGAGATGCATGAAAGCGGCTTGAACTTGCGCGAAGCCTTTGTCGAAGCGCTCAAGCAGCGCGGCACGGCCTCGGTGTTCACGGCGGTCACCATGACCCTGTCGATTGCCACCTGGGCGTACTCCAACCTCAAGTTCCAGGCCGACATGGGCATCTTGCTGGCGTTCATGTTCCTGGTGAACATGCTCGGCGCCATCCTGCTGTTGCCGGCGCTGGCCGCGTGGTTGCTGCCGGCCGAAAAAGGGGCAAAGGCGCTGTAGCGGTTGCGGTTTACCGAGCCGTCGTTGCACGGCGGTTCGGCCATCAAGGGAAGGTCATCGACACTTGTCGGACTCATTGCCGATGCACCCGGCTCTCCGGTTTGAGCCGGGTTTTTTTCCCTGACCCGAATACTTCAAGGAGCTTGAATCGAATGAGAAATCTCTTTAGCTGCTCGTTGCTTGCCCTGGCCATGAGCGCGGCTCTGGCGGGCACCGTTCAGGCCGCGGAATACTCGGCGGGCAAGCCTGCCTCCGAAGTGCCGGGCGTACCGGCCGGCAGCGTGATCACGCCGTCCAGTGCCGCGATCATTGCGCAAGACGCCTACCTGTGGGGCTGGCCGATCGTCAACGCGTTCAACCGCCGTGCGTCCTTCTCCAAGGCACCGGAGCCCGGACTGATGGGCGGCTTTCTGCCGGCGGCTCCGCCCGGTTACATCAGCATGCTCACCGACTACATCTCGCCCGAGCAGCGTTGGGTCGCGCACCCCAATCAGGATGTGGTCTACGGCTTTGGCTACGGCGCGACCGACGACGATCCGATGGTGTTGCAGGTGCCCGACTTCGGCGATCGCTTCTGGGTCTATGCGCTCTACGATGCGCGCAGCGAAGAGTTCTCCCAACTGGGCAAACAGTACGGCACCCGGCCGGGTAACTACTTGGTCGTGGGGCCGAACTGGAAGGGCACCGTGCCAGAAGGCATCACGGCGGTGATCAAGTCACCGACCGAGCTGGTGGCCGTCGGCCCGCGCACCTTCATGGATGACAGCGCCGAAGACCGCAAGGCGGTTCAGCCGATCCTCAATCAGGTGGTGGTCTATCCGCTGAGCAAATACACCGGCAAGACCGTGACCAAGGACTGGAAGGCGACCCCGCACTTTCCACAACCGCAGAAAACCGCCGCCGAGGCGCTCTGGGTGATCCCCGAGAAATTCTTCGACCAGTTGCCGGAAGTCCTCGCCAAGGTGCCGCCGCTGGCGGGAGAAGAAAGCCGCTACGCCATGATGAAAGCGCTGCTGGACGCCGCGGCGAAGGATCCGGCGATCAAGGAGGCCATCGTCAAGGCGGCGGTCGAGACCGAAGACAAGGCGGTGACGCCGCTGTTCTCGTTTCGCACCAATGGCTCGCGCCTGGCCAATGGCTGGAACTCGCCGACCAACGTTGCCCGCTGGGGCAACGACTACCTCACCCGTACCGCGACCGCCAAGTCGAACATGTACACCAACCAGCCCGAGGAAACCCGTTACTTCTTCCTCGAAGTGGATGAGCAGGGCGAGCGCCTCAATGGCGAGCATCGCTACACCGTGACCTTCCCCAAAGGCCAGACGCCACCGGCCGAGGGTTTCTGGTCGCTGACCCTGTACGACCCGCAGCACTTCTTCGCGCCGAACGCGCTGAACCGTTATTCCCTCGGCACCAAGAACAGCAAAAACATGAAGTACGGCGCCGATGGCTCGCTGACGCTCTACGTGCAGCACGACTCACCGGGCAAGGACAAGGAAGCCAACTGGCTGCCGGCGCCCAACAGTGATTTCGAAGTGACCATTCGCACCTACTGGCCAAAACCCGAAGTGCTGAGCGGCCAGTGGACGCCACCGGCGGCGGTGCGCGTCAACTGATCAATGCCCCGTGGGCTTACTCCACGTCGACAAGGAACACTCATGAAGAAGGTTTTATTCGCTGCATCGTTGCTGTCCGTCGCCTGCTCGGCCTTTGCCGAGATTCCGGACAAGCTGGCTCAGGATGCCTACGTCTATGCGTATTCCATGGACAAGGCCTACCAGTTTTTCTACGACACCGCCGTCAAGACCGACACGCCGCTCAACCGCTTCCAGAACATCCGCCATTTGGCCGATGACACCTACACCGATCACCCGACGATCAACAACGACACTTTGCACCTGCAAGGCTGGCTGGACCTGGCTGCGGAACCGGTGATCGTCAGCGTGCCGGACATGGACAAGGGCCGCTACTGGATCCTGCACACCATGGACATGGGGCACTACACCACGTCGATGATCGGCTCGCGGACCCGGCACAACAAAGGCGGCCATTTCATGTTCGCCGCCCGGACCTGGCAGGGCACGGTGCCTGACAGCGTCGACGAAGTAATTCGGGTCGATTCCAATCTGGTCAAGCTGATGGGCCGGATCATGGCCACCGGCCCGGCCGATGAGAAAAAAGCGCTCACCTACATGGACGACTGGAACGTTCGCACGTTGTCCGCCTACCTGGGCCAGCCTGGCCCCAAGGCCAAGGTGCGCAGCTATCCGGACCCGGCGAACAGCAACTGGCTGCAGCGGGTGAACTTCGTGTTGTGTGACGGCGACATGGGCACGGCCGACAAGAAATGGCTCGATCAATACCAGGCGATCGGTCTTGCGCCGTGCAAGGAAGACTTCACCCAGGAGCAGTTGGCAGCGGCCGAGAAGGGCGAAAAGCTCGGCTTGCAGCACATCAAGGACCTGGCGCCGAGCATGAAGAATGCCGGCAAGTTGTTGGGCACCCGCGAGCAGTTGGGTGATGGCGAGCGCGACCTGTTCGCCGAGGGGACCAACATCGGCCAATGGGGCCTGCCGCCGGATGAAACCGTCTACCTGCAAGCGGTGAAGGGCTCGGACGGCCAGGCCATCAACGGTTCGAACGGCAAGCGCTACCGCCTGCACTTCAAGGCGCCGCAGGTCAGCGAGTTCTGGTCGTTCACGGTCTACGGCAGCGACAACCGGCTGATGGCCCACAATGACCTCAACCGTCACAGCCGTGGCGATCGCACGCTCAAACCGGGCAAGGATGGCCTGTACACCATCGAACTCGGCGCCACGGGCGAGGCGAGCAACCCGAACTTCCTGCCGATTCCCGAGAAGGACACCTACATCGTTCTGCGCATGTATGGCCCGAGCAAGGACGTGCAGGCAGGGAAGTACTCGTTTCCCGCCGTTGAAGTCGTGAAGTAACGGCAGGGCCCGATAAACCGCGCCGCTACACAATCGCCGATTTGGCACTATGCTTTTTTTTCTATCAAGAGGTGTCTAGCCCAACGGACTGCGGACGATGGTCGTGCGCGTCGACTCTGGAGCATGTCGGATGAAATCTCGTTCATTGCTGATATTGATCTCGATTAGCGCACTGCCCCATATCGCGACAGCCGCTGATGCGGCTGTCAGTTGGCCGGACCGCAGCGTCCTGCCGATTCCGCTGTCGCCCTTCGAGGGCAAGATCGGCAAGGACTACACCCAGTCCAGGGAAGCCTGGCAGCAAGTACCAACGGCCCCGGCCGACGCACCCAATGTGCTGATCATCCTGCTCGATGACGTGGGCTTCGGGCAGAGCAGCACCTTTGGCGGGCTGATCCCGACGCCCAATCTGGACAAGCTTGCGTCCGAAGGCCTGAAGTTCAATCGCTTCCATACCACGGGCATCTGCGGCCCTTCGCGCGCCGCACTGTTGACCGGGCGCAATCATCACGACGCCGGCAATGGCTTTTTGATGGAATGGGCCACCGGGCTGCCCAACTACAGCACCCTGATTCAACGCGATACGGCAACCATCGGCGAGATCCTCAAGGACAACGGCTACAGCACCTCGTGGTTCGGCAAAAACCACAACACCCCCGACTGGGAGTCCTCGGCGGCCGGCCCTTTCGATCGCTGGCCGACGGGCATGGGCTTTGAATATTTCTACGGCTTCAACGCCGGGGAAACCAACCAGTACTATCCGGTGCTGTTTGAAAACACCACGGCGGTAGAGCCCAAGACCCAGCCGGAGCAGGGCTACCACTTGATGACGGACATGACCGATCGGGCCATTTCCCGTCTGCGCTACACCAAGAGCGTGGCCCCCAACAAACCCTATTTCATGTACTTCGCGCCGGGCGCGATGCACGCACCGCATCAGGTCGCCAAGGAATGGCGAGACCAGTTCAAGGGCAAGTTCGACATGGGCTGGGAGAAATACCGCGAGATGGTTTACCAGCGCCAGCTGGAGATGGGCATCATCCCGCCCGATACCAAGCTGACGCCCCGGCCTGATTGGGTGCCGGCCTGGGACAGCCTGTCGGCCGACCAGAAAAAACTCTATACCCGCCTGATGGAGAACTTTGCCGGCTACTTCGCGTTCACCGATCACGAGATCGGTCGTCTGCTGGATACCGTCAAGACGCTGCCCGGTGCCGAGAACACCATCGTGATGTACATGGTCGGTGATAACGGTGCTTCGGCCGAGGGCGGGCCGGATGGCACGATCAACGAGATCAAGTCGCTCAATGGCGAGAAAACCGCGATCGAGGACACCCTCAAGTACTACGACGAAATCGGCGGGCCGACCACGGAGGCGCATTACCCGGTCGGTTGGGCGTGGGCCGGCAACACACCGTTCCAGTGGGTCAAGCAGGTCGCTTCGCACCTGGGGGGCACGCGCAATCCGATGGTGGTGTCGTGGCCGGCCAGGATCAAGCCTGATCCCAAGCCCCGCGACCAGTTCCTGCACCTGGTGGATGTGGTGCCGACCATTCTCGAAGCGGCGCACCTGCCCATGCCGGTCAGCGTCAACGGCGTCCAGCAAAAGCCCCTGGCCGGCGCTTCCTTTCTCAGTGTGTTCACCGATGCCAAGGCGGCGTCGCCGCGCTCGGAGCAGTACTTCGAAGTGCTGTCCAATCGCTCCATCTATGACAATGGCTGGAAAGCCGATGCCCAGCACACGCTGCCGTGGCGCCAGGACCTGGCGCCCGGCAAATGGGACGAGGACAAGTGGGAGCTGTACAACCTGGACAAGGACTTCAGCGAGTCCAACGACCTGGCGGCGCAGATGCCGGACAAGCTGAAGGAGATGAAGGCGAAATTCGAACAGCAGGCCACCCAGTACAACGTCTACCCCCTGGATGATCGCGGTGCGGCACGCATCAGGGTGCCCAAGCCCGGTGTGCCGGGGTCGCAACCCGATGCGAAGCAATACACCTACTACGCCGGCGCCACCCGGCTGGCTGAATCCGCCGCGCCTAACATGAAGAACCGCTCGTGGACACTCACCGCACAAATCGACACCCACAGTGACCAGGACAGCGGCGTGATCATGGCGATCGGCGGCGTATCGGCGGGCATGTCGCTGTACCTCGACAAAGGCAAACCGGTGTTCCACTACAACTGGTTCGAGGAGCATCGCTACGTCGTGGCCTCCGAGCAAACCGTGCCCAAAGGCAAAAGCACGGTGGTGCTGGACTTTGCCTACGACGGCCAGGGTCCGGGCAAAGGCGGCACGGCCAAAATCCTCGTCGATGGCAAACAAGTCGCCGAAGGCCGCGTCGACAAAACCGTCGCCGGCCGTTTTGGCATCGACACCTTTGGCATTGGCGAGGACAGCGGGCAACCGGTGTCCAATACGTACAAGCCGCCGTTCAGGTTCGAAGGCGACATTGCCAAGGTTGTAATTGATCTGAAATGACTGAGGAATTGCGTATGCGAGCATGGAACCGACGCTGGAGCCTGGCGCTACTCCCGTTGCTGGTGGTGGGTGCAGGGTTGTCTTATGCGGGTTATCAGCATTGGCGTGGACCTGCGCCGTTGACGGTGGGGGATGGCAAGTCCGGCCCGATGAACATGGTCTGGATTCCCTCCGGTGAGTTCCTGATGGGCAGCGACCACCAAAAGGCGCAACCCAATGAGGGACCGGCGCACAAGGTGCGGCTGGAGGGTTACTGGGTCGATCGCTATGACGTGACCAATGCCGACTTCGCCCGGTTCGTGGCCGAAACCCGCTATGTCACCACCGCGGAGCGCAAGCCCGACTGGGAAGACTTGAAGGTGCAGTTGCCACCCGGCACGCCAAAGCCGGACGACAGCCTGCTGGTGCCGGGAGCCATGGTGTTTGTCGGCAGCGAGCGACCGGTTCCGTTGAATGACTTCAGCCAGTGGTGGGCCTTTGTACCCGGCGCGAACTGGCGTCACCCGACTGGCCCGCAAAGCAGCATCGAGGGCAAGGAGGCCCATCCAGTGGTGCAGGTGTCCTATGCCGATGTCCAGGCCTACGCGCGCTGGGCCAACAAGCGCCTGCTGACGGAGGCCGAGTGGGAATACGCCGCCAGGGGAGGGCTGGAACAGGCCACCTACGCCTGGGGCAACGAGTTCGCGCCGGACGGCAAGCCGATGACCAACACCTGGAACGATGCGCAGCCCTTTCCGGTGACCAGTGCCAGCACCCTGTTCAAGATCGGCACCAAGCCGGTGGCCACTTATCCGGCCAACGCCTACGGCTTGTACGATATGTCCGGCAACGTCTGGCAGTGGGTTGCGGACTGGTACCGCACCGATGCATTCAAACGCGTTACCGAGCGCCAGCCCGCAGGTGGCGTATCGGTGAATCCGAAGGGGCCCGACGACAGCTATGACCCCGGGCTGGGGGCTGCCGCCAACGCGCCGCAGCGAGTGATTCGCGGCGGGTCATTCCTTTGCAGCGACAGCTATTGCACCAGCTTTCGAACCAGTGCCAGGCAAGGCTCCGATCCCGCCAATCCGATGTCCCATCTGGGGTTTCGCCTGGCGATGAGTGAGGCGCAGTGGGACGGTAAGCGCTGAGTATCCAGCGACTGTAATGAGTCACTTGCGCCAGCGATCTGCTGGAAGAATCAGGCGCCCCGCAGCGTTCGAAAATGCTCGGCCGTCCAGTGTTTTTGAGTTTCCAAAGGCAGGACGTGGGGAGCGCATACGCGCTCTTCCAGCTTCGCCGCGTATTGCTCGGCGGAGATCTGGTTGGAAAATGTGATGTTCATCCCGTAGGCGTGAACCACCCATACAGGATCGGGCTGCCTGACGACGAACTCGATGGGGAGCACCATGGATTTCTCCCGGGCATTGAGAGAACCAACACTAAAAGTGTAATGGAAAGCTCAAGAAAGGTAGCACCGGGGAGCGGTTGCGACCCGGCAATCCTTCAACGGAATCGACATACCTGTCAGTTCGAAATGGCCTAAGCAAGGCTTTTGACGCGGGCCTGGCAACGCACCATTCTTATCAGGATTGCGTGCCATGGATCCGTACTCTTCAGTGCGAGGACCGCCTCGATGCTCATCTGGATGCTGGCCTTCGTTCCCATCGCCATCGTGTTGGAATTTGTCGTGCCGCAGCAGCATCTGTGGGTGTTCCTGGCGGCAGCGCTGGCGGTCATTCCGCTGGCAGGTTGGCTGGGCAAGGCCACCGAGCAACTGGCGGAGCGCTCCGGTGAGGGCGTGGGCGGGCTGCTCAATGCGACCTTTGGCAATGCCACCGAACTGATCATCGCCCTCAGTGCGATGCGGGCCGGCTTGTACGATGTGGTCAAGGCGTCCATCGCCGGCTCCATCGTCGGCAATATCCTGCTGGTGCTTGGTGCTTCCATGCTCGCCGGTGGGCTGCGTCATTCCGAACAGCATTACAACGCATCCGCAGCCCGATCCCAGGCGACCTTGCTGACACTGGCCGCCATTGCCCTGGTGATGCCTGCAGCGTACAACGCGGTGATCGCCGTACGGGCGCCGATGGGGCTGCAACGCTTGAGCCTGTATATCTCGCTGGTCCTGCTGCTGGTGTACGGGCTGTTCCTGACGTACTCGCTGGTGACTCACAGAAGCTACTTCGCCGGCGATTCCAAGGCTCAGGACGAATCGCAAACAGAGGGCCTCTGGTCAAGGGGCAAGGCAATAGCGGTGCTGGCGGTAGCGACAGTCCTGATTGCCTGGGTCAGTGAAATCCTGGTGGCCGCCATTGAACCCACCGCTCGCCAGCTGGGCCTGAGCAATCTGTTCATGGGGGTGTTCGTCGTCGCGATACTGGGCAACGCGGCGGAGCATGCCTCGGCCATTTCCGCCGCGATGAAAAACCGCATGGACCTCACGCTGTCCATCGCCATTGGTTCCAGTGTCCAGGTGGCCTTGTTCGTCGCGCCGGTCCTGATCCTCGCCAGCTACTTCATCAGCGCCGTGCCCATGGATCTGGCGTTCTCCAACGGTCTGGTACTGAGCCTGCTGATGGCCGTGCTGATCACCGGCCAGGTAGCGGGCGATGGGCGTTCGGATTGGCTCAAGGGGGTGCAATTGCTGGCCGTCTACCTGATTCTCGGCCTGGCCTACTTCTTTACCCCGGATATTCCAATGGCCCACGGCTGACAGTCGCACCGCCTCTGCATCACAAATCCCGTGTTCGCCGAAGATCCCTGTAGGAGCGAGCCTGCTCGCGAAGGCGGCGTGACAGTCACCATTGATGCTGGATGTGCCGGCCTCATCGCGAGCAGGCTCGCTCCCACAGGGATAGGTTGTGGTCGCCGGATTTGTGTTCGCTGAAGATCAAAACTGTGGGAGCGAGCCTGCTCGCGAAGGCGGCGTGACAGTCACCGTTGATGCTGGGTGTGCCGGCCTCATCGCGAGCAGGCTCGCTCCCACAGGGATAGGTTGTGGTCGCCGGATTTGTGTTCGCTGAAGATCAAAACTGTGGGAGCGAGCCTGCTCGCGAAGGCGGTGTGACAGTCACCATTGATGTTGGGTGTGCCGGCCTCATCGCGAGCAGGCTCGCTCCCACAGTGGATTGAAGTCGTTCGCCTATCCTGTGTACGACACAAAAAACTTTGGGGGCGTGCTGAAACGTTGAACCCTTAATCTGCGAAACACGCGGTTAAATGGCAGAATCCCCTGACATGACTATTCAGGAGACGACAATGCTTCGTGTGTTTGAACGAAGACTCGACCCTTTTCCACCCGATGAGTTACCTCCGCCACCCGTTGGCCTGGGGCGGTTCCTGTGGGCCTGCACGCGGGGCGCGCGTGGTTACATTCTGCTGTTTGCGCTGCTCAGCGCTGGTGTGTCGATCTACGAAGCCTGGCTGTTTTCCTTTCTCGGGCAGGTCGTGGACCTGCTCTCCGCCTGGCAGTCGGGCGGTGCTGCTTCGGGGCAAGAGAGCCGTGTGCTGTGGGGGATCGGCATCGTCCTGGTCTCGAGCATCGGGCTGGTGGCGCTGCGCACCGTGGTGCAGCACCAGGTACTGGCGATCAACCTGCCGTTGCGCCTGCGCTGGGACTTCCATCGCCTGATGCTGCGGCAAAGCCTGTCGTTCTTTTCCGATGAGTTTTCCGGGCGGGTCACCACCAAGGTGATGCAGACGGCGCTGGCCGTGCGCGAAGTGCTGTTCACCCTCATCGAAATCGCACCGGGGATCGGGGTCTACTTCATTGCGATCATCGCCCTGGCCGGCGGCTTCGCCTTGAAGCTGATGCTGCCGTTCATTATCTGGATCGCGCTGTTCGGCCTGGCCATGCTGTACTTCGTGCCACGCCTGGGACAGGTCGGCCAGGAACAGGCCCACGCACGGTCATCGATGACCGGTCGCGTCTCGGACGCCTACACCAACATCACCACCGTGAAACTGTTCTCCCACTCCAAGCGTGAGGCGCACTTCGCGCGCGCGGCCATGGAGGATTTCAAGCACACCGGCTTTCGCCAGATGCGTCTGGTCAGCCAGTTCGAAATCGTCAATCAGGCGCTGGTGGTCGGGTTGATCATGGGCTCCGGCGGCTTTGCCCTGTGGCTGTGGCACCAGGGCGAAGTCGGTACGGGAGCGGTGGCGGCGATCACCGCCATGGCGCTGCGTATCAATGGCATGTCGCACTGGATCATGTGGCAGATGACCTCGCTGTTCGAAAGCATCGGCACCATCCAGGACGGCATGGCGACCCTGACCCGCGGCCCCAAGGTGCAGGATGCGCCGAACGCCGGTGTACTGGTGCCCGCCGGCGGCGCGGTGAGCTTTGAGAATGTGCGCTTCAACTACAGCGGTGAGCGCCAGGTGCTCGATGGCTTGAGCCTGAACATCCGCCCGGGAGAAAAGATCGGTCTGGTGGGACGCTCCGGCGCTGGTAAATCCACCTTGATCAACCTGCTGCTGCGCTTCTACGACGTGGACAGCGGCGAGATTCGCATCGACGGACAGAACATCGCCCAGGTGACGCAGGACAGTCTGCGCAGCGCCATCGGCATGGTCACCCAGGATACGTCCCTGCTGCATCGCTCCATTCGCGACAACATCGCTTATGGCCGTCCGGAGGCGACCGATGCACAGATCCGCCAGGCCGCGGCCAATGCCCAGGCCGACGGATTCATCAGCCAGTTGAAGGACCCCCAAGGCCACAGCGGCTATGACACTTTGGTGGGTGAGCGCGGAATCAAGCTCTCGGGCGGCCAGCGTCAACGCATTGCCATCGCCCGGGTGATGTTGAAGAACGCGCCGATCCTGCTGCTGGACGAGGCCACCAGCGCCCTGGATTCGGAGGTCGAGGTGGCCATCCAGGAAAGCCTCGACGAGATGATGCAGGGCAAGACCGTCATCGCCATTGCCCATCGGCTGTCCACGATCGCGGCGATGGATCGGCTGATTGTCATGGATGAGGGGCGGATCATCGAGCAGGGGACCCATGCCGAGCTGCTCAAGAAGAACGGCACCTATGCGCGGCTTTGGCAGCATCAGAGTGGCGGGTTTCTTGGGGAGGATCAGGGGGTGGTCGAGGCGATGGATCAGGCTTGAGTTGAGCGGGGTGTGTCAGGTCAGCTACAGGTGACTGACCTGGCGTCATCGCGGGCAAGCCTTGCTCCTTCAGGATTTTCGCCAATCCTCTGTAGGAGCAAGGCTTGCCCGCGATGGGGCCGGAACATTCAACATCACTGCCGGCACTCTCACAAATCCCGCATCCAGGTTTCACTCACCAGATCCTTGCCAAAGCTGTGCATCGGCTCTTCTTCGATCAGCTCAAACCCGGCCTTCTGATACAGCCGGCGAGCGTCAGTCAGGATGCTGGTGGTCCAGAGCATCATCTTTTCGTAACCGGCATGCCGCGCGAAGGACAGGCATTCCTCGATCAACCGCTTGCCGATGCCCAGGCCTCTGGCGGACGCGTCGACGTACAGCATCCTCAGTTTGGCGGTCTTGTCGTCGTGCCTGACCACAAAGATCGAGCCGACGACCTTGCCATCCTTTTCCGCGATCCAGCAGCGCTCGCAAGTCCGATCGAACTCCCTGAGAAACTTCGCGACGATCTCCGACACCAGCGCTTCGAATTCCGAGTTCCAGCCATATTCGCGGGTATAGAGCGCTGCCTGCTGTTGGACGACGATGCCCATGTCGCCGGCTTGCGGGTCGCGTAACAGGTAGGAGGTACTTCGGTCGCCGAGCAGTTGCCGGACCTGAGTCATGGCCTGGACCAACTGCTCCTGCTGCGGCGCCGGCAGTCGTTGCAGCAGGGCGCCGACGGCCTGTCGGGACGCTTGCTCCAGATCCTCCAATACCCCTCGACCGGCATCGGTGAGCTTCAACTCGGAGGCTCGTGCATCGCTTGCCGAGCGGGTTTTCTCGATCAGTTGCTTCTTCTCGAAACCGTTGATGATCCGGCTGAGATAGCCGGCATTCAGCCCGAGCAACTGGCAGAGATCGGCACTGGTCAGGGCCGCGCGGGCGCCCAGCTCGAAGAGAATCCGGCTTTCGGTCAAGGAGAATTCGGCCTGGTTGAGGTGTTCCTGCAACACACCGATCTGCTGTGTGTAGAAGCGGTTGAACTGGCGAACCGTCTCGACGTGGTCATTGGAGGGGGTGGTCATGAGAACCTCAACATTGATTGCTTTTGGCAACTATTTATTTGCTTAAGGCAACCATGTCAACCGATTTTATGGTGTCCACCAGCAAATCGCCCGGTAAAAACCCAGACCCTTGGATAAATACAAATGAGAATCTCTATTAATAGATAATCTGTTGGTATACCATGCGCCGCAATTTTCTGGCTCGTATGCCTTTTCTTTTGGCCATTTACACAAGGTTTTTGTGATGCGTCGTACTGCGGTGTCGATCTGTGTGCTTCAGGCGTTTTCTGCTTCCTCCTGGGCGGAGCAAGCCATAACCGACAAGACCAGCCTGGAGTTACAGGCAACGGACATCGTCGGTACGTCTGACTTTGAAACCGCCCTGGGCCCTGTGGACGGCTACCGTGCGACCCGTTCGGCCAGTGCAACGCGCACCGACACGTCGATTCATGAAACACCGCAGTCCATCAGCGTGGTGACCCGGGACGTGGTGGAGGACATCAGCGCCACCCGCCTGCAGGACGCACTCGATTACGCGGGAGGCGTGGGCCGGGCCAACAACTTCGGCGGCCAGGGGCTGACCACCTTTACCGTACGCGGCTTCACCACCGGTGAGTTCTATCGCAACGGCTTCCCGATCAACCGCGGCTATCCGAACATGCCGGATGCCAACACCATCGAACGCCTCGAAGTGTTGCGCGGACCCGCGACCATGCTCTATGGCCGTGGCGATCCGGGTGGCACCTTCAACGTCGTCACCAAACAACCACTGGCCCAGCCCACGGTGACACTGGGCAGCCAGCTCGATGATCAGGGGATGCAGCGCGGCACCCTGGATGCCACCGGCCCTCTGGACGAAGAAGGCCGCCTGGCCTATCGCCTGAATGTGGTGGGTGAGGGCGGCGACACCTTTCGCGATCACGTCGAGACCGAGCGCTACGGGGTCACGCCGGTGCTGAGCTGGCAGGCGACCGATGACACCAAAATCGTCTTCGAGGGTGATTTCATGCGCAACAATCACCCGCTGGATCGCGGGCTGACGCGCTACCCCAATCAAATCGGCACCGCCTCCCGCGACACCTTTTTCGGCGAAAAAGACGTCGGCAAATTGCACAATGACAACAACATGGCGCAGCTGCGTTTCGAGCACTTTTTGAGTGACAACTGGACGCTGGGCGGTGGCTTCCAGTGGCTTGACGGCACCCTGCAGGGCAATGCGGTGGAGGCCAACGGCGTCGCGGCGGACGGCCGGACCCTGGGGCGCAATTTCAACTACCGCAAACTGGAATGGACGGACAAGGACACGCAGCTCAACCTCACCGGGCATATCAGCGCCGGTGGCTTTGACCACACGCTGCTGACCGGCGTCGAGTACGAAGACTACGACTACAAGTCGATCATCCAGCGCTCCAGTGGGGCGGTGAGTGCCTACCCGATCGACATCTTCGACCCGGTGTATGGCCAGCCGCGTCCGGCGCTTACCCGAACTCCAACCAATGACAAGGAAAACCTCAAGACCTACGCCGCTTTCATCCAGGACCAGGTGGCGTTGACCGAGCGTTTGAAACTGTTGGCCGGGGCCCGTTTCGAGCGCTTCGAACATGAATACGAAACTTTTGTACCGGGCGGCCGCAACTGGCAGGCCAGCGACAACGCGGTGACCCCGCGTGTCGGTCTCACCTATGACCTCACTGACACCGTGGCGCTCTATGCCGATACGGCTCGCTCGTTCAAGCCCAATACCGGCGCCAGCCGCGAGGGTGGCGGATTCGAGCCGGAGAAGGGCAAGTCCTGGGAGGCCGGAATCAAGTGGGAAGCGCTGGACAGTCAGCTCAGTGTCGACGCGGCCATCTACCAGATCGAAAAACGCAACGTGCTCACCACCGACCCGGTGGACTCGACCTTCAGTGTGGCGGCAGGTGAAGTGCGCAGCCGTGGGTTCGACCTCAATGTCGCCGGCAACCTGACCCCGCAGTGGCGAGTGATCGGTGGATATGCCTATGTCGATGCCGAAGTGACCAAGGACAACGTCATCAAGTCCGGCACCCGATTGATGAACATCCCGCAGAACAGCTTCAGCCTGCTCAATGTCTACGAGTTCCAGGACGGGGCACTCAAGGGCCTGGGCCTGGGGACCGGCCTCAAATACGTTGATGAGCGTGCCGGGCAGACCGCCAACACGGCGTTTTCCATGGACAGCTACACCGTTGTCGATCTGCTGGGTTACTACAAGCTCAACGACAAGGTCCGGCTGAATCTGGATGTGAAGAACCTGACTGACGAAGACTATGAGGAAGGGGCTTTTGGCAATGTGTACGCCTACCCGGGGGCGCCGAGAACGGTGCAGGTCGGTATTTCCTACACACTCTGAAAGTTTGAACCTGTAGGAGCGAGCCTGCTCGCGATGGTCTCAAGATCGCCGCGTTCTGCCAGTGAACACGCGTAATCGTTGACGACCATCGCGAGCAGGCTCGCTCCTACAGGGAGCTGCCGCGCAGACCGGTCAAGCCGTACTAAGTTTCCGCCGAAAAAAGATATTTCCAAACAGACACAAATCCAGAACTTTTCCTTGTTTATCAGTCTATGGGGATAGGCACATTCGCTTGGCGAGCGCGATCCCGCAAGCCAGATGGCCACCTGTCCAATCGCCAATCAGAGGTTGTCTTCGATCATGAAATTCCTTGACCCACGGATGGTGCTGTTCGGCCTGTTCGCGTTTGCGGCGGTGGGCTCGGCATCGGCAACACAGATGAAGGTTTCGACCGCTGCTTTTTCACCGGATGCCGCCACTGAAATCGCGGCCGTTCAGGCACCGGCCAAGACTGTCGGCAACCCTTGGCCGACCCTGGCGAGCACGCTGGACAAACAGCCAGGACCCTTGCTGGCCCATGACGACGGGTACTGGCGTGACGGCCGCTGGCATGATCGCCGGGACGATTGGCGTCGGGACGATTGGCGCAGGGAGCAATGGCGCCAGGAGCAGTGGCGTCGAGAGCAGGCCCGACGAGAAGCCGAGCGCCGTCATTACTGGGACCGCCATGACGATCGGGCCAGGGCGCACCGCTACGACGATCACCGCTACTATCGTCGCTAAGGCGAATTCGTATAGCGCCCGGAGCGCGCGACCAATGGTTTTTTCTTGTCCTGTAAAGGAGCGCAGAATGAGCCACCTGGCGTTCGAGTGACCTGCCGCTGTCGGCCGGCGCGCAGTTATCCCGAACACTTTTCGAGGACGACGAGCGCGCCTGCTGTCGACTGCAGGGGCGCAGGAGGCGCTTTGAAACCATTCCCGCTCAAGCCTGGCGCTGCGACTCTGGACCTGTTTCTGCAAGCATGGCTGCCACGCCGTGACGCTGTCCCGCCAGGCTTGACGGAAAAGGCGGTCATTCCCGGTATTCCTGATGCGCGCTACCGACTGGACCACGACCTGACGCCGTTCATTCAGGATGCGGTGCTATCCAACAAGCGTGAGGGCCAAGCGCTTGCGGCGGCCGGCAAGCCCAACGACACGCTGCCGCTGGCCAGCATGCTGGCGATTTCCGGCGGCGGTGATGCTGGCGCCTTCGCGGCGGGACTCATTGCCGGTTGGACCACCCATGGCACGCGCCCCATGTTCAAGGTTGTCACCGGCATCAGCGCCGGTGCCCTGGTGGCGCCGTTCGCTTATCTGGGGCCCGGGTACGACGGCGTGATTCGCCATGTCACCAACGGCATCGGCCCCAAAGACATTTTCCATTCACGCAACGTGCTGACCCGTCTGGCCAGCGACGGCATCGCCGACAGCAAGCCACTGTCGCGGCTCATCGCCAAATACGTCACCACGGAGATTCTGGCGGCGGTCGCCTCGGAGTACGCCAACGGGCGGATTCTGCTGATCGGCACGACAGACCTCGATTCAGGACGCCCCGTCACCTGGAACATGGGCGCCATTGCCGCGAGCCAGGCGCCCGGAGCACTTGAACTGTTTCGCAACATCATGCTCGCCTCGATGAGCATTCCCGGCGCCGTCTCACCGGTGATGATCGATGTGGAGGTCGACGGCCAGCAGTTTCAGGAAATGCACGTGGACGGCGGGGTCATCACGCAGGTGTTTCTTTACCCGCCCAGCACCGTGATGTCGCTGAGCAAGGCCGCCGGAGCACCCTTGAGGCTCGAACGCGAGTTCTATGTGATTCGCAACGGCACCCTGGAACCGCAGTGGTCCGGCACCAAGCGCCGTACCCTGAGTATTGGCGGGCGGGCCATCAGTGCCTTGATCCAGACCCAGGGGATCAGCGATCTGGAGCGTATCTACCGGATGGCGCAGCAGGATGGCGCGGATTTCAACCTGGCGTACATCGGCGCCGACTTCGATGTTGCGCACCTGCGCAAATTCGATGGCGAGTACATGAGGCGGTTGTTCGACTACGCCTTTCAACTCAGCGCGAAGGGCTATCCGTGGCACAAGTCGGCGTCCCTGGAGAAAACCCGGCTGCGAATTCCCCTCTGAGGGATCGGGTCACTCCCGCCATTGATCCGGTTTTACGCCCGTCGGCTGGCCCTTGAAGGGGTTATCCACTAAACCAGATGTGCAATCGGTTTTCTGTTGCCTCGGTCACTTGATGGGGTGCGTGCCCGGCGTACGTCGTGCGGGCCGCACAGTCCGTAAACCGAAAATCCGGAGTCAGAATTCATGTCCGATAATTCACGATCCGATCTTTTCTCACCGCTGTCGATTGGCGCCATTAAGGTCGCCAACCGCGTTGCCATGGCACCGCTGACGCGCTCCCGGGCGACGATGGAAGGCGTGCATTCCGAGCTTGCCGTCGAGTACTACCGGCAGCGGGCGAGCGCGGGCCTGATCATCTCGGAGGCCACCAACATCTCCCGGCAGGGCCGTGGTTATGCCTTTACACCGAGCATCTACACCCCGGAGCACGTGGCTGCCTGGCGGCGCGTCACCGATGCGGTGCATGAGGCGGGCGGCAAGATTGTCTGTCAGCTCTGGCACGTGGGCCGCATGTCTCATGTCAGCCTGCAGGAAAACGGCGCCGCGCCCGTGGCGCCTTCGGCGATTCAGGCCGGGGAGGTGGTGTTCCTCGAGTCGCAGACCCTGGACGCACCGTCGATGCCCCGCGCTCTGCAAACCGAGGAGATCCCGCTGATCCTGGAGGATTACAAACACGCCGCGCGCTGCGCCAAGGATGCCGGTTTCGATGGCGTCGAAGTGCACTCGGCCAACTGCTACCTGCTGGAGCAATTCATTCGCGACAGCACCAACCGGCGCACCGATCAGTACGGTGGTTCGGTGGAAAATCGCATCCGGTTTCCCCTGGAAGTGGTGCAGGCCGTCGCGCAGATCTGGGGCGCGGACCGCGTCGGTGTGAGGCTGTCACCGATCACTCGCGCGGTTGGCGATACGCCGCTGGACAGCAATCCGCAAGCGACTTATGGCTATTTCGCCCAGCAACTCGGGCGACTGGGGCTGGCCTATCTTCACTGTGTCGAAGGCCAGACCCAGGGCGAAAACGAGGCCAGCGGGTTTGACTTCAAGGCGCTGCATGCCACCTACGGTGGTCGCTATATCGCCAACAACAGTTACGACCGCCAGATGGCGCTTGAAGCGGTCGCCTCGGGCCACGCCGACATGGTGGCTTTCGGGCGTCCCTTCATCAGCAATCCGGATCTGGTTGAACGGCTGCGGCTCGATCGGCCGCTGGCGGAGCCGGATCGCAATACGTTCTATGGGGGAGGGGCGGCGGGGTATACCGATTATCCGTCGTCTTCCTGAAAAAGATCGCAGCCTTCGGCAGCTCCTACAGGGGAACGCGTATTCCTGTGGGAGCTGTCGAGTGCAACGAGGCTGCGATCTTTTTCATTCACCGGTCAATTGCCTCGTCTTCACGGTGACGAACATCTTGATGCGGTCGTGAATCTCCTGGAGTGCATGGCGGAAAGGCTCGTGTTTCTCACTGGTCGTCGGGTCTTCAAAACTCCACACGATCACTTCCCCTGAAGTCGGCATGCGCGAGGCCTCCCCGGAGGACTTGTCGCACAGCGTGATGACGTAGTGAAATTCCTCGCCCTCGAATTCATCGATCGACTTGCTGTGCAAGCCGCTGGTCTCGATACCGATGTGTTCGAGGGAGTCCAGGGTTCGAGGATCGACCTCGCCAGGTTCGAGGCCCGCACTGAATGCTTCGAAGTTTGATGAGTCGGTGTGGCGCAGCAGTGCTTCGGCCAGTAAAGAACGGACATCGTTTTTGGCGCAGACAAACAGGACCCGCATTTTGTCAGCCATTCCTTTCTCCCTTCCAACTTCTGAATTGTGATCCGAGAAAACGGCTTGTTCAGTTAAGCAGAGCGCATTGACCGGCCGATTTCATGCCGATGAATTTGACTGTTTCCAAATTTTTCAATGCCCGCATCGCTCGCTGTCCACGAGCCACGGCAGCAAGATGAATTTTTTATTGCAGTTTCCCTGCGCAAGCGGCTGCAACGAAAAGTGGCTCTGCTACGCTCTGCGAACCTACCCGCACGAGCGAGGACGATGATGTCTTTTGTCGACGATTTTGTGGCTCACATCATTTCCCTGGAAGTTTCCCTGTATCACTCACGCGCACGATTACAAGCCGGCACCGACAGTGAGGCCCTGCATGAACTGAGGATCGCGGTACGCAAAATACGCAGTTATTTACGTCCGCTGCGCAACATGCCCGAGGTCACCGCGTTGAATCAGTCTGCCAGCGAAGTCGGCAGGGTGACGACCCCAGCGAGGGATCTGGAGGTCATCATTGGTGAGCTGCGCAAAATGGGCTATCCGCGCCAGGCGACAACTCGAAGTGCAACCCTGACCAAACAGTATCGACAGATCGCCGCCAGCCCTTTGCTCGATAAGCTGTTTGTCGAACTGGATCGCTGGCCGGAAATGTTCCGGGCAGACGAGAGGGCCGGCGAGCTGGTTGATGTAAAACGACAGATCGAAAAAGCCCTGAAGAAAAGAATCACGCAATTGATCGCCGGACTTCGGGACAAGGATTTTGACCGCCACGAACTGCGGATCATCGTGAAAAACGCGAGATACCTTTCCGATGCCTTCCCCGAGCTATCACCGCTCAAGGCAATGACCAGAGCTCAACTGAAGTCAGTACAGGCGTCCCTTGGCTCTTGGCACGATCATCACCAATGGTGCCTGCGGGCCGAGTCCGAACCTGATCTGCAGGGCATCGCACCCTACTGGGAAGTCGCATCGCAACAGGCGCTGGCGGATGCGGAACTCAAGTTGGCGTCGCTGCTCAATCATCTGGAGAAAGATCTGGCGAAGTCCAAAAGCTGATATCAAATCGCCTCGAAAGGCTTGATGTAGAGCCTTTGATACATTTTGAATCATTTAAAAAATGAGATACCCTCCGCCGCCTCAACAGCAAAGGGTTTGCAGATGAAAATCACTATCGAAGCGGATGAGCAAGGAAAAGGGTGCAAGGTCTGGCTCGGCGAAACGGCAGTTTCGTTTCCCAATCAGGAGGACGCCAAGGCCTACATTGCCCAGCTTGAAGAGCGGATAGAGGCGGCCGCTCATACGTTTGCCCTGGATGCCGGAGGCACGGAGGTTTAACAAGCTTCTCGACAGATCCGTTCAATCGCCTGGCGAGCACGCGGTAAACGTGGATTCGCAGGCATTGAACCGGCGAAAGCGTTTTCCAGCACACCCATACAATCGGTCGCTTGTGCATGCCATGAGAATGAGCACTCCAAAACCTATCTGGAGAAGTGTCATGGCAACGGCAAAAGCAGCACCGGGCAAAGGCTTGTTGGATCCTTCCAACCACGCTCTGATCCTGATCGACTTCCAGTCGCAGATGTCCTTTGCAACGAAATCCATCGACGCCGTCACCCTTCGCAATAACGCTGCCCTGATCTCGAAAGCCGCCAGGGAATTTGGCGTGCCGGCGATTCTGACCACGGTCGCTGAAAAGAGCTTTTCAGGGCCGATGTTCGAGGAAATCACCTCGACTTTCCCCGGCCAGGAACTGATCGATCGCACCAGCATGAACACCTGGGAAGATGAGCGGATCGCTGTCGAGGTGAACCGGATCGGTCGAAACAGGATTGTGCTGGCGGGCCTGTGGACGTCGGTGTGCATCGTGGGGCCTGCGATTTCGGCGCTGGAGCAAGGGTTCGAGGTCTACATCATTTGTGATGCCTGTGGCGACGTTTCCGATGAGGCCCATGAACGCGCCATCACGCGTATGGTCCAGGCAGGCGCGCGCCCAATGACGTCACTGCAATACCTGCTGGAATTGCAGCGTGACTGGGCTCGCAGCGACACCTACAACGAGACGGTAAAGACCTCCATTGCCCACGGTGGCGCCTATGGCCTGGGTCTGATTTACGCCAAGACTATGTTCAACGCCTCCGAAGGTCACTGATCTGTCTGGCCCTGGTCCCGAAGGGGACCGGGGCACACGCGCGAGTCGAGCAATCGAGGGTTTATGTCTACGACGCAAATCGAGACGACAACGACCACTGTCGATGTCGCATTGTGCTGGTTGCGTATCACTGGGTGCCTGCTGTTGTTGTCGGTGCACGGGATACCCAAGCTGCTCCATTTCGATCACGAGCTGGGGGTGATCGAAGATCCCTTTGGCATGGGGAGCCTGTTGACGCTGTCGCTGGCGGTGTTCGCCGAAGTGCTGTGCCCGCTGTTCATCATCCTGGGCATCCTGACGCGCCTGGCGACCTTGCCCGTGCTGTTTCTGCTGGCGGTATCGGTGATCTGGGTGCACCCGGAATGGAGTTTGGCCGAAGGGCAATTCGCCTGGCTGCTGCTGATCGTCTTTTCGACGATTTTTATCGCAGGCTCCGGGCGGTTGGCCCTCGGTACGAGCCTGTCCCATCGCTGGCCGATCCTGCGTGAACTTTAGAGAGCAACGATGAGTACGATCAGCAAGGATCAGGCACCGCCGGCTTCGGCCTGGCAACCGTTGCGCCATGGGCTTTTTCGCAGCCTGTGGCTTGCCAGCATTGCATCGGGCATCGGGACATGGATGCATGAGGTCGGTGCCGGCTGGCTGATGACTTCCTTGTCAGCCAGTCCCTTCATGGTTGCGATGGTGCAGGTAGCCGGCGCCGCCCCGATGTTCTTGCTGGCACTGCCCGCGGGCGCGCTGGCCGATATCATCGACAAAAGAAACTATCTGCTGGTGGTGCAGGCGGCAATGGCGGTGGTTGCGCTGGTGCTGGCGCTGGTCACCTTCTCGGGAATGATGAGCGCGACGCTGTTACTGCTGCTCACGCTGGCGATGGGGGTTGGAACGGCGTTGACCATGCCGGCCTGGTCGGCGTTGACGCCGGAACTGGTACCGGCCAGCGATCTGCCCGCGGCGATATCGCTCAGCAGTGTCGGGGTGAACGTTGCCCGCGCACTCGGCCCGGCCATCGCCGGCATCATCATCAGCCTGGTGGGGGCATGGGCGACATTTGCCGTCAATGCCCTGTCGTTCCTCGGCGTCATTACGGTCCTGGTCTTCTGGCGTCGCACGCCACAGCAAACCGTGCTGCCGGCGGAGCGTTTGTTTGGCGCTATCCGGGTGGGTTGGCGTTATGCCCGAAGTTCGAGCGATTTGCAGAGGGTGCTGGTTCGCACCCTGGCGTTCTTCCTGGGCGCCAGTGCCGGCATGTCCTTGCTGCCGCTGATCGTGCGCAGCGAGCTGAAGGGGAGTGCCGAGCAATTCGGCATCCTGCTTGGATGCGTCGGGGTCGGGGCGGTCGCCGGAGCCATGTTCTTGCCTGCGATTCGGCGCCACATCGCCGTGAATGCGCTGGTGGCATTGGCCAGCCTGATTTACGCGGCGGTGTTGCTGGGCCTGGCGTGGATCCCGGACTTCCGCTGGCTGATCCCGGTGATGTTGATCAGCGGTGCGGCCTGGATTGCGGTGTTGTCCAGTCTTCAAGTGTCTGCGCAAACGTCGGTGCCTGCCTGGGTCAGGGCCCGGGCGCTGGCGGTCTACATTCTGGTGTTTTTCGGCACCATGGCCATCGGAGGGATGGTCTGGGGGCTGGTCGCCAGCTGGATGTCCATCTCCCTGTCGCTGAGTATCGCCGCCGCCGTGATGGTGCTGGGCGTGGGGCTGGGCACCTGGGTAAAACTGCCGGTGCTCGGCGCGCAAGACCTGGCGCCTTCACTGCATTGGCCTCAACCGCTGCTGGGACTCGATGTCGAGGGGGATCGCGGCCCGGTCATGGTGACGGTGGAGTATGAGATTGACGTGGCCAATGCTCAGGCCTTCAAGAAGGCGATGCAGGAGGTACGCAAGATGCGGAACCGCAACGGTTCCTTTTCCTGGCAATTGATGCAGGACACCGAAAATCCGCGCCTGTGGGTCGAGCTGTTTTTCGATGAGTCCTGGCACGACCATCTTCGCCATCACGGCAGGGTCACTCGTGCAGAACTGAAAATCGAATCAAATGCTCGGCGCTTTCAGGTGTCGGGGACGCCCGTGCGTATCAGGCACCTGCTCAAGGGGTGACGGGCGCATGGCGCATGACTGGCGGCCGCCACGGCCGCCAAGATCCGCACCAATGCTTCCTTGGACGTAAATCCAAGCTAAACCCAAGGCTGGCACAAGGACTTGCCTGGCCGACGCAGGCAATCTGCACCTGTACCGACGCAATCCTTGCCGTCGACAAGTGGAGAGAAGCCATGAAAATCGTCGTCATCGGAGGCTCCGGCCTCATCGGATCGAAACTGGTGGACACCCTCCGGGCGCGTGGCCATGACGCGCTGGCCGCCAGCCCCCGCACCGGCGTGAACAGCGTCACCCGTGAAGGCCTTGCCCAAGCGATGGACGGTGCCGATGTGGTTGTCGACGTGGCCAACGCGCCGTCGTGGGAAGACCAGGCCGTGCTCGATTTCTTCCAGACCTCGACCCGCAATCTGCTGGCCGCCGAAGCGGCTGCCGGGGTTCGCCATCACGTTGCCCTGTCGATTGTCGGCAGTGAACGGCTGCCCGACACCGGCTACTTCCGGGCCAAGGTGGCGCAGGAAGACCTGATCAAGGCCTCCGACGTGCCTTACACGCTGTTGCGTGCCACGCAGTTCTTCGAGTTTGTCGGCGGTATCGTCCAGTCGTTCGCCGTCGGCGAGCAGATTTGCGCCTCGCCAGCGCTGATCCAGCCGATCGCCTCCGACGATGTGGTGGCGGCGCTGGCCGATGTGGTGCTGGCAGCACCGGTCAACGGCACGGTCGAGGTCGCGGGGCCCGAAGCCTTGCCGATCGACGATCTGGCCAGGCGCTTTTTGCGGGCCACCGGGGACGCCCGCCAGGTTGTGCCGGACGTGAACGCACGCTATTTCGGCGCCGTGCTCGACGATCAATCGCTGACCGCCGGCAAGAACGCCCGCCTGGGCGCCATCCGCTTCGAAGACTGGCTCGCCCGTTCGGCGACCCGGTAATCACCCTCAACTACGAAGGAGCACTGTCATGGTCACTCGATTCGTTCTGGCCGCCGTCTTTGCGGCACTCTCGATCAGCGCCGCCTCCGCTGCCGAGCCACCCGCCGGCAAGGTCACGGTCGTCTTTGACCGTCCCATTCCCAACATCCCCGGCAAGAGCATGAAGGGCGTGGTCGTCGAATACGGGCCCGGCGCCGCGTCGCCGGCCCACACCCATCCGAAAACCGCGTTCATTTATGCGACGGTCCTGGAAGGCTCGTTTCGCATCAAGGTCAAAGGCCAGCCGGAAAAGATCTATACCGTCGGCGAAAACTTCGTCGAGGAGCCGGGTTCCGTGCATGAGGTCAGCGCCAACGCCAGCGACACCCAACCCGCGCGTCTGTTGGCCGTGTTCGTCCTCGACAGCGATGAAAAGACGCTGGTGACACCGATCAAGAAGTGAGCCGATCATGGGCTCATCGATGCAACGCGAGAGCCTCGGGCTCTCGCGCAGCGTTGCGGTCTCGACCACCTGACAGCACCGCTACTCGCTATCGGCAATCCTTCAACGGCATACACGCATACACCACCAGCTCCACCAACATCTCCTCCCGCGCCAGTCCCGCCACGACAATCGCCGCGCGGTTAGGGTAGGGCGCCGTGAAGTACTGCGCGTACACGGCATTGACGGTTGCCAGATAGCTGCGATCGGTGACGTAGATCATCACCTGCGTCACCGCCTCCAGCGAACTGCCCGCTGCCTCCAGGGTATGTCGCAGATTGTCCAGAGTCTGGCGGGCCTGGGCTTCGATGCCGCCGCTGACCACCTGGCCCTGGGCATCGATGGGGATTTGTGCGGTGTAGAGCGTGCCGTTGCCGACGACGGCCCATTCCAGCGGTGCCTTGGAGGCGAACAGGTCGGTTTTGATGGCGAATTTCATGGGTACATTCCTTAAGTGAACGGGGCGTGTCAGTCGGCGTCGCTGCCGCCACCCGCACCATGGCGGCGTGAGGCTTCGGTGCTTTCGACCAATACCTGTTCGGCCATTTGCCTGAGCCGTTGCCAGGTGTGCTCGCTGACGGTGAAACCCTGGGCAAGTACTGTGTACGAGGCGGTCGGTGACCGGGAAAATGCGGTCGGGCGACTGAAGTTGACGGTGACGCTCTGCTCGATCTCCTCGCCGTCGGGTCGCGCTTCGATGTGCAGATCGGGACGACTGTTGCCGGCATTGAAAGACGCGATGTGCACCTGACGGGCATCACCCCAGCGCGCCTGCGCATCCAACCCCAGCTCGGCGGCCCGGCACAGATAGCCGAGCAACAGCAGCCGGTTGTGACAGTGATGAATCTGCAACACCCCGTGCCCGCCACGCAGCGCCTTGCCCAGCGCCAGCTCTACAGCCGTCGCCGCGCAACGCAACACGCTCTGGCCCTTGGCATCGATCACCAGCAGGGCGCTGTCTTCGTAGCGCAAGGCAAACGGCTGGTCCGCTTCGCGCTGCAGATAGTCCAGGGCTTTATCCAGTGCACCCACGCCGTCCAGCCCTTGCAGTTGCAGCCAGCCGATCATGTCGGCGGCGTCCTCGCAATCGCCCATGGCAAAGCCCATGCCTTCGAAGGCCTTGCGGCACATCACCTGGATTTCGTTGAGGGATACACGCATGGTCACTGATCTCCGTCCGGCATGACCGCAAAGTTCCAGTCGTCGGCGAACGGCTGGCCAATCTCGCTTACCAGCGGTGCACCCTGGAACAGGGTGATGCGCACCCAGCGACTGGACTTGGGATCGAACTTGCCGGCGCCGAAAAACGCCAGTTTGCAGCGCAATAGATGGATAGGCAGCATGTCGCGGGCCAGCAGGTTGGCGCGGATCTCGCCATAGGCACACTGGGCCATGCCTTGCAGGCGGCGCGCCGTGCCCTTGAACGCCGGTTGGGCGATCAGGAAGTGCGCGGTCAACTCGCCGGGGTGCGCGCGCAGGTGCTCAAGCAGCGCGCCATGGCAGCGCTGGATATTGCGGGCGATGCCCAGTTGCATTTCCTTCTCGGCACCCGGTTCCTCGGCGCGCATGCCCAGGCGGGGTTCTTCTTTTTCAGCGGAGCGATACCAGAAAAAGTGCTCGGCCTCGGCATCGCTGAAATCGTAGGCCAGGGCCCAGTCGTAGTGGTTTTCGATCAACTCGCGCAGTTCGGTCAGGGGCATCTGCGCGTCCAGGCGCAAGCCCTCGGTGACGCCCATCTGCTCGGCCAGCGGTGTCACCTGTTCGGGGTACAACTCCAGCAGCAGGCTGACCAGCAGCTCCTGACAACCAACGCCTGCGTGCGATTCGCTCCAGGCCAGCAGGCGCGGCCAGAGGTCGTCGCTGGCCGGCTGGCCATTGAACCAGTCGGCGAGCGGGGTCAGTTCGGCCAGGGTTTGCAGGTCCTGCTCGTGTTGGCGCACGTCTTCGGTCAGGGTCTGTTGCAAGTGCAGCCGCGCCCGGTGCAGCAGCGAGTGCAAACGCTGCATCCGTGCTGGCTCAGCGGGTTGCGCGAGCACGCGGCCGAGGGCGGTTTCCCGGGCCAGCAGCCACTGATCGATCAACTGCGGATGATTGAGCAGGAAGGGCGCCATGCCCAATCCGGTGGCGTTGCCGACCCCCAGATAACGCTGCAATTCCACGTCGAGTTTCACCGCCCGTTGCGGATTGCGCGCCCGAGCCATGTGCTCGATCTGTTCGATGCTGAAATGCCGCAGCAGGTACACGGTGAACATCTGCGCGCTGAATGGCTGGTTGAAGTCCGCGTTGTCCTGCAGGCAACCGAAGTCGGCGATGCCGAACTTGCCGTTGCCGTAGACGGCGGTGGTGCGATACAGGTAACCGACATCGGCCAGTTGCCGTGGGTCTGGCTGGTTGCCTTCGACCAGGGCACCGAGGAAGCGCTCGAAATTGCGCAGGCTGCGGTTGGCGCGGGACAACACCAGGACTCGCGCGTCGAAGCGGCCGGCTTCCTGCAGCGGCACATTGCGCTGCAGGTCGGCCAGTTGCGCCTCATCGACATCACCGGCCACCAGCACGAAGCAAACGTCCCATTGATCGGCGATCACCCGGTCGCTGCGTTTCTCCGGCGGCAGGTAGGCCGAGAAGATCACGCAGTGGTAGTGCGCGTTCGGTGTGTCGATGCGATAGATAACGGTGCCGAAGCCTTCGCCATCCAGCTCGAATCGGCTGCGCTGGATCTGCCAGTTCTGGTTCATCATCCGGCGCATGCTGCTGCGCACGAAACTCAAGGGACTCTGGAAGTGACTGCCCAGCCGGTCCAGCTCCATGACCTGGCGGGCGGGGCGCAGCGCGGGCGCTGCAATCGCGGTGTCGGACATTGTTGTTATTCCTGGACGAATCATGATTCAGAGGCCTTGTTCGCGGGCCATGTGCCGGGCGATGCGCACGCTGTCCCAGAGTGCCGGCAGGATCACCAGCGACACCGGCACGGCGGTGATGACAATGAAGGACTGCAAGGCGGTCACGCCACCGGCGCCGATGGTGATCAGCACCACCGCTGCCAGGCCCATGCCGATGGCCCAGAAGCCGCACAGCCATTTCTTCGGCTTGTCGTTGCTGGACATCGCCAGTGCCACGGTGAAGGCCATGGCATCGCCGTTGGTGGCCACCGAGATGAAGCTCAGGAACAGGAACAGTCCACTGATCAGGCCACCCAGCGGCAGGTTCTGCGTGACGCCCAGCAGCAGGTCTTCAGGCTGGGTGCCATGGGCGGTGACGATCCCCGGTGTCTGCAACTCCAGGCCGATGCCGGTGCCGCCGACCACGGTGAACCAGAACATGGTCACCAGCGGGGCGATGATCGACAGGGTCATGATGATCTCGCGAATGGTGCGGCCCCGGGAGATGCGTGCGACGTACAGCGCGACCATCGGTGCATAGCCGATGAACCAGCCCCAGTAGAACACCGTCCACCAGTCCAGCCACTTGGGATCGGCGCGGAACATCGTCAGCGGGAGGAACTGCTCCACGTGCAGGGCGAAGGCCTGCGGGAAGCCGCTGAGGATGAACAGCGTCGGGCCGAACACCACCATGAACAGCGCTAGCCCCAGCATCAGCCAAACGTTGATCTCGCTGACGAAGCGGATGCCCTTGAGGCCGACCAGGCACGAGGTGGTGTACATCAGCGTCACCAACACGATGGTGACCGACTGAGTGACCAGGCCGTTGGGCACACCCCACACCGCATGCAGGGCGCTGCTGATCTGCAGGCCGAGAAAGCCGATCGGGCCGATGGTGCCGGCGACCACGGCAATGATCGAGGCGGCGTCGGCGAAGGTGCCGATCGGGCCATTCAATGCACGTTTGCCGAACAGCGGGTAGAGCAGGGTGCGCGGTGCCAGCGGCAGGCCTTTGTCGTAGTGCAAATGCATCAGCACGATGGCCAGCAGGCTGCCCAGTACCGCCCAGGCCAAAAAGCCCCAGTGCACGAAGGACTGCGCCAGTGCCGCGGTGGCCGCTGCTTCGGTATGCGGTTGCACGCCGGTGAAGAACGGTGGCGGGCTGGCGAAGTGCATCAGCGGTTCAGCGGCGGCCCAGAAGGCGCCGCCACCGGCGAGCAAGGCGCACATGATCACCGCGATCCAGTTGAAGGTGCTGGTGTCGGGACGCTGCTCGATGCCCCCCAGGCGCACGCGCCCGCATTTGGAGAAGCAGATGCCCAGGCTGACCACGAAGGTCGCCAGCATCAATACCTGCCAGTACAGGCCGAAGGCCTTGGTCGACCAGGCGAACAGGGTGTTGACCAGCGCTGACACGGCGTCGATGTTGACCAGCGCCGCAACCAGGAATGCGCCGAGGAAACCGCCACTGATCAGGAACAGTGGCCAGTCGATGTCTTTGGCGATCGGCAAGCTCATGGCCTGACCATCTGCTTCTAAGGTGCTTGGATTTTTCATGAAATCTCCGGAACCTGCGATTGTTTTTATTGTTGATGCTGTCCGTGCAGGGAAGGGCTTCAGGCCTGCGCCGTGGTGGCGGTTTCCAGCAGGCGCAGCCAGTTCAGTCCCATGATTTTGCGTACGTCGTCTTCGGCAAAGCCACGGGCACGCAGGCCCTTGGCGATGTTGGGGAAGTCACGGCTGTCGCGGAACCACTGCAGCGGATCGGGCCAGTCGGCGTTGTCCCTGGAGCCTTCGCCGTAGTCCTTCTCCTTGCTCCAGCGGCCGTTGCGCATCCACTCCAGAACCGACAGCGGTTGCGCCTGGCACAGGTCGGTGCCGATGCCGATGTGCTCGACGCCCATCAGGTCGGCGGTGCTGGCGATCATGTCGCAGAAGCTTTCCAGGCTGCAGGCCGAGGCGCCCTTGAGGTGGAAGGGGTAGGTGCTGAAGCCCAGCAGCCCGCCGGACTCGGCAATGCCGCGCAAGACCGCATCGGACTTGTTGCGCTTGGCCGCATGGAAGCTCGACGGGTTGGCGTGGGAAATGATCACCGGCCGGCTCGACAGCTCGATCGCCTCCAGGGTGCTGCGTTCGGCACTGTGGGACATGTCGATCAGCATGCCGACCCGGTTCATCTCGGCGATGACCTGGCGGCCGAAGCGACTGATGCCGTTGTCTTCACGCTCGTAGCAGCCACTGGCGAGCAGACTCTGGTTGTTGTAGGTCAGCTGCATGACGAACACCCCCAGTTGGCGGTAGATCTCCACCAGGTCGATGTCGTCCTCGATCGGCGAGCAGTTCTGGAAGCCGAAGAAGATGCCGACCCGGCCTTCCTCATGGGCCAGGCGTATGTCATTGGCCGAACGCACCGGGCGGATCAGCTCGGGCCAGGCTTCGAAACGGCGATTCCATTCGCCCAGGCGCGAGAGGGTTTCCCGGGCAGTTTCGTGGTAGGCGATGGTGGCGTGTACCGCGCTCAAGCCACCGGCCTGCATTTGCTGGAAAATTTCCGGGCTCCAGTTGGAGTACTGCAAGCCGTCGATCATCAGAAGGTCGTGCATGGCAGGCGCTCCATCAAGGCCGTACGTAGGTGGTCTTGACCACGGTGTAGAAATCACGAGCGTACTGCCCCTGTTCGCGTGGACCGAAGCTTGAGGCTTTGCGACCGCCGAAGGGTACGTGGTAGTCGGTGCCGGCGGTCGGCAGGTTGACCATCACGCAGCCGGTCTGGGCGCGGCGCTTGAACTCGCTGGCGTGGCGCAGCGACTGGGTGATGATCCCGGCGGTGAGGCCGTACGGGGTGTCGTTGAGGGTGGTCACGGCCTCTTCGAAATCAGCCACGCGAATCACGCAGGCGATCGGCCCGAACACTTCCTCGCGGTTGATGCGCATGTCGTTACGGCTGTCGATGAACAGCGCCGGGCGCATGAAGTAGCCGTCGGTGTCCAGTTGCAGGCGTTCACCACCTTCGACCAGCGTGGCACCCTCGGCCTGGGCCAGGCGCAGGTATTCCAGGTTCTGCTCCAGTTGCCGCGCCTCGGCCACCGGGCCGATGTGCACGCCAGCTTCCAGGGCATGACCAACCTTGAGCTGGCGCATGCGCAGGCGCAGCGCCTCGACGAAACGATCATGAATGCCGTCGCAGACGATCAGCCGCGAGGACGCCGTGCATTTCTGCCCGGTACCGAAGAACGCGCCGTTGAGGGCGCATTCCACGGCCACGTCGAGGTCGGCGTCGTCCATCACCACCAGGGCGTTCTTGCTGCCCATCTCCAGTTGGCAGCGCACCAGATTGCCGGCGGTGGCGACGGCGACGCGTTTGCCGGTGGCCAGGGAGCCGGTGAAGGTCAGGGCATCGATATCGGCCGACTGGATCAGGGTTTCGCCGACGCTGGCGCCGCTGCCCATCAACAGGTTGAAGGTGCCGTGGGGCAGGGCCTGGCGGCTGATGATTTCGGTCAGCGCCCAGGCACTGGCCGGCACCAGGTTGGCCGGCTTGAACACCACGGCATTGCCGAAGGCCAGCGCCGGGGCAATCTTCCAGGCCGCCGTGGCCATGGGGAAGTTCCAGGGGGTGATGATGCCCACCACGCCCACCGGCTCGCGATGGACTTGGATGTCGATACCGGGGCGCACCGAGTCGGCGGTCTCGCCCATCTGGCGCAGCACTTCGGCGGCGTAGTAATGGAAGAACTGGCCGCTGCGGTTGACCTCGCCAATACCTTCGGCCAATGGCTTGCCTTCTTCGCGAGAGAGCAACTCGCCGAGTTCTTCCTTGCGGGCGATCAGCTCGTCGCCGATGGCCATCAGCACCTGCTGGCGTGCTTCCAGGCCAGTGGCCGCCCATTTCGGTTGCGCGGTGCGGGCGGCCTGGATGGCCAGGCGGGTTTGTTCGGCGCTGGCCTGATGGTATTCGCCGATCAGGTCGCGGGTGTCCGAGGGACTGTGGTTGGCCTGCGTTGCGTGGCCTTCGCACCACTGTCCATCGATGTAGTTTTTGTAGGGAGTGAGTGACATTGAGAAGCCTCCGTTTGCCTGGCTCTCATCTTGCGAGCAATATGGCGCAAATAAAAATTAATAAAAAAAATGATCTGATAAGGATTACTAACCATGTTGCCCGAGCTGAAAATCGCCCAGTTGCGCTACTTCCTGTTGGTGGCCGAGCTCAAGAGCTTCCACGCCGCCGCACGCCAGGCCTATCGCACGCAACCGGCGATTTCGCTGGCAGTGCGCGAGCTGGAGCAGAAGCTCGGTCAGGCGTTGATCGAGAAGGGCGGCGGGCGGGTCGAGCTGACACCCTTCGGCGAGCATTGCCTGCCGTTGTTCCGAGGCCTGATCGACCACCACGACCGCATTGCCCGTGAGGTCATGCTGCTGGCCCGGCATGAGATCGGTCAGGTCAGCATCGCCACCGTGCCCTCGGTGGCCAGCCGGCTATTGCCCGGACCTTTGGCGCGCTTCGTCGCCGAACACCCGAATGTGCAGATCAGCATCCAGGACGGCACCGCCGACAGCGTCCAGCAGTTGCTGGCCCAGGGGCAGGTGGATTTCGGCATCAGTAGCATGTGGATGGCAGACGAGCAGCTGGAGTTCGCGCCGATGCTCAACGATCAGGTGGGCGTGGTGTGCCGGGCCGACCACCCCTTGTTGCAGGCCGCTGGCGAGTTGCACTGGTCACACCTGCAAGGCCTGCCGATGATCCGCAACGGCACTTCGCGGTTGCTGGAAGGCACCGAAGCCGAAGGCCTGCTGGAGCACAGCCGACTGTCCATCTCCAACATGATCTCGCTGATTGCCATGCTGGAGGAGGGCGTGGGCATCAGCACCTTGCCTTACCTGGCGTTTCCGCAGGAGAACGAAAAACTCGCCTTCCTGCCGCTGGCCGAGCCGAAGGTGGAGCGGCAGATCGGCATGCTCACCCGCAAGGGGCACAGCCTGTCGCCGGCGGCGGGGGCGTTGATGATGTTTTTGAAGGAGTGTGTGGTGTCTTCGGGGGAGAGGTTGCCGTAGTGGGGGGCCTGATTGACCTCGGCGGCCTCTGTACAGCTGGGTGAGCTGGGGCGCTGATGCCCCTCGGCGTTTTCAAGTCCATCGCGAGCGAGCCCGCTTCTACAGTTTCAGTGCTGTTGCGATGATTTCCACGGTAACGCCTGGGGCCAGTGATACCCAGAGCTGAAAGTCGCTGCCGTCGTGCGGCGCATTGATCTGGTAGTCGAGGCCTCGAGCTTTCAGGCGATCGAGCACGGCGTTCCACTCGTCGAGATCAGCGACGCGTAAGGCTATGTGGTCGATGCGCGGCGACACTTTGCCAGCAGGCAATCCAGCTGTGGCCTGGGACAGGTGAATCAGCGGTCGGCCCTGACTATAAAGCCAGGCGCCCGGCACCCGAAAACCCGGGCGAGGCCCTATTGTGAACCCCAGCACCTCGGTGAAGAAACCAAGGGTTTTGTCGAGATCCGCGACGACGATGTTGGCGTGATCCAGATGCATGAGAATGCCCTGCGGTACCAATGAAGTGATGCCATTGTGCAAACTATCCATGGATTTGAAAATTTGGCTGACAGTTGATGGATTATCAAAAGTTTTGGAAATATCTACTCCATGCCCTTCAGATAGCCATCTCCCGCGAAGCCTGTTCGAAGCGTTCACACAAAAAATCCAGCAATGCCCGAACCCTTGGCGCCAGGTAGCGGCTGCGGGGGTAGAGCGCGTGCACGGGGGCCTCGACCGACTGCCACTCGGGCAGCACCAGACTCAAACGTCCCGCCGCCAGGTCGGCGTTCACGTCCCAGATCGACTTGAGGACAATGCCGTGGCCATCGATCGCCCATTGGCGAGCCAGCGCGCCGTCATTGGTTTCACGCGCCGCCTCCAGCGGCACCTTGAACAGCATCGTCTCCTCCCCACGGTACAAGCGCCAGTCGCTGGACCAGCCTGACTGGCCGGCGACAATGTGATCGAACTCGCCCAACTGGTGCGGATGACCAGGCGCACCCTTGCGTTGCAGATAGCTCGGCGCGGCGCACAGTACACGCCGATTGGCGGCCAGTGGCCGTGCAATCAACGAGCTGTCCGGCAGCACGCCGAAGCGGATCACCAGGTCGACGTCGTCGGCGATCAGGTGCGACAGCGAGTCGGACAGCAGCAGCGCCGGCACCACCTGGGGATAGCGGGCCGTGAACTCATCCAGCCAGGGGTTCAACACATGCCGGCCGAAATCCGACGTTGCAGAGACCCGGATCTTGCCGCGAATTTCCTTTTTCTCCGCCGACAGCGCCGCTCGTGCATCGTCCAGCGCCTGCAACGCCTGACGGCAATGTTGCAGATAAAGCCGCCCCTCGTCGGTCAGTCTCAGCTGGCGGGTTGTGCGCTCGAACAGTCGAGTGGCGAGCGACGCTTCTAGCTTGAGCAGGCGCGCGCTGGCGGCGGCAGGGGACAGCCCCAACTTGCGTCCCGCAGCCGACAGCCCACCCAGTTGAGCCGCTTCGACAAACAGGCGGATGGCTTCCAGGTTATCCATCATTCTTCCAATTTTTTTGATAATCCATCAAAGACTAGCCCAATTATCAAATCAGACCCCCGATTGCAGACTGAGCCCATCCACTCTCAACGGCCCAGGAACTGACACCATGACCACTTTATTTACCCCCATCGACTTCGCAGGCCTCAATGCCCCTCACCGGGTCGTGATGGCGCCCATGACCCGAGCGCGCAGCAGCCAGCCCGGCGACATCCCCAACAGCCTCAACGCGCAGTACTACGCGCAACGTGCATCGGCGGCATTGATCGTGACGGAGGCGGCGCAGATTTCTCCACAGGGCAAGGGCTATTCCTTCACCCCCGGCATCCACACTGAAGCGCAAGTACAAGGCTGGCAGGGCGTGACCCAGGCGGTGCATGCCGAGGGCGGTCGTATTTTCCTGCAACTGTGGCACGTCGGGCGCTTGTCCCATCCGGACTTCCATGAGGGCGAACTGCCGGTGGCGCCGTCTGCCGAACCCTTTGAAGGGCAAATCTGGAAAGTCGACCCTGTCACCGGTCAGGGTGGCATGTTCGATTCCCCGACGCCCCGGGCACTGACCCGCACCGAGATTGCGCAGATCGTCGACGACTTCCGCCAGGCCGCACGCCGGGCGATACGTGCCGGTTTCGATGGCGTGGAGATCCACGGCGCCAACGGTTATCTGGTGGATCAGTTCCTGCGCACCACGTCCAATACGCGGACCGACGAATACGGCGGTTCGCGCAGCAACCGTCTGCGGTTTCTCAAGGAAGTGGTCGACGCGGTCAGCGATGAAGTCGGTTCCGAGCGCACGGCCATCCGTCTGGCTCCATTCCTGACCGCCCGTGGCATGGCCTGCCCGGACATCCTGCCGACCATACTCGAGGCCGCCGAATACCTGCAGGCCAAGGGCATCGGCTACCTGCACCTGGTCGAAGCGGACTGGGACGATGCACCGGTGTTCACCGAGTCGTTCCGCCAGGCGATTCGTCAACGCTTCACTCGCCCGATCATCGTCGCCGGCAACTACGACCGGGCACGCGCCGAGTGGGTGATCGGCAAGGGCTATGCAGACCTCGTGGCGTTCGGCAGACCGTTCGTGGCCAACCCCGATTTGCCGCTGCGACTGGCGCAAGACCTGCCGCTGGCCGCCCTTGATCCCGCCACGTTGTTCGGCGGCACGGCCCAGGGCTACAGCGATTACCCAGCCATCACCACCGGAGAAAGCCAATGCGCAGTTTGATCACTGGCCTGCTGGCCGCCGCTGTCACTGTCACGGTCCTTGGCCAGAACGCCGTTGCCGCCGACCCGGTGCTGGTCACCCCCAAAGTGCTGATTGCCGATCCAGGCGCCAAGCCTGAACAGGTCCAGGCGCAGACCCTCGCGGCACGGCGATACGCAACATTCTGGTCCACCGGCAACCCCGATCTGGCCCGCGAAGCACTGGCGCCCGACTTCATGGACCGCGCCTTGCCCCCGGGCCGAGCCCAAGGCATCGCCGGCCCGCTGGCGGCGTCCAAGGCCTTCCATGCGGCCGTGCCCGACTTGAATTGCGAGGTTCAGCAGATGATCGTCAGTGGCGATCGGGTGGTGTCGCACCTGCGCTTCACGGGGCACTTTAGCGGCACGTTCAACGGTGTGAAAGGGAAGGGGCAAGCGGTCAATTTCATTGCCACCGACATCTACCGCATTGCTGATGGCCGGATTGCGGAGAACTGGCATTTGGAAGATAACCTGACGTTCTTGCAGCAGATTGGGACTGTTGCTCTCTGAGAGAGGGGGCTGCATCTGGTTGTTTGCTGGTCGTCGTGAGGGGCAGCCCTTGAGATGAAAGTTTGGCCAGCCGTCTCAGGTTCCAGCACGGGCCACCGCACGGAGGCAGTCCAGCCTTCACTGCAAGAAGTCCAGCGAGGCCTGACCGATATCAACCGATTTGCTGATGTTCACCGCCGGATACCCGGGCGGCGATATGACCAGCAGCGGCGTCCAGCGCTCGACTTCTGAATAGCCGCCGTGCTTGTTGCCGACACCACCGTGATCGCTGGTGAAAATGACCAGACGCTCAGGCGTAGCACCCGAGGCGGAAGGTGACGTAAAGGCCTTCTCCCACAGACGACTGATGCGGGCGTCGGTTGCTCGCACGGCGGCGGCGTAGCCCGGGTCTGACGGGTCGAAAGCACTTTTATGGCCCGCTTCGTCTACAGCGTCGAGATGAATGAAGGCCAGGTCGGGTTGGCAGGTTCGCCAGGTGGTCAATACTTCTTGCTCGACCGCGGCATCGTCCTTACGCAAATACGCCGCATGGTGTATTGGCGGCAAGGTCCGCAGACGCCCCTCGATCAAGTCGTACAGCGTTGCCCAGGACGTAATGAGAAGGCTGCGACTGTCGGCTTTTCGGGCTTGCAAGCGCTCGAACACGGTCGGGCTTTTGACCGGTCCTGCGCTGTTGTTATCAACAATCCCGTGGGCACTTACCCAACTGGAGGTGAGCACACTGGTCCATCCGGGTGCGGATAAAGTCTGTTGCGTGCGTCCGTTGCTGACATCGATTTTCCCCCAGGCCAAGCCCTTGGACTCTGCCAGTTGGTACAAAAAAGGGGTAAGTGTCGGGCTGACCGCGTCGGCTCGCAGGCCGTCAATCCCGATGATGATCGCCTGCCGGGCGGGCACTTGCGCAGCGGCGTTGCACTGTCCGGTCTCGTCGCTGCGTTGGCAGCCGATCAGGGTTATTGCACACGCTGCCATCAGCAACTTGAGGGCCGAGCCCAGCGTGAAGTGACGGGTATTGGAGGTCATTGCTAAAACCGTCTCATGAATTAGAAGCTGCGCGAATTAAATGATCGTCAATCCCTTGGCTTATCCCTGAATCACATGCAAACAGTCGGTTGCCAGCTACGTCCGTCGGACATGGATGGGGGAATAACCAGATCTGCATTCCGAGGGATGAGTAAAGTCAGATTGCTTTCAACGTATGGATAAGGATAACTGGAACCCTGTCCTGACTTAAGGTAACTGGCGATGTTTGATCTCGCATCAATCGTGACTTACGTAGCAGTGGTCATCGGTCTTTTCTTAATCCCGGGGCCGGCCGTGCTGCTGGTCATCACACGAACCCTTCAGGGTGGTCGTAAAGTCGGCATTGCTACCGGGCTGGGCATTGCCGCAGGTGACCTGATCCACACCTTGAGCGCCGCGCTGGGCCTGTCGGCCATTCTTATGACCTCGGCGCTCGCGTTTGACGTCGTCAAGACGGTGGGGGCTTGTTATCTGATTTATCTGGGCGTGCGGGCATTCTTTGCTCAATCCGGCAGCAATACGCGAACCCCATTGGCCGAGGTGACATTGCCCCAGGCGTTTATCCAAGCGGTCGGCGCAGAGGTACTGAACCCGAAAACCGCGTTGTTTTTCCTGGCATTCCTGCCTCAATTCATTCACCCGGAATCCGGCTCTTCCTTGAGTCAATTCGTGGTGCTCGGGTTGATTTTCTCGGGGCTGAGCGCGGCCTATACCAGCGTCCTGTCCATCACCATTCGGCCGTTGAGCCGGTGTCTCAAGGGCCTTTCGGGATTACGACGCTGGGAAGGAAAAATAATCGGAACCTTGTTTGTTTCGCTTGGGTTGAAAGTCGCTTTTCAGCAGCGATGAGACGGGCTTGACCATCAGGGGCATACGCCCTCAGGCATCAGCGATGGTTGCGATAGCGTTCGGTCAAAGACTGGACGCGAGTGACGTAGGATTGCGTTTCCGCGTAGGGAGGCACGCCGTTGTACTGGTCCACGGACGCTTCGCCGGCGTTGTAACCTGCCAGCGCCAGCATCTGGTTGCCGTTGAAGCGCTTGAGCAGCCAGGCCAGGTAACGCACGCCACCACGAATGTTCTGTCGTGCGTCGAACGGATTGTCCACGGCAAAACGTTCGGCGGTGGCGGGCATCAACTGCATCAGTCCCTGGGCGCCGACATCGGAAATGGCGTAGGGGCGAAACGCCGATTCGGCATGGATCACGGCGCGGACCAGCGCCCTGTCGACACCATATTGACCCGAAGCGGCTTCGATCTCCCGCCGATAGGACTGCGTGTCCAGGCGCAATGAGGCGACCTTGAAATCCTTTGGCATCATGCACAGGTAGCAGCCCTTGATGTAATAGACCTCAAGGATATCGACCCTTGCGGTGATCCCCTCGGGGCGCCGGCTCACATATTGGCGAACACCCCTGTGCATGAAGGTGTACACCCGAATGCGCATCGCGCCAGAGCTGTCGTCCCGCACGAGCTGTGGCCGGGCCTTTGCCTTGGCACCGACACCGGCGCCCGCCGCGTCATTCACGCGAGTGCAGTGGGCGCGGGCGATAACTCGGCTGGTGTAGCTGATGGCTCCGTCCCTGGCCTGGCATTTGTACATGGCGCTGGCGCACAGTGGCGCCACCAGCAAGGCCAGCACGATACCGCCAGGAAGGCTCTTGCGAGCCAATCGCCATGCTCTGCAACTCATCACATCGCTCCGCGCCGCAGGCGCCGTTCAGACCGGGCGTGTCTTTGGAGGACCTGTGCCGGGTGACCCGCCTTTTTGTTCTGACAGTTATACCCCTTGTGACCGGCCCCGGAACTTGCGTTGACGTACGGGCTTGGGCAGCCCCATCGATCAGCCTCAAACTCAGGTGTCCGACAGCGAGCCTTGTTTGACGAATCTGTCGATCAACCACCTCGCCGCCGGACCCGGTGGCAGGTCCGTGCGGTAGATGACGTCGAAGCAATATTCGCCGCTTTTGTACTCCGGTATGTCCAATTGCACGAGTCGGCCGCTGTCCAGATCTTCCCGGACCATCGGTGCCGGCATGTTCCCCCAGCCGATGCCCTCACGCAGCAGCATGTGCTTGGCGCCCAGGTCCGCCAGGCGCCAGGTGCGGTTACTGAGCACGGCAAAATCCTTGTCCTTGGTCAGGACCGAGCGATCGGACAGCACCAGTTGCGTGAACTCTCGACCGGCACCGCGCGCATTGGATTCACTTGAAGCCAGCGGATGATTCGGGGCCGCCACCGGAATCAACTCGACACTGCCCACGCCAATTCTTTCGATACCGTCGATCCCTTCGTTCATTGGCCCGCTGACGCCGATGATTGCGCCACGGTTGATCACCAGTTCCGTGACGGCACCCAGGGCTTCCATATGCAAGTGCAGGGCAACGGTGGGAAATTCTTCGCGAAAGGTTTTGAGCGCATCCACCACACGTTCCGGGGGCAGCATCACATCGAGCACCACGTGAACTTCGGCTTCGAGCCCCTGAAGCAGTCCTTTCACTTTGGCGCGCAGGCCATGAATGCCATTGGCGATGGTTCGGGCTTCGGCCAGCACGGTGCGGCCGGCATCGGTCAGTTGCGGTTTGCGCGTGGTCTGGCGGTCGAACAGTGACACGCCGAGCTGCATTTCCAGGTTGGCAATCGAGTAGCTGATGACCGAAGTGGCCCGATGAAGTTTTCTCGCGGCAGCAGCAAAACTGCCGACTTCAACCACGGTCAGGAACACGCGCAGTTGATCGAGGGTTGGGGTTCCGGGATCTGAAATCATGCCTGTTTCCTCGAACGTAATGCCCAATGTTATCCCGGTAGTGCTAACAGTGAGTGCACAGCTTGTCTATTTTATCGAATCTAATGATCTAAATTAGTCGGCTATTCAGGCTAGCTGACGAGGTGCAAGATTTCTTCACGGCAGCGGCTCATGGCGAGTCGCGCACACCTTGAAGGAATTCCCTCATGACGACTTCTGCAAACATCGCTCACACCACTACTGCCGAACAGAGCCGCTCCGACGCGGCCCAGGCCTCGGCTTCGTTGATTGGCCGCGTACTGCTCAGCGCCATCTTCATTCTCTCCGGTTTCTCGAAACTGGCCGCTCCCGCGATGATGGTCGGGTACATCGGCTCGGTAGGTTTGCCGTTTCCGCAACTGGCGCTGGCACTGGCGATCATCGTCGAGATCGGGGGTGGCCTGGCGCTGATCGCCGGTTACCGTGCCCGCAGCGTGGCCGCTGTATTGGCGGTCTTCAGTGTGGCGACCGCACTGGCGTTCCATAACGCGCTGGGCGATCAAAACCAGTTCATCCACTTCTTCAAGAACATCGCCATGGCCGGTGGCCTGCTGCAGGTCGTGGCTTTCGGCGCCGGTCGCTTCAGCCTTGATGCCCGCCGCGGTTGAATCCCTGCCCGCGCTGCGAGAGCCCGTTCTTCGCAGCGCAATTTTTTCCTGATTCGCCAATAGTCGAGACCTCCATGAAAGCCATACGTGTGTACGAATACGGCAGTCCTGAAGTTTTACGCCTGCAAGACATTGCAGACCCGGTGGCCGGTGCAGGTGAAGTGCTAATCGAAGTCGCCGGGGCAGGGGTCAACCCGATTGACTGGAAGATCCTGTCCGGCGCCATGAAAGCGTTCATCCCGTTGCCGTTGCCCTTTACCCCCGGGGTTGAAGTGGCGGGTACCGTGGTTGCGCTCGGGCCGGACGTGCGTGAGTTCAGCCTCGGTGATCAAGTGTTCGGTTTCATCAACATCGTCGGTGGTTACGCGACCAAAGCCGTTGCCCAGGTTTCAAAACTGGCGATCAAACCAAAATCGCTCAGTGCCTTGCAGGCTGGCGCTGTTCCCGCCGCGGCACTGACGGCCTGGCAGGCACTGACCGAACACGCGGGCGTGCAACGGCGCCAGAAGGTGTTGATCCACGCCGCGGCCGGTGGCGTCGGCAGCATGGCAGTGCAGATTGCCAAGTATCTGGGGGCCGAAGTCTACGCAACGGCCTCTGCGCACAACCATGCCTACCTGAAGGATCTTGGCGCCGATTACACCATCGACTACACGACCCAGGCGTTCGATGAGTTGGTATCCGGCGTGGATGTCGTGCTGGATCTGGTGGATGGCGACACCCAGGCCCGTTCGTTCAAGGTCCTGAAAAGAAATGGCGTGCTGGTGTCACCGGTGAGCCTGCCGAACATGACGCTGGCCAACGATTACGGCGTGACGCCCGCCAACTTTGCCACCCGCTCCGATGGCCGCCAGCTTTCGCTGATCGCCGAACTGTTCGACAAGGGCCACCTTACCGTCGACGTCGAGACATTCCCCTTGAGTGAGGCAAGCGTGGCGATCGAAAAAAGCATGGGCCGTCATTTATCGGGCAGGCTTGTCCTCGATACCTCTCGGTAGGTGCCTGGATCGCAGCCGGGTGTTGAAAACGAAAGGGCGCAGCGCAACACTGCCTGCCAACGCGTTTCATCCACCACCGATGGAAGTCATTCCACGCAGGCAGAGCGACCCGATTGAATATCGATACCCGAATCAAATTCCGCCATCTAGTGTGTTTTCTCGAGGTGGCGCGCCAGGGCAGCCTGGCGCGCGCCGCCGACAAGTTGGCGATCAGTCAGCCGGCGCTTTCCAAGACCTTGAAGGAGCTGGAAACCCTGCTGGAGACCACGCTGTTCGAGCGGGGCAAGAAGGGTACGACGCTGACCGAGGCCGGTGCTGCCTTTCTGGGCTATGCCGGGCCGAGCGTGCAATCGCTGCGAGAAGGGGTCAACAGTTTGCGCGCCGGTGTGCATGAGCCCATTACCGTTCGGCTCGGGGTGCTGTCCACCGTCGAAAGCCTGCTGGTGCCTGAAGTGGTCCGCCGCCTGCACGAACGCCACGCCTCATTGGTCATCAGCATCATGACCGGGCCCAGTGCCTATCTGCTCTCGCAACTGCGGGTCGGTGAACTGGACCTGGTGGTCGGCCGCATGACCGACAGCCCGTTGATTTCGGGACTGGCGTTCGAGCATCTCTACAGCGAATCCATGACCCTGGTGGTGCGCCCAGGCCATCCGGTGCTCACCGATCCATTGGGACCGAAGAACCTCGAAAAATACCCGCTGATACTGCCGTCGGCCGGGACGACCATCCGCAAGTTCGCCGACAGCCTGTTTGTGCAGCACGGGATAACCCCTTCACGGCAACGCCTGGAAACCCTGTCGGTGGCCATGAGCCGGCGTTATGTGCAATGCAGCCAGGCCATCTGGGTCGCGCCCCATGATGCGGTCCGGCAGGACTTGCGCCAGGGTGAGTTGCAGGAACTGGACCTGGGAATGCGTGAACCCGGTGGTTCGGTGGGGTTGTGCAGCAACCCGGCGTTGCCGGGGACGGCGGCGGTGCAGTGGTGTGTGGAAGCTCTGCGCGAGGTCGGGCAGGAGTACCGTGAAGGGCAGTATCCATAACCATTTGGATATGGATAGGTTCGGTTTTTTCACTTTTGCAAGAGGTCGTCCGAGGGGACACTGAGGCCACGCGTCACTGCTCGTGCAGTGCCTGCTTCCGTTCATCCATAACAACAGGACAATCGACATGTCTGATGCGCAAGATAGCCGCTTCGTCATTCGTGACCGTAATTGGCATCCCAAAGCCCTGACCCCTGACTACAAGACCTCGATCCTGCGTTCGCCGCGCCAGGCGCTGGTGAGCATCCCGCAATCGGCCTCCGAAGCCAGCGGCCCGGACTTTTCCCATCTGAAGATGGGGCGCTACGACAACGACCTGTTGTTGAATTTCAACAACGGCGGCCTGCCCATCGGCGAGCGCATCATCGTCGCCGGCCGCGTCTGCGATCAGTACGGCAAGCCGATTCCCCACACCCTGGTGGAAATGTGGCAAGCCAATGCCGGTGGCCGTTACCGCCACAAGAAGGACAGTTACCTGGCGCCCCTTGACCCGAATTTTGGTGGCGTCGGTCGTGCCCTGACCGACCGCGATGGCAACTACAGCTTCCGCACCGTCAAGCCCGGCCCATACCCATGGCGCAACGGTCCCAACGATTGGCGCCCGGCGCATATCCACGTTTCCATCAGTGGCCCGTCCATTGCCACGCGCCTGATTACCCAGCTGTATTTCGAAGGTGATCCGCTGATCCCGATGTGCCCGATCGTCAAGTCGATCGCCAACCCGGAAGCGGTGCAGAGCCTGATCGCCAGGCTCGACATGAGCATGGCCAATCCCATGGATTGCCTGGCTTATCGTTTTGATATCGTCCTGCGCGGCCAGCGCAAGACCCACTTCGAAAACTGCTGAGGAGGCCTGCGCATGCCCGTTCAACTTCTGCCTGAAACCCCATCGCAAACAGCCGGCCCCTATGTGCACATCGGCCTGGCGCTGGAAGCCGCCGGCAACCCGCCGCGCGAACAGGAAATCTGGAATGAAATGGCCAAGCCCGGCGCGCCGGGTGAGCACGTTGTGTTGCTCGGTCATGTCTACGACGGTAACGGACACCTGATCCGTGATGCGTTCCTGGAGGTCTGGCAAGCCAATCACGATGGCGTCTACGACACCGATTTCGACCTGGAAAAACCGTTCAACTGCTTCGGCCGTACCGCCACCACCGACGTCGGCGAATGGACGATCAACACCGTGAAACCCGGCACCGTGAAAAACGCCGCCGGCGTGCCCATGGCTGCCCACGTCAACGTCGCGCTGTTTGCCCGGGGCATCAACATTCACCTGCACACTCGCCTGTATTTCGACGACGAGCCACAGGCCAATGCGGTAGACCCGGTACTGAATCTGATCGAACAACCGCACCGGCGCGAAACCCTGATTGCCAAGCGCTGCACCGTCGACGGCAAGCTGGCGTACCGGTTCGACATTCATGTCCAGGGTGAGTCGGAGACGGTGTTTTTCGATTTCTGACGATTGAACCTCTGTAGAAGCGAGCCTGCTCGCGATAGGGCCGGCACGTTCAACAACCCTGTCGCCTGACACTCAGCCATCGCGAGCAGGCTCGCTCCTACAGTTGACCGATACAGTTTCACTTCCTGTGCCCGCTTTTCCGGTTTGACTGATGTTCCTCCCTGATCCGGCTGATTAGGGTGTATGCGCTGGTAACTCCCCCGTGGCTTGACCTTCGGCTCCGGAAAAACCAAAACCATCGCATCGAACTGGAACTGGAAAAATGATGATCAGACGCATCAGGCTGAGCGCACGGGCAACTCTTTGCTTTGGCGTGATCAGCCTATTGTTGTTGTGCATGGGCGGGCTGTCCGTCTGGAAAATGTCGCAAATCGGCGTGCAGGCCAAAAGGCTGGAAGTCGATTGGCTGCCGAGCATCCAGGGCTCCGCGAAGATCAAGTCAAGCGCTTACAACCTGCGGCTTTCACTGCTGTATTACATCATTGACGGCGCGTCCGATAAGGACGGCGCGCGAAGCAAAGTCCTCGATCAGGACAAAACCCTCGATGAGGTCGCCCGCAACTACGAACCCAATGTTTCCTCTGAGGCGGAGCGGGTCAAATATGAAAAAGTCCTGGAGTTGATCAAGAACTACCACGAGAAGGTCCAGGTTCTGTTGACCCAAGCGGACAAGCAAACCCAACTCGAGTCCTTTGACTACATCCGTAAAGTCACCGTACCGGCCGCCACGGCATTGATGGAAGCCATCGATGAGTTGGCCGCCGTGAATACGGTGGGCGCCGCAACCTCGGGTTCGAACGCCCGTGCCGCCTTTGACAGCGGACTGGTCTGGGTGATCGCGATCATTGTCATGGGCCTTGTACTCACGGTTGCCATCGCCATCTTCTTTACCCGCAGCATCGTCTTGCCGATGCAATCGTTGCTGCAGGTCAACCAGAAAATTGCCGAAGGAGATTTGCGCAGCAATGTGGAAGTGTCGGGCGCCGATGAGCTGACGGACCTGCAGCAATCGGCCGCGGCGATGCTGAAAAACCTCAAGGGCACGATCAATCATATTTCCGAGTCTTCTTCCTTACTGGCCTCGGCGGCCGAAGAAATGAGCGCGATCACCGACGAATCGAAATCCGGTATCCAGCGCCAGAACCTCGAAACCGAACAGGCCGCCACGGCGGTCAACGAGATGACTGTTGCGGTCGAGGATGTCGCCCGCAATGCGGTGTCGGCGTCCAAATCCACTCAACAGTCTGGCACCGCCGCGCAGACTGGCCTGGACCGGGTCGCCCGGACCATTTCGTCGATTGAAAACCTCGCGGGCTCGGTGGGGCAGACCAGCAGCGACCTGGAGCAGTTGGCGCAACAGACCCAGGGCATCCGCAAGGTGCTCGACGTGATCCGGGCCATTGCCGAACAGACCAACCTGCTGGCCCTGAACGCCGCCATCGAAGCCGCCCGCGCCGGCGAGCAGGGGCGGGGCTTTGCCGTGGTGGCCGACGAGGTCCGGGCGCTGGCGCACCGGACTCAGGAATCGACCCAGGAAATCGAACAGATGATGAGCGGCATCATGTCTGGTTCCGACAAGTCCGTACTGTCGATGCAGCAAAGCAGCGCCGAAGCCATCAAGACCCTGGAAATCGCACGCGAAGCCGGGGAGGCCATTCGGGAAATCTCCAGGGCGGTAGCGGAGATCAATGAACGCAACCTGCTGATCGCCACAGCCTCCGAGCAACAGGCCCACGTCGCACGATCCGTGGATCAGAACCTGATGAGTATTCGGGATCTGTCGGCGCAAAGTACCTCGGCGGCCGATCAGACCTCGGTAGCCAGCAGTGAACTGTCGAAGCTGGCCATCGGTTTGAGCAAGGTGGTGTCGCAGTTCACCGTGTAGGATCAACCGATTGAAAAGCGCTTGCGATAATCAGTCGGCCCAACCCCAAGCCGGCGCATGAAGGCTCTTCTGAATCCGTCGGTATTGGCATAGCCCACGGTGTCGGCCAGGCGCTTGAGCGAGATGTCGGAATCTTCGATCAATCGCCTGGCGGCATCGATGCGGGCCAGCTCCACGAACTCGGCCGGGGTCGAGCCGGCTTCTGCCTTGAAGGTGCGGGCGAAGTTGCGTTCGCTCATGCCAGCGCGGGCGGCGAGGGTGGGGACGCTCAGATCGGCCTTCAGGTGCTGCACCACGTAATCCTGCACCTCCCTGATCACACTGCGCTCGGCCGTCTGGGCGGCCAATTGCGCGCTGAACTGCGATTGCCCGCCCGGTCGCTTGAAGAACATCACCATCTCGCGCGCCACGCTGAGCGCCAGTTCCCGACCGTGATCCTCCTCGACCAGCGCCAGGGCCAGGTCCATGCCCGCCGTGACCCCTGCCGAGGTATAGAGGTTGCCGTCCTTGATGAAGATACTGTCGGCGTCGACCTGGGTGTGCGGATGTTCCCTGGCGAGTTTCGCGCTGGAATTCCAGTGCGTCGTGACCCGGCGGCCGTCCAGAAGGCCGGCGGCGGCCAGCAGGAACGCGCCGCTGCACACCGAACCGATTCGGCGCACCGATCCGGCCTGCTTGCGCAGCCAATCCTGCAAGGCGGGATTTTGCGCGATCTCGTCGATGTGCGGGCTGCCGGCCACGAGCAAGGTATCAATCCTGCCTTTATAAGTTTCGAAGGTCTCGTCGATGGCAAGCCTCAGGCCGCTTGAGCCTTTGATCATCCCTTTGTCGGTGCCGATCACTTCGATCCGGTAGGCCCGTGGATTGCCCAACTGTTTGGCTGCCTCGGAGAAGACATCCGCCGGACCGACCACGTCCAGCAACTGTACGCGGGGGAAGGCCAGGAGGGTGATGCGCATGATGTCTGTCCTCGTCGAATCATTGGCTGAATACGTCGTAATGTGACTATTTCAGCCAAAGGCTGATTGGCTGAAAATAGCCCCAACAGCAAATTCAGTCAAACGGGAGACTGCCATGAACGCTGCATACACCCCTAACGTCGCTGTGGCTCAATCGGTAACCAGCAGTACGACTTCCATCAAAAACCTGCCCATCAATCTGTTCGGCGCGGTCATGGGCCTGGCTGGCCTGGGTCTGGCCTGGCGCTTGAGTGGTCAGTATTTCGGTATCGGCGGCCTGCTGGGTGAGGCGATCGGCGCGTTTGCCGGCCTGGTATTCGTGTTGCTGACCCTGGGATACCTGAGTAAATGGGTCAAACACCCTGAAGCGGTGCGTGCCGAATTCAATCATCCGGTTGCCAGCAACTTTTTCGGTACCGTCACCATTGCGTTGTTGCTGCTTTCCGCCGTGGCGGCACCCCACAGCCCGCTGCTCGGCGAAGCACTCTGGATACTGGGCAGCATACTGACCGTGCTACTCGCAGGCCTGGTGGTTTCGCGCCTGTTGTCCGGTGCCCAGGATCCCTTGAATGCGGTGCCCGCCTGGCTGATCCCCGGCGTTGCCACCCTTGATATCGCAGTCACCGGTGCGCACATGCCGATGGTCTGGGCGGCCGAATTCAATTTGTTTGCGCTGGCCGTGGGTGCCGTGCTGGCTCTGGTTTTCTACACCCGGATCTTCTCGCGTCTGGTTCATTCAGCCCCTTTGGCCAAAGGCATGGTGCCTTCGCTGATGGTCTTGATTGCACCTTTTGAAGTCGGCTTCCTGGCGTACACCAATGTGTTCGGCGAGATCGACCGGTTTGCCAGCGTGCTGTTCTACTTCGGCCTGTTCCTGTTCTTGGTGTTGAGCTTCAAGGTGTTCCGTCGTGATGTGCCTTTTGCCCCTTCGTGGTGGGCGATCAGCTTCCCCATCGCGGCCCTGAGCAACGCGGCGCTGAAGTACGCTCATGCCCTGGACAACACCCTGCTGACGACCATCGCTGTGCTGATCCTGTTGTTCCTCACCGTGGCACTGAGCCTGCTGACCGTGAAAACACTGTCCAGCCTGGTGCGCGGCAAGCTGTTGGCCAACTGACGCTTTGCTTCTCCGTTTACCTCCCCCTTTGGCGAGCCTCAAATGGCTCGCCTTTTTTTGCCCATGAAGGTCTTGTCCCATGACGTACACCACTTCCTGGTTACTGCTGATCGTCGCCGGTTTCCTGGAGATCGCCTTTGCGATCGGCCTGAAATCCGCCAACGGCCTGGAACGCCCTTGGTTGCTCGCTGGCACTTGCGTGGTATTGGCCGGCAGTTTGTCCCTACTGACAATGGCCTTGCGAGTCCTGCCGGTCGGCACCGCCTATGCGGTCTGGACCGGAATCGGCGCTGCGGGCACGGCACTTGTCGGTATGTATTGGCTGGGGGATGGGGTTTCGTTCTGGCGGTTCTTCTGGATTGGCTTGATTCTGGCGAGTGTTGCCGGGCTGCGCTGGGCGGCCTGAAGACCCGTATACCCCTGTAGGAGCGAGCCTGCTCGCGATGGCTTTAGCCGGATCAACATCGATGTTGCCTGAACCATCGCTTTCGCGAGCAGGCTCGCTCCCACAGTTGTTCTTCGTTGAACATGACATTGGGGGTAGACAATATTCAGGGCGGGGCACAAGGCACGAAAAAGCCCGGCTGATCAGGCCGGGCTTTTTGCGGGTGTTGCTGTGAGGCGAAGAGCTTAGGCGACAGCGTTGCCATGCAGGCGGTCGGAACCGTCGGCAGCGACGGTGTTGCCGTGCAGACGGTCAGAGCCATCAGCTGCAACTTCGTTGCCTTTCAGGCGATCAGAGCCGTCAGCGGCGACTTCATTACCTTTCAAACGATCCGAACCATCGGCAGCGACTGCGTTACGTTTTTCCAGCAGACGATCCGAACCACCTTCGGCAACTCGATTCTGTTGCAGGCGATCGGAACCGCCTTCAGCCACACGGCTTTCGATCAGACGATCCGAGCCGCCTTCAGCGACAACAGGTTGAGCGGAAGTGGCGGCGAAAGCGTTCACTGCAAAAACCGAGAAAACGATGCTGAGGATGGTTTGGCGTTTCATGATCGTGTGCTCCGGGGGTGTTCTGGTTGGTGTGGAGCCATTGTTGCGCCGCAGGGTATTTAACAGAACTTGATTGATGTGATTGCGAACATCGACGGCATCGATAGGGCAAACGGTGCCCTGAAGGAGCCGCCTTCGGCAGCTCCTTCAGAGTCTGTAGCTGGCCGCAAAATCCGCGAACAACCCAAAACCCCTTGTAGGAGCTGTCGAGTGCAACGAGACTGCGATCTTTTTGAGTCAACGCTCACTCAAGGAGGATCATGGAAGACATACATCAAATGCGTGAGAGAAAGTCAGCACGTTTACTGGTGATCAGCCCTTGTCGGGAAGTCCTGCTTTTCAAGTTTGTCCATGACGATGGAGCCCTGGCCGGTCAGCGTCACTGGGCTACCCCAGGCGGTGGCCTGGAGGAGGGGGAAACGTTCCATGCCGCTGCAATCCGTGAACTTCGGGAGGAGACTGGTATTGAGGTGGAGGCAGTAGCGGGGCCAGTGGGGGATCGCAGGTTTCCCATGCTTTTGCCCAGCGGCGAGTGGGTGATTTCAGTGGAGCAGTATTTCGTTGTGCGCGCTCAAAACCGCGTTCTTTGCAGTGCCGAGTGGACGCTCCATGAGACTCAGGTCATGGCGGATCACCGCTGGTGGACTGTTGATGAGCTGAGATCGACGGAAGAAACGGTCTGGCCAGAGACGCTCATTGAGATGCTTGCAGGGGCGGGTATCTTTTGACCGATATTGCGGCTGCCCGGGACCCCTGTAGGAGCGAGCATGCTCGCGATGGTCGTCAACGATAACGCGGGGTATCTGGGTAAACGCGGCGTTCTTGAGTCCATCGCGAGCATGCTCGCTCCTACAGGGGATTGGCTGTTTACCCATATTTCCTGTTCGGCAAAAAACAATGCGGCATGAAAAAGCCCGGCTGATCAGGCCGGGCTTTTTGCGGGTGTTGCGGTGAGGCGAAGAGCTTAGGCGATAGCGTTGCCATGCAGGCGGTCGGAACCGTCGGCAGCGACGGTGTTGCCATGCAGGCGGTCGGAGCCATCAGCAGCGACTTCGTTGCCTTTCAGGCGATCAGAGCCATCAGCGGCGACTTCATTACCTTTCAAACGATCCGAACCATCGGCAGCGACTGCGTTACGTTTTTCCAGCAGGCGATCCGAACCACCTTCGGCAACACGATTCTGTTGCAGGCGGTCAGAGCCACCTTCAGCTACACGACTTTCGATCAGACGATCTGAGCCGCCTTCAGCGACCAGGGGTTGAGCGGAAGTGGCGGCGAAAGCGTTCACTGCAAAAACCGAGAAAACGATGCTGAGGATGGTTTGGCGTTTCATGATCGTGTGCTCCGGGGGTGTTCTGGTTGGTGTGGAGCCATTGTTACGCCGCGGGGTTTTTAACAGAACTTGATTGACGTGATTGCGAACATCGACGGGATTGATAGGACGAGAGGCGTACCGCTCGTGCTCGTGATGATGCGATCACTACCTGCGAACGCGACCCCTGTAGGAGCGAGCCTGCTCGCGATGAACCTGAGGGCGCAGCGGGGTGTCAGGCTGCCCGCGTTATCGTTGACGTCCATCGCGAGCAGGCTCGCTCCTACAGGGGGGCGGGGTTCTGTTAAATCTGCGTTTTCACGACCTTCGCACTTTTTCGTCTTGCACGGCCTCTAACCTTAAGACCAAGACTGATGGCTTTTGCCAAGGACAGACGATGACCTTTCCCATTTTCCTTCTGGCCTGTGCGGCCGCCGCGAGCAGCGGGTTCTTTTTCAAGCCGGGTGAGTGGTATGCGGCGCTGAACAAACCCGGCTTCACGCCACCCAACTGGGTGTTTCCCGTGGCCTGGACGACGCTTTATCTGCTGCTCGCCTGGGTCGGCTATCGCTTGACCCTGATACCGGGCAGCGAAACGCTGTTGGCGTTGTGGGCGGCGCAGATTGCGCTTAACACCTTGTGGACGCCGGTGTTCTTCGGCGCGCATCGGGTATTGGCCAGCATGGTGATCCTCGCGCTGCTCTGGCTGGTCGTCGCGGTGATGCTGGTGATGGCGATGCGTCTGGATGTCATCACCGGGCTGATCCTGTTTCCGTATTTGGTGTGGCTCTCGTTGGCCGCAGCGTTGAATTTTTCCATCCTGCGGCATAACCGTTGACGAGGAACATGCGCCATCCATTCAAGCGACGTGTGTGGAAAATGCCTTCAAGCCACGCTGCACCGCTGGCCGGGCCTCAATGGTGGCGTACCAGCGTGACAGGCATGGAAGGGCCTTCCAGTCCAGTCGGTCGCGGATCGATTTGGCCAGGGTAAAGGCCGAGATGTCCGCCATGGAAAACTGCTCGCCAGCCATGAACTCACCGGTGAGAAAGGTTTCTGCCAGCTTGAACTGTTCGATCACTCGCCGTTGGAGCAATTCGGCGGCGTCGTGCATGCCGGCCTGGTGAAGAAAGAACGCGGCGTGGCTGGGGGCGATGATGTCGGTGACGAAGAAGAAATAACGATCAAACACCCTGTTGCGCTCAGGCCCGTGTTCAGCGGGTGATAACCGGCCCGGTGCCTGGCCGTCCGCGTACTGGATGATGGCGTTTGACTGGTTGATCACCAGCGCCGGTGTCGAGCTTCGATCAACCAGGGTCGGGACCTTGCCGGCCGGGTTGAGTGCCAGGAATGCCGGGTCACGATGTTCACCCGAGTACAGGTCCACGGGGCACGCGGTGTAGGCAATGCCCGCTTCCTCCAGAGCGATGGCGGCCCTGATGGTGTTACCCGTTTCGGCGCCGTACAACTCAATCGCAGTGTTCATTGAATGCTCCTTCTAGAGAGACAGGTCGGGTGAGCGTCCGTCGGGAGCACTCACCCGGTCTGCGTCAGGCATTGAACAGGTCTTTGTGCAGCGTCACGAATTGCTGCACGGTCAACGGCGCCTGGCCGGTCACTTGGGCAATGATGCTGTCTTCGCCTTCAAACACACCGTGCTGGTAGTCCAGGGCGACTTCACCCAGGTGCTGCACGAGGAAGGCGGGCAAACCGGCGCCGAGCAATTCCTCCTTGTACTCTTCAATGCTGATGGGCTGGTAGCTGATCTTGCGACCCAGTACTTCACCGATGGCATCGGCGACGCCTTGCTGGCTCAGTTCAACGGGGCCGTGCAGGGTGTAGCTTTTGCCTTGATGGGGTGTTGGGTCCTGGAGGATGGCGGCAATCAGGCGAGCCTGATCTTCAGCGGCGATCGGCGCGTGGCGGCCGTCACCAAAAGGCAGGCGAATCTGGTCTTTGTCGCGGATATGGGAGCGCCAGTGCGGGTAGGTGAGCCATTGCGCAAAGTAGGTCGGGCGCAGGTGGGTCACGGCCAGCCCGGACCAATCGAACACGCGCTCCGCCGTCCAGTGATCGAGCGCGGCATTGCTCTTGGCCTCACGCCGGGCGGAGATCTGCGACATGTTGATCACGGCTTCGACGCCTGCTTCTTTCGCCGCCTGGGCGAAGCGTGCGGTGGCATCGATCAACCCCGGGGCAATCGGGTAGACGAAGTAAGCGGCACGGATGCCTTCCAGGGCGCTGCGCACCGCGTTCAGGTCCAGCAAGTCGCCGAGCACCACTTCGGCGCCCATTGCCCGAAGTTCGGCACTGCGCTCATCTTCCTTGCGCACCAGTGCCCTGACCGGCACGCCCTTGGCGGTGAGGATTTCGATGGTTCTGCGACCGGTGTCTCCGGTGGCGCCCGTTACGAGAATGGTGGCTTGCGTCATGGTCGTGGCCTCGGTATTCAGTGTGGGAGACGGAATATATTATGTCCGTAATATAGATTAGATGTTATACAACATCTAAAGTCAAACACCACTCATCAGGATGTTCGCCATGCGTAAATCACGGCAGGAAACCGCACAAACCCGGCAACGGATCGTCGAGGCCGCCAGCGTCGAGTTCCGCCTGAACGGCATCGACGGAACGGGGCTCGCGGGTTTGATGGCCGCCGCCGGCCTGACCCACGGCGGCTTCTATCGGCATTTCGAATCCAAGGATCAGGTCGTGGCGCAGGCGTGCGAGGTGGCGGTGGAGTCGCTGGTAACGGAGCTGGCCGGGGTAGGTGAAGTCGGGGGATTCGATGCGCTGGTCAGTCATTACCTCTCGACCGAACACCGGGATGCGCTGGAGAAAAGTTGCCCCTACGCGGCGCTGGGCGGCGAGCTGGTTCGCAGCGAGCAGGAGGTCAGGGAGGTGGCGACCCAGGGCCTGGAGCGGGTCATCGATATGTTGACCGCGCAAGCCGAGCCAGAGGAGGGTGACGCCGCACGCGCCCGCGCAGTCGTCACTTTCTGCACCATGATGGGCGCGCTCACCCTGTCGAGAATGGTGTCGCGCCCCGAGCTTTCAGTTGAAATCCTCGAGACAGCCCGAGGTCATCTGACCCTGTCGAGTTCAAGCACCAACTGACTGTCGAACGCAGGGTTTTCATTCACCCCGTCTTTCGCATAACCCCGCGGATTACACACCACGCGCGTATCACCTACCCGGTAATCGAAACTGCCATGGGTGTGCCCGTGCAGCCACAGTGCCGGCTGCCATTGACGGATTTTCTTCTCCAGATCCGAGACGAAACTGGAATTGATCGGCGAGTCGGCGAACATCGGCGCGATGCTGTAGCGGGTCGGGGCGAAGTGCGAGATCACCACCGTCGGCGTGCTGCTGTCGCGCTTGAAGCAGTCGTCCAGCCAGGCGACGGTCTGCAGGTAAATCAGCTGGGAAATCGCCGGCGTGAACAGGTCGGGAAAGTCCGGCGAGATCCTGATATGGCTGAAGTCGCGAATCAGCCGGGTCGCCATGTCGACACCCAGGTCCCGCTGGGGGCCTTCCTCGAACAGCCGATAGTCCGACCAAAGGGTACAACCCAGGAAGCGCACGCCATCGTGGACATGCTCCGAGCGTTCCAGCACCGTGATTTGCGTGCCTTGGGACAAGGTGCGCAGCTGCTCATGGGTCGAGATCAGGTCGCTGCCATAGAACTCGTGATTACCCGCCACATACAGGATCGGCAACGGGCAGGCGCTGGCCCATTCGATGGCCCTGTGTGGCCTGGCAATGTCGCCCGCGAGCACGACGATATCGGCGTCCACCTCGGGGAAGGGAATCGCGTTGACGGACAGGTGCAGGTCGGACAGCAGGGCGATGCGCATCGGCCAATTCTCGGCGGTGGAAATGCCAGTCAGGCTATTCCGATCGCGGCGCAGCTGCAACGCGGACCTCCTGTAGGAGCGAGCCTGCTCGCGATGAACATCCAGGCAACGCGGGCATTCAGGCAGTGCGCGGTCAGCCAACCGACCGCACCAGAATCGATTCGTCAATCTGCTCGATGGAAGTCACCCCGGTCAGGGTCATGGCCACGCGCATTTCCTTGGCGAAGATATCCAGCATGTTTTCCACCCCGCGCTGCCCATCGGCGGCCAGTGCATAAGCCATGGAGCGACCGAGCAACACGCCCTTGGCCCCCAGCGCCAGCATGCGCACCACGTCCAGCCCCGAACGGACACCTGAGTCGACCAGCACGCTCAAGTCGTTGCCGATCGCCTGCATGATCGGGGGCAGGGCGTGGGCGGTGGAGAGCACGCCGTCGAGCTGGCGGCCGCCGTGGTTGGAAACGACGATGCCATCGGCGCCGAAGCTCACCGCGTCGCGGGCGTCCTGAGGATCGAGGATGCCCTTGATGATCATCGGGCCCTTCCAGAATTCACGAATCCACTCCAGGTCGCTCCAGCTGATCGACGGGTCGAAGTTGTTGGCCAGCCAGCCCATGTAGTCTTCGAGGGTGACGGCTTTGCCCAAGTATTTGGAGATATTGCCCAGGTCATGTGGTTTTCCCATCAAGCCGACATTGAAGGCCCAATCGGGGCGGGTCATGGCCTGGAGGATGCGGCGTGTCGAGGCGAACGGGCCGGACATGCCCGAATGGGCGTCACGGTAGCGGGCGCCGGGGGTGGGCATGTCGACGGTGAATACCAGATTCCGCACCCCGGCGGCTTGCGCGCGCTCCAGGGCATTGCGCATGAAGCCGCGATCCTTGAGCACGTACAGCTGGAACCAGATCGGCTGTTGCGTGTTGGCCACTACTTCTTCGATCGAACACACCGAGACGGTCGACAGGCACAGCGGGATGCCCTTGTTCTGCGCCGCCTTGACCGCCTGCACTTCACCCCGGCGGGCAAACATGCCGGTCAGGCCAACCGGCGCCAGCGTGATCGGCATCGCCTGGCGCTGACCGAAGAGGCTGGTTTCCAGGCTCAGGCTCTCGACGTTTTTCAGGATCCGCTGGCGCAGGCTGACGCCGCTCAGGTCGGCGCTGTTGGCCCTTAGCGTGTGCTCTGCATAAGCCCCGCCGTCGATGTAGTCGAACAGGAAACGAGGGAGTTTGCGACGTGCCGCTTCGCGGTAGTCCGATGCAGAGGAGATGATCATAGATGGGCAGGCCTTGATCCGGGGAGAGACGAGTTCTGAGCAGGTTAGCGTATGTGCGGGGGGCGGACACATTCAAAAAAGAGGGTGGCCGGGCTGGCGCCTTCGCGGGCAAGCCCGCTCCCACAGGTTTTGTGGTGTGCCGGGGAATGGGCTTGTTCAGTCCTGCAAGCGCGAGATCTCATCCGCCGCCGCACTGATCTGGCCATGCAGCCAGCGCTGGGACGGATCATTGTCGTTACTGCTGTGCCAGAGCATGTCCAGTTGCTGTTGTGCCGCCGGGTAGGGCAAGGGTTTGATCAGCAAGCCCAGAGTTCTGGCAAATGTCCGGGCGAGGGGACGCGGCACGATCGCCAGTAACTCACTGCCTTCGAGCAGCATCGGCAACGCCAGAAAATGTGGCAGCACGATTTGCCGGCGCACCGACAGTCCCGCCTCCGCCAATGCCTGCTCCAGGGCATTGCGATCGTACATTTGTGCCTGTCGGGCCAGGCCTCTTTCGAGGATGTAGCCGCTGAACATCCCTTCACCTTCGCCACCCAGGGACACGACCGCCAGCGGGTAGCGCACCAGGTCTTCGAGCCGCAGCGCATTGTTGCCGATCGGATGAGCACCGCTGCAGATGAACACTTCGTCCTGAAACATTACCGGCTTGGTGCGAAAGCGCTCCGGCGCGTTGCGAAAGCTCCCGATCGCCACATCGATTCGCCCCAGGTCAATTTGCTCGGCCAGATCCAGCCGCGTCGCCGGGGTGATCGACAGGTCGATACCCGGTGCCGCCGTCGATAGCCGGCGGTTGAGCTGCGGCAGCAGTGTGGCGGACACGTAGTCGTTGGCGGCGATCACAAAGGAGCGGCTCACCGTCTCGGGTTTGAACGACGAGGCACCCAGGGAAAGGGTCTGGCTCATGCTGTGCAGCGCCGCGCGCAGCGGTCCGCTGATCTCGAGTGCATAGCTGGTGGGGGTCATGCCTTTGCCGGTGCGGACGAAAATTTCCTGCCCCAGCCCTTCGCGCAAACGCGACAGCGCATGGCTGACCGCGGACTGACTCAGGTGCAGGCGTTGGCTGGCGCGCAGCACGCTGCGTTCCTCCATGACGGCGTCGAAGACTCTAATCAGATTCAGGTCCAGCTTATCGAAACCAATCATGGGGAAACATTCCGGTGGCGCGAGTTCGCTAATGATTTGAGGCCATAAATCAAGGGTTTGCAAGCGCACATCGGACTTGGCCAGATATGAATGTCATGCATAAGGACACTGCAAAACCTGCGCTTTTTGTCTGGGTGCGGGTATGGGAAAGTTTCAAAAACCTTGCCCCATGAGTGCCTGAAAACATGAAACAGCGTGATGAGTTGATTGATCTTTGTATCGAGTTTCTTTCCGGGGTCAAAGACAAAACCCCGAGTGCCGATCTCGAACAATGGCTCAACGATACATACGGGCCCGACAGTGAAACCTACCAGCGCATGGCCGATCTGGTGATTGCGGGCGTGGCGCAGGGATGGGCGGCGGACACGCCTATCAGTGGCCCGAATTATCGTCGCAGCCGTCTGTGCGAACCTTGCGCGCAGACGTTCTATTTCAGCATCACCACCGTCTACATGGACAGTAAAGGCTACGAGCTGTACAACGAGCAGCGCACTTTCCGAGGCGATTATCACAGCCATCCCTACGGTGAGTTGAACATGGTGATTCCGTTGGATGAGGTTGCCGTGCTGGCAGGCCCGCGGGGCTGGCAGGGCGCCGGATGGACCGCACCGGCGCCGGGCAGTCATCACTTTCCGGAAGTGAAGGGCGGCGCGTTGATTGCCTTCTTCTTCCTGCCCGCCGGGCGCATTGCCTATGACGTCCCGGCGCAGGCCTGTTGAATGGAGGCGGCGTACATTTTTTCGCAAGCGCAGTTGCAGTGGAATTCAATCGGCCATTGGCGTTCATCGATGGCGGCCACCTGCCGGGACTGGTTGTTTGACCGAGGCTCATTGACCCGGCGCCTCAAGGCACTCTCCGACAACCAGCTACAGGTGATTCCCCTGCGCGAAGAAGCAGGGCCGCTCCTGCCGCAGGAATGCCGATTGCTCGGCGTGCCGCCGGGCACTATCGGCTGGATACGCGAGGTTTACCTGAGCGGTTTCGGCCGGCCGTGGGTTTATGCCAGGTCGGTGATTGATCACCTGAATTGCGAGGTAAGTGATTCAGAGTTACTTCAACTAGGGAATATTCCACTTGGGCATCTGTTATTTGGTGACCCACCGTACCAGCGCAGTGAAATAGAAGTGTGTCGTTATCGGGATGCCTGTAATGCCGGCAGTCATCCCGCGGATCCGTTATGGGCCAGACGCTCGGTCTTCAGGCGCGAGCAAACACAGGTTCTGGTTCATGAAATGTTCCTGCCTGCGCTTTGGGAAGAGTTGAGTTAATAGGACTTGCGCAAAACGACCCCTGTAGGAGCGAGCTTGCTCGCGATGTACGCAAGAACACCACGGGGCGTCAGGTTTCCCGAGTGATCGTTGACGTCCATCGCGAGCAGGCTCGCTCCTACAGATCAAGCGATCAGTCGCGAGCGATATCGAGCCACACCGGCCCGTCGGGATAGCGGTAGCGCTCCAGCGTTTCGGCGCTCATTTCGATGCTGTAGCCGGGGCGCTGCGGCGGCATGTAGCGGCCACGGCGGATCACCACCGGGTCGAGGAAGTGCTCGTGCAGATGGTCGACGTATTCCAGCACGCGGTTTTCCAGCGAGGCCGAGACCGCGATGTAGTCGAACAGGGCGATGTTCTGCACGTACTCGCACAGCCCGACACCGCCACCGTGGGGACAGACCGGGACGTCGAATTTGGCGGCCATCAGCAGCACGATCAACACCTCGTTGAGGCCGCCCAGGCGGGCCGCGTCCAGTTGGCAGAAATCCAGCGCGCCGGCCTGGAACATCTGCTTGAACATCACCCGGTTGTGGCAGTGCTCGCCGGTGGCGACGCCGATGGGGGCGATGCGCTGGCGGATGCTGGCGTGGCCGAGGATGTCGTCGGGGCTGGTCGGCTCTTCGATCCACAACGGTTCGAACGCCGCCAGGCGACGCATGTTGGCCACCGATTCATCGACGCCCCACACCTGGTTGGCGTCCATCATCAGGCTGCGTTCCCAGCCGATTTCTTCGCGCAGGATCGTCGCGCGACGAATGTCTTCTTCAAGGTCAGCACCGATTTTCTGCTTGATGTGGGTCCAGCCGTCGGCGACGGCCTCGCGGGCAAGTTGGCGCATTTTTTCTTCGCTGTAGCCCAGCCAGCCCGGCGCGGTGGTGTAGCCGGGGTAGCCTTGCTCCAGCATCTGCGCCTCGCGCCGGGCCTTGCCGGGGGCCTGGCGGCGGAGCAGGGCGATGGCCTCTTCGGGGGTGAGCACGTCGGTGACGTAGCTGAAGTCCAGGCAGCGCACCAGTTGTTCGGGCGTCATGTCCGCCAGCAGCTTCCACACCGGCTTGCCTTCGTGTTTGGCCCACAGGTCCCAGACGGCGTTGACGATGGCCGCGGTGGCGAGGTGGATCACGCCTTTTTCCGGGCCCAGCCAGCGCAGTTGGCTGTCGCCCACAGTGATCGCGTGCCAGAACGCGCCCATGTCGGCGACGATGTCTTCCAGGGTCAGGCCGACCACCAGGGGTGCCAGGGACTGGATCGCCGCCACGCAAATTTCGTTGCCACGGCCAATGGTGAACGTCAGGCCGTGGCCTTCCAGGGCCGGGGCGTCGGTATGCAGCACGACGTAGGCGGCGGAATAGTCCGGTGCGCTGTTCATCGCGTCGGAGCCGTCCAGTGACAGCGAGGTGGGGAAGCGGATGTCGCGAACGCTCAGGTGGGTGATGCGAATGCTCATGGTGGGCTCTTGTAGTTGTCGACCGATTGAGGTCTCGACTGTAGGTCGCCGAGCGATATGTGCATAATCGCGATTCTTTAAGTAGTGATACCGGATTCGATATGTCTGACGATCCCGCCGTCGCCTTGCTCACGCCGCGCAATCTCAACGGCCTGAAGATTTCCAGCCGGCAGATCACCTTGCTCAACGCCCTGGGTGAATACGGCAACCTGCGCCGGGCCGCCGCCGCGATGCACACCACGCAACCGGCCGCCAGCCTGCTGTTGCAGCAACTGGAAGAGCGCCTTGGCGTACGGCTGTTCGAACGTTTGCCACGGGGCATGCAGCCCACGCTCTATGGCGAGGTAATGATCCGCTACGCCCAAAGCGCTCTGCATGAGTTCGAACATGCCGAGGCGCAAATCGCCGAACTGGCGCGCGGCGCCATGGGCCTGGTGCGGATCGGCAGCGTGATGGGACCGGTGCCGCGATTACTGACCAAAGCCGTGCTGGCCTACAAGCGCGATCACCCCAAGGTGCGGATTTCCATCGAGGTCGGTACCAGCGATACCTTGCTCCCGGCCCTGCTGCGTGGCGATCTCGATGTGGTGCTGGGGCGCCTGCCGGACCAGAGCGCCAGTCATGAGCTGGACATCGAACTGTTCGACAACGGCGAGCAGATGCGCGTGATCGCCCGGGTTGGTCATCCGTTGGCGGGCTGCCCGTCATTGGCATTGAGCGACCTGGTCGACGCGACCTGGATCCTGCACCCCATCGGCAGCCCCATGCGTCGCCGGGTGGAAAGTGCCCTGCAGGCCGGTGGCATGGTGCAGTCGCTGGACATTGTCGAGACCGCGTCGATCCTGGCGACCACGGCGATGATCGAGGCGTCGGACATGATCGCGGTAGTGCCCAATGATGTGGCCGAGCATTATGCGGGCTACGGCATGATCGCTGTCCTGCCGGTCGAGTTGCCGATCTCCATGGTCAACATCGGCCTGCTGACCCTGCGCTCCCGGCCGAGGTCGGTGGCGCTTCAAACGCTTCTCGAATATTTACGCGAGCAATGATCCAGCTCCCTGTAGGAGCGAGCCTGCTCGCGATGGTCGTCAACGATAACGCTGGAAACCTGACACCCAGCAGCGTCATGGAATCCATCGCGAGCAGGCTCGCTCCTACAGGGGCAGGGAAATCACTTTCAAGAGGCCTGACCCAATGCCGTCGGACATCACCCATTCCAGCTTCTGCAACTGGGTACGCTTCAAGCACCTGGTGCTGATCGACACCCTGGCGCGCACGCGCAACATGCACGCCACGGCGGCGCACATGAACCTCAGCCAGCCAGCCTTGAGCAAGATGCTGCGCGACCTGGAGGAACAATTCGGCTTTGCCCTGTTCCAGCGTCTGCCACGCAGCATGCCGCCCACGGAGTTGGGCGAACATGTGGTGCGTTACGCCCAGGCCGCGCTGGCCGATTCGCACACCTTCGTCGACCAGGTGAACCGGCTGCGCAAGGGCGGTCATGGTTTTCTCAAGGTGGGCGGGATTTTCGCCGCGACCTCGGTGGTGCTGCCCCAGGCCATCGCGGCGATCAAGGCGCGCAGCCCGTTGTTGTCGATTGAGGTGGTGGAGCAATCCAGCGATCACCTGCTGGAAATGCTCGAACAGAACAAACTCGACCTGATAATCGGCCGCTTCACCGAAGAGCGTTACAGCCAGGTCTTCGACTTCCAGCCGCTGGAGCCCGAGCCCTTCAGTCTGGTGGTCAACAGCCGGCATCCGCTCAACGAACTGGACAGCACGCCGCTCGAATCCCTGGGCCAGTGGCCGTGGGTGCTGTACCCGGTCGGCACGCCGATTCGCAATCGTCTGGAAGTGGCGTTCCGCGCCGCCGGCATCGCCTCCCCGGCGGACAGCGTCGATACCACCTCGATGCAGATGTTCCTGCAGTTGCTGCAATCGGGCCCGATGATCGCGATGTTGCCCCGGTCCATGGTGGCGGCGCAGTTGGGCAATGGTCAGTTGAAAGAGTTGCAGAGCCCTTTGCACCTGGCGCCGCTGGAGTACGGGGTCATCACCCGCAAGGACGAACCGCCGGCGGGTTCGGCGCGGGAGTTCGTCGAGATCCTGCTCGATTGCGCGCGCCAGCGCCGGGAAGAGGGAGTGCAAAGCGATTGATTAAAACCTCGCAATAAGTCGTTTTGATAACCATTGGTTATCGATTGATCGGATCATCTCATTGGGATTATCGGGTCTGGCTCCCTACAGTGAGCGCAGATTCGCCCGTCACCGAACGGGCGGCGCCATAACAAGAAGTCAGCCGTAGCGCCCTGAGAGGTCCCATGCAACTGATTGCCCGAACCGGCACCGGCGATGCTGCCGTGATCCGCCTCAACCCCCAGGACAACGTACTGATTGCACGCCAGGCCCTGCCTGAAGGCCTGAGCCTTGAGGCCGAGGCGATCACCGTGCGCCAGCCGATTCCCTCCGGCCACAAGGTCGCTACCCGGCGCGTGGAGCCAGGCCAGCCGCTGCGCCGCTACGGGCAAATCATCGGGTTTGCCTCGCAAGCCATCGAAGCCGGTGATCACGTACATGTGCACAACGTGGAGATGGGCGACTTTGCCCGTGACTACGCCTTCGGTGTCGACGCCCACGCCATGCCGGCTACCGAAGCGGTGTTCCAGGGCATCGTGCGGGCCGATGGCCGCGTCGCGACCCGCAATTACATCGGCATCCTCACCTCGGTGAACTGCTCGGCCACCGTCGCCCGGGCCGTGGCCGATCATTTTCGTCGCGACATTCACCCGCAAGCGCTGGCCGATTACCCGAACATCGATGGTGTGGTGGCCCTGACCCACGGCGCCGGGTGTGCCGTCGATCCCAGCGGCGAAGCCCTTGGACTGCTGCGTCGCACCCTGGCGGGCTACGCCGTGCATCCCAATTTCGCCGCCGTGCTGATCATTGGCCTGGGCTGCGAGACCAACCAGATCGAAAGCCTGCTCGAAAGCCAGGGCATGCAAGCCAGCGATCAACTGCGTGCGTTCACCATTCAAGGGCTGGGTGGCACGTCGAAAACCATCGCCAGCGGCATCGAACAGGTCAAGGCGTTGCTGCCCAAGGCCAATCAGGTGAAACGCGAGCCGGTCAGTGCGCGCCATCTGGTGGTCGGCCTGCAATGCGGCGGCTCGGATGGCTATTCGGGCATTACCGCCAATCCGGCGCTGGGCAATGCCGTCGACCGTCTGGTGGCGGCGGGTGGCACCGCGATCCTCTCGGAAACCCCGGAAATCTATGGCGCCGAACACTTGCTGACGCGCCGCGCGGTGAGCCGCGAAGTGGGGGAGAAACTCATCGCGCGCATCCACTGGTGGGAAGACTACTGCCGGCGCATGAACGCCGAACTGAACAACAACCCTTCGGCCGGCAACAAGGCCGGTGGCCTGACCACCATTCTCGAAAAATCCCTGGGCGCCGTGGCCAAGGCCGGCTCCAGCAACCTGGTGGATGTCTACCAGTACGCGCAACCAGTCCGGGCCAAGGGCCTGGTGTTCATGGACACCCCGGGCTACGACCCGGTCTCGGCGACCGGGCAGGTGGCCGGTGGCGCCAACCTGATCGCCTTCACCACCGGTCGCGGCTCGGCCTACGGCTGCGCGCCCGCACCCTCGATCAAACTGGCCACCAACAACCGGGTGTTCGAGCACCAGGAAGAGGACATGGACGTGAACTGCGGCGGCATCGCCGACGGTTCCACCAGCATCGAGGAACGTGGCGCCTACATCTTCGAACAGATGCTGCGCATCGCCTCCGGTGAACGCAGCAAGAGCGAGCAGCACGGTTACGGGCAGAACGAGTTCGTGCCCTGGCAGATCGGTGCCGTCACCTGAACGACGGACCTGAGCGACAGCCCTGCAACTTTCACAAGGTGAACACTTCATGCACGTAAGCGGATTCAACTTTATCGCGGGGCAGCGCAGCGCCCTGGGCGATACCCTGGTCTACAGCGTCGACGCCCATACCAGCGAGCGCCTGCCGGGTGCGTTCCATCAGGCTACTTTGGCGGAAGTCGACGCGGCGGTGGCGGCGGCCAGCGCGGCTTTCCCGCTGTTTCGCAACCTGGCGGCCACCCGTCGCGCCGAATTCCTTGAAGCCATCGCCGATGAACTCGATGGCCTGGGCGAGGATTTCATCGCACTGACCTGCCGGGAAACCGCGCTGCCGAGCGCGCGCATTCAAGGTGAGCGCGCCCGCACCAGCGGCCAGATGCGCCTGTTCGCCCAGGTGCTGCGTCGCGGCGATTTCTACGGTGCGCGCATCGACCGGGCCTTGCCGGATCGCACCCCGTTGCCACGTCCGGATCTGCGCCAATACCGTATCGGCGTGGGTCCGGTGGCGGTGTTCGGAGCCAGCAACTTCCCGCTGGCGTTCTCCACCGCCGGTGGCGATACCACCGCTGCACTGGCCGCCGGCTGCCCGGTGGTGTTCAAGGCACACAGCGGCCATATGGCCACGGCCGAGCGGGTGGCCGAAGCGCTGATCCGTGCCGCCGAACGCACCGGCATGCCGGCGGGCGTGTTCAACATGATCTTCGGTGCGGGCGTCGGCGAGGCGCTGGTCAAGCACCCGGGCATTCAGGCGGTGGGCTTTACCGGCTCGCTCAAGGGCGGTCGTGCCCTGTGCGACATGGCGGCCGCCCGGCCGCAACCGATCCCGGTGTTCGCCGAGATGTCGAGCATCAACCCGGTGCTGGTCCTGCCCCAGGCCCTGGAAAACCGTGGCCCGCAGATGGCCAGGGAATTGAGCGCCTCGGTGGTGCAGGGCTGCGGCCAGTTCTGTACCAACCCCGGCCTGGTCCTGGGCATCCGCTCGCCGGCGTTCAGCCAGTTCATCGAGTGCCTGACCGGGCAGATGGCCGAGCATGCGCCGCAAACCATGCTCAATGCCGGCACGCTGGGCAGCTATGGCAAAGGCGTGCAGGCATTGCTGGCACACCCGGGCATCAAGCACCTGGGCGGCCTGGCGCAAACCGACAACCAGGCGCAGCCGCAACTGTTCGAGGCAGATATCCGCCTGTTGCTGGAGCAGGATGAGCTGCTGCAGGAAGAAGTCTTCGGCCCGTGCACCGTGGTGGTCCAGGTGGCGGACGAGGCCGAACTGCTGCGCGCCGTCGCTGCCTTGCGCGGGCAACTGACGGCCACATTGCTGGCGGACGACGAGGACCTGATGGCCTTCGGTCACCTGTTCGGGATGCTGGAAGAGAAGGTCGGCCGGGTGTTGCTCAATGGTTACCCGACCGGCGTCGAAGTCTGCGACGCGATGGTCCACGGCGGACCCTATCCGGCGACTTCGGATGCACGCGGCACTTCGGTCGGCACCCTGGCGATCGATCGCTTCCTGCGCCCGGTGTGCTACCAGAACGTCCCCGACGCGCTGCTGCCCGATGCCTTGAAAAACGCCAATCCACTGGGGCTGCAACGCCTGGTCGATGGCCAATCCAGCACTGCTGCCCTGAATTGATCACGGAGTCGCCAGCATGACCCAAGCCAAAGGCTACGACGTACAAACCCTGAGCGGGTTCGTCGAGCAACTGTTTGAAAAGAGCGGGGCCGACGCCGAAGTGGCCCGGGTGGTGACCCGGGTGTTGCTCGAAGGCGAGCTGCTGGGCCACCGCACCCACGGCCTGAATCTGGTCAGCCGCTACATCGGCGGCATGCAGAGCGGGGAGGTCAAGGCCAAGGCCCAGTTGCTTGAGCAGGTCTCGGACAGCGGCATTTCCAGCCTGTTCGACGGCCACTATGTACTCGGCCCTTATTGTGTCAGCCGGGCGCTGGACAGCGCGGCGAAAGGCGCGAGCGAGCAGGGCATCGGCATAGCCGTGGTGCGTCGCGCCTCGCACATCGGTTGCCTGGCCGCCTACCTCAAACCCTTCACCGATCGCGGTCTGGTGGCGATGGTGTATTCCTCCGATCCGTCGGTGGGCATCGTCAGCGCCCACGGCGGCATCGACCCGATCTACACGCCCAATCCGATTGCCGCCGGCATTCCGACCCGGGGCGAGCCGATTCTGCTGGATGTGAGCATGTCCACCGTGACCCTGGCCATGGTCGGTCAGTGCCGTGACACGGGCACTCGCTTGCCGCACCCGGTGGTGATGAGCAACGAAGGGCAGGTGAGCGATGACCCGAGCGACTTTTTCACCACGCCACCGGGCAGCATCCTGCCGTTGGGCGGCGAGGCGTTCGGGCACAAGGGTTTTGCCCTGGCGCTGCTGGTGGAGGCGCTGACCTCGGGGCTGGCTGGACACGGACGCAAGGACGGCCCGGATCAGTGGGGCGCGTCGGCCACCGCCGTTGTGATCGACCCGCGTTTCTTCGGCGGGTTGGAAGCCTTCACTGAGGAAAGTTCGTTCCTGAGCAAACTGATCCTGGCCAGTCGCCCGATCGACCCGCAACGCCCGGTGCGATTGCCCGGCCAGGCGGGCCTGAAACTGCGCGCGCAAGCACTGGAGCAAGGCTTGAACCTGACACCGAAAGTGCTCGATGAACTGAACCGCACGGCCCGGCAGCTGCAATTGCCCGAGCTGCCCTGATCCCCGTTTTCCCCCTGTAGGAGCGAGCCTGCTCGCGATGGACGTCAACGATAACGCTGGCAGCCTGACACCCCACGGTGTTCGGACCTCCATCGCGAGCAGGCTCGCTCCTGGTCATGCATTCACAGAACAAGAGAGCTGACATGACAAACCCACTTGTGCCCCAGAGCAATGACCTTTCCGTTTTCCACACCGGCAGCTGGGTCGGGCGTGTCTGGCTGCCCGATCAGGGCCCGGCCGTGGTGCTGGTCAAGGCCGGTGCCGTGCATGACATCAGTGCCCATGTGGCCACGGTCTCGGCGCTGCTTGAGCTAGCGGACCCCGTGGCCTGGCTGCGCGCATTGCCCTTGGGCGACGCCTTGATCGAGTTGCCGGCGTTGCTGCAAAACAGCGACCCGAACCTGCGCGATGAAAGCCTGCCGTGGCTGCTGGCACCCATCGACCTGCAGGCGGTCAAGGCCGCTGGCGTGACCTTCGCCACCAGTCTGCTGGAGCGTGTGGTCGAGGAGCAGGCCAAGGGCGACCCGGCCAAGGCCGATGCGATCCGCGATACCCTGGCCAGTCGCATCGGTGCTGACCTGTCGCAGATCGTCCCCGGCTCGGCCCAGGCCGAGGCCCTGCGCAAGGTCCTGATGGAGCAGGGGCTGTGGTCGCAGTATCTGGAAGTCGGTATCGGCCCGGACGCCGAGATTTTCACCAAGGCTCAACCGCTGTCGGCGGTGGGCCACGGCGCCGACATCGGCATTCATCCCAAGTCGAGCTGGAACAACCCGGAACCGGAAGTGGTGCTCGCGGTGTCGAGCAACGGCACGGTGCAGGGCGCCATGCTCGGCAATGACGTCAACCTGCGCGACTTCGAAGGACGCAGTGCCTTGCTGCTGTCCAAGGCCAAGGACAACAACGCCTCGACTTCGCTGGGGCCACTGTTGCGTCTGTTCGACGAGACCTTCAGCCTGGATGACGTGCGCAACGCTCAGGTGGATTTGCGCGTGGAAGGCCAGGACGGTTTTGTGCTGCAGGGCCGCAGCTCGATGTCGCAGATCAGCCGCGACCCGCTGGATCTGGTCCGGCAGACGCTCAATGAAAACCATCAGTATCCCGACGGCCTGGTGCTGTTTCTCGGTACTCTGTTCGCCCCAAAGCAGGACCGCGACCAGCCGGGCAGCGGATTCACCCACAAACCGGGCGATCTGGTCACCATCAGCAACCCGCAACTGGGCGCCTTGTGCAATCGCGTGACCACCAGCGATCTGGCACCGAGGTGGGATTTCGGTTTGCGTTCGCTGATCGACAGCCTGGCTCGGCGAGGCTTGCTGGATGCGGCAGTGAAGGCACGCCAATCCTGAAACCGAACCTGATCCTGTAGGAGCGAGCCTGCTCGCGATGGACGCCAGAACACCACGGGGTGTCAGTCAGCCCGCGTCATCGTTGACGACCATCGCGAGCAAGCTCGCTCCCACAGGGGGCATTGCAACCAACATGATTTTTGTTTTACCCGGCATCGAAACCGCTTCAATAACAATAATAAAGGCCATCAGATGAACACACTGAAGAAGTACCAAAGCATCACCGTCGTCTTCCTGCTGTTGATCGGCATCGTCAACTACCTGGACCGTAGCGCGCTGTCGATCGCCAACACCTCGATCCAGAAAGACATGATGATCAGCCCTTCGCAGATGGGCATCCTGCTGTCGGCGTTTTCCATTGCCTACGCCTTCGCGCAGTTGCCGATGGGCCTGATCATCGACCGCCTGGGCAGCAAGATCGCCTTGGGTGCCTCGCTGCTGGCCTGGTCGGTCGCCCAGTCGGCGTTCGGCATGGTCAACAGCTTCGCCGGCTTCATGGGCCTGCGGGTGGTGCTGGGAATTGGCGAGGCGCCGATGTTTCCCTCGGCGGCCAAGGCCCTGTCGGAGTGGTTCGATGCCAACGAGCGCGGCACCCCGACCGGCATCGTCTGGTCCTCGACCTGCCTGGGCCCATGCCTGGCGCCGCCCTTGCTGACCCTGTTCATGGTCAACTTCGGCTGGCGCGGGATGTTCATCATCACCGGCGTACTCGGTGTTGCCCTCGCCCTGTGCTGGTTGACCTTCTACAAGAGCAAGGCGCAGTACCTGGCCGAGCTGGCGGCTGAAGGTAAACCGCTGCCGAGCGAGCACAAGGCACAGGTGGTGCAAGCGCGGGAACCCAAGGTGTCGTACTTCGCCGGCTGGCTCGATCTGTTCAAGCATCGCAGCACCTGGGGCGCGGTACTGGGCTTCATGGGCGTGATCTACATGCTGTGGCTGCACCTGACCTGGCTGCCCGGCTACTTCGAGCGCGAACACGGCATGAACCTGTACAAGACCGCCTGGCTGGTGTCGCTGGCCTACGGTTTCGGTGCGGTGGGCACCATCGTCGCCGGACGCTTCTGCGACCTGCTGGTGCGCCGTGGCATGAGCATCCTGGCCAGTCGCAAGTTCGGCGTGATCACAGGTCTGGTGCTGGCTGCGCTGTTCACTCTGCCGCTGTCGTTTGGCCCCGGGCTCACCGGTTGCATCATCCTGCTGTGCCTGGCGCTGTTCAGCATCAACATGGCCAGCGCCACGGCCTGGATGATCGTCAACACCATCGTCGAGAGCCGCCGGGTGGCCTCGTTCGGTTCGATCCAGAACTTCGGCGGCTACATCGCCGGTTCCGTCGCACCGATCGTCACCGGCTTCAGCATCGAGTACTCGGGGTCGTTCAATACCGCGTTCATGATCAGTGCGGTGGTGGCGCTGTGTTCGGCGCTGGCGTACTTCCTGCTGCTCAACGCACCGGTGAGCGCGGCCCAGCCTCGGCCTGAGCAAGTAGTCGGCGTCACCGAATAACCCCCAACCCTGTAGGAGCGAGCCTGCTCGCGATGGACGTCAACGATAACGCGCCCTGTCTGAATGACTGCGTTGTCCAAGCGTCCATCGCGAGCAGGCTCGCTCCTACAGTTAATACGTTTCGCCGATCAAGAGGTCACGGCAGCGGGTGAACGGGTCGCACCATTACGCACTTCCCGCGCGGTGCAGCCGAAATGCTGGCGGAAGCTGCGGGTGAATTGGGCCTGGTCGCTGAAGCCCCAGCGCATGGCCAATTCACCGATCGACAGGTGGCAGTTGGGGTCGTGCAGGCCACGGTGGACTGCTTCGAGGCGGCGCAGGCGGATCCATTCGCCGAGGCTGTAGGGCGTGCTGCTGAAGAGTTTGTGCAGGTAGCGCACCGACAGGCCGCACGCGTCGGCCACCCCTTGCGGTGACAAGTCGGGATTACCCAGTTGCTTGTCGACGTACTGTTCGATGCGCTGCAAATGCATGGCCGCCAAATTCGAACTTTCACTGCTGAGCACGCGTTCGTCTTCGCGCAGGGCCATCAGCAGGGTCGACAGGGCCTGGTCGAGCAGCATGTGCCGGGCGGTTTCGTTGCATTCATCGAAACGGGCGGCGCACATGGCCAGTTGATCAACGAAAATCCGTCCCAAGGCACGCCGGGCATCGAAGCAGAAACGCGTATAGCGCTCGGCGCCACGCAGTTGTCCGTGCAGCGCCCGTTCGGGCAGTTTGAACACCCACAGGTCGTTGTCGCAGGCGTAGTGAAAGCGGTAGGGCGCGTCGCCGCGCTCGAAGATGAATCCGCCCGGCTGGCAATGCAGGGCGCGACCGTCTTGCTCGAAATGCACTTCGCCACGCCGGGGCACGGTCACCAGGTAGCAGGCTTCGCGGTCTTCACTGACTTGCGCCTTGCTGCGCGAATAGCCCAGTTGGCTGGAGCGCAGGCGCGACAGGGTCAGCGGGGTGCTGCCGGTTTCCCAGATCTGCAGGCTGCCGCTGAAGCGGCCTCCGGGGGCGAATTCCAGGGACAGCGGAAAATAGGCACTGGCGATCGCCTCCGCCCAGAGCGGCTGGCGCTGGCTGTCGGACCAGGCGCGGGTGGAGAGTTTGTAGGCCATGGCTGTCCTCGTATGATTTTTATTATGAGGACGGTGCCGTGGCTCAAAGCCGCCGGCACCGTTGGTTTGCCATCATTTGCCATTGCTGGCGGGTGGTCAATCGTCAGGCGTCAGCCGGTAAGTGGCCGACGGTGCCAGCGTGGCCTGCCAGCCCGGCGGCACGACGATGTTGGTCGTCGACTCTTCGATCACGCACGGTCCCTTGACGGTCTGCCCCGATTGCAGGTGCTCACCGTTGTACACCGGCGTGTCCTGCCACGCCGTCTGGGCGCTGAACAACATGGAGCGGTGAGCGCTGGCCTTGGGCGCGACGTTGTCCTCAGGTTGCGCCAGTTCCGGCATCGGCGGGCGTTGCAGCCGTGCAATCACTGAGCATTCGAGGTTGACCAGTTCCGCCGGGCTCTGCGGCTCGCTGTAGGAGAACAGCGCCTTGTGCCGGGTATGGAACGCCTCGCGCAAGGCGACCAGGCCAGCATGATCCAGCTGATCGCAGGTCAATTCGACACTGCACTCGTGGACCTGGCCGAGGTAGCGGATTTCCAGGTTGTAGTGGCATTCGACGTTATTACCGGCGCCGAAGCCATCGTCGCGCAGGTTGCCCATGCCACGCTCGCGCAGCTCGCGCAACGTGCGGTTGAGCAGGGGCAGGTCGACCAGATCGTCGTCCAGGCGCATCGGCAGGGTGGTCAGCTGGTCGTAGCGGATGTCCGAGAGAATCTGCCCGTAGGCGCACAGCCCGGAGGCCACTTTCGGGATCAGCACCACCTTGCTGCCGATCTCCTCGGCCAGGCGCATCACGTGCATGCCCGCCGCGCCGCCAGCGCCGATCAGCGCGAAATCCCGTGGGTCATAACCGCGCTCCACCGAGACCCGGCGAATGCCGCTGACCATGTTCAGGTTGACCAGGGTGATGATGCCAATGGCGGCACGCTCGACGCTGATGCCCAGCGGCTCGGCGATTTTGCTGCGGATCGCCTCGATGGCCGCCTTGCGGTTCAGACGAATGCTGCCGCCCAGCAGGGCGCCGTCGGCCAGGTAGCCCAGGGCGAGGTTGGCGTCGGTCACGGTCGGCTCGGTGCCGCCCTTGCCGTAGCACACCGGGCCCGGGTTGGCGCCGGCACTGCGCGGGCCGACCTGGAGCATGCCGAAGTCATCGAGGTAGGCAATCGAACCGCCACCGGCGCCGAGGGTTTCCACCTGGATCATCGGCACGCCGATGCGATAGCGCAGGAAGTCGGTGTCCTTGCTGAAGTTGGTGCGCCCCGATTTGCTCAAGGTGATGTCGAACGAGGTGCCGCCCATGTCCACGGTGATCACGTTGTCGATGCCGAACGGCTGGGCCACGCACAGGCCGGCCTGCGGTGCGGAAGCAGGGCCGGAGTTGATCGCGTTGACCGCGCGCTCACGCATCACCACGCCCGGCGCGAGGCCGCCGTTGGATTGGAAGTAGCGGGTGGGCTGTTGCGCGCCGAGCTCTTCGAACAAGGCATCGATGCGTTCGATGTAGCGCCCCATCACCGGGCTCAGGTAGGCGTTGACCACGGTGGTGGAGGTGCGGGTGTACTCGCGGATCTGCGGGAACACTTCATTGCCGGTGCAGACGAAAACGCCAGGCAATGCCGCGCGCACCATCTCGGCGGCGCGTTGTTCGTGGGCGGGGTTGCGCACCGACCAGACGAAGGAAATGGCCACGGCCTTGACCTCCTGCTGGCGGAAGTACTCGATGGCTCCAAGGATGGCTTGTTCATCGAGGGGCGCGTGTTCACTGCCGTCACTCAGGATCCGCCCCTTAACGGGCCGGCGCAGATGCCGGGGCACCAGCATGTAGGCCGGCGGGTAGGTGGCATCGTAGCGATGGCCGTCTTCCTTGTGGCCCAGGCGGATTTCCAGGCTGTCTTCGTGGCCGTCGGTGCACAGCAGGCCGACCTTGACCCCGGTTTTTTCGATCAGCGCGTTGAGGGCCACGGTGGTGCCGTTGATGCACAGATCGCAGTCGCCAATGATCTCGGCCGGCGTGCGGCCGATGGCATCGGCGATCTGCGCCAGGCCATTGCGGATGGCCAGGGTGCCGTCCTGTGGCGTTGAAGGGGCCTTGAACAGCTGCACGTTGCCGCTGCGATCAGCGAGGATGAAATCGGTGAAGGTGCCGCCGGCGTCGATGCCCAGACGATATTGTTGCTTGGTCATGATGAGGGTTCCAGATTGCTCAAAGGGGCCGGGGTCGATCAGCGAAGGTCGCGGCAGGCACGGGTGGCGGCGTCATCCAGCTGGCCGTCGGCGTCGATCACCACACCGTATTCCAGGCGCGCGCCTTCTACGGATACCAGGCCGTCGCGCACATCGTTCAGCACGCTGGCGATCGGGCGGCGCAACGGATTGCCGTAGCCACCGCCGCCGGGGTTGACGTTGATTACCCGTTCCCCCGGTTGCGCGGTGATTTGCGCGTTATGGATGAAATGCTGCTCCTGGCCGTCGGCCTTGCGGTGAATCAGCCGGCCCAGCTTGGGTTCCAGCAGAACGTTAGTCGCGCCTGCCGCACCGGAGGTCGGCAGTTGCCGGCCCTCGCCGAAACCGACCACGGTCATGCCGTGGTTCAGTGGTTCGATTTCGATGCGGGTGCCCGAGCCGCCGCGAAATTCGCCGGCACCGCCGCTGTCGGTCATCAGGCTGTAGCGGTGAATCAGGATCGGGTAGGAGTACTCCAGCAACTCGATATCGCCGGACATCAACGCGCCGAAACAGCACAGCGGACCGCACGCCGGCCAACCGTCCATGGCCTTGTTTGCCCCGGCGCCGGAGATGATCGAAGCCAGCACCATGGTCACGTATTCGTCGTTGTTGTTGCGCGGATCGTGGCCGGCGATGTTGATCCCGCTGGCATGGCCCCAGGAGGCGGTGACGCGATCCGGCGCGGCCTGTTCCAGCGCCTGGCGCACCGCGTCGGCGAGGGTTTCCATCGGCGTGGTGGTGCTGTTGACGTGGGGTGCCGGTTCCCGGGCGTTGCACAGGGTGCCCGGCGGGCCGAGGTCGACGGACACGCAGCGGTACAGGCCTTCGTTGTAAGGCGGCGGGACCTGGGCAAACATCATCAGCCCCAGGTAAACCCCGGACACCGAGTTGCCGGCGTAGGAGTTGATGAAGTACGGCACCTGCGGCGGGCTTTCGATCAGCACGTGGGCTTCGTCGCCGCGGATCTCCACTTGCGCGGTGATCGACAATTGCCCCAGCCCGTGACCGGAATCTTCCAGCACGGCGGTGCCGGTGTAGACACCGTCCGGCACATCACGCAACAGGGCGCGCATGTGCCGGTCGGCCATGTCTTTCAATTCGGCGATGCAGGCGCGCACCTGTTCCACGCCGTAACGGTCGAGCAGTTCCAGCAGGTGCCGTTCGCCGACGTTGCAGGCACCGTACTGGGCATTCAGGTCGCCTTCCTGATAGGCGCGGGCACGCATGTTGGTCAGCAGCAGGTTGATCACGTCCTCGCGGCGCTTGCCCCGGGACCAGAGCTTGACCGGCGGAATGCGCAGGCCTTCGGCGTAGATCTCCTTGGCGTCCGGGTTGTAGCCGGCGGGTACCGGGCCGCCGATGTCGGTCAGGTGGCCTTTGCACACGGTCCAGAACACCAGCTCGCCTTTGTAAAAGACCGGCTTGTACATGCAGCAATCGAGGATATGGCTGCCCTGATAGGCGGGGTCGTTGTGGTAGATCACGTCGCCTTCCTCGATGCCATCGCCGAAGAACCCGGCGACGCATTTCATCGCCGGAATCAGCGAGCCGAGGTGGATCGGGATGTCCTGGCCTTGCAGGATCATTTCCGGAAGGTGGTCGAAGAGGGCGTTGGAGTAGTCGTGAGCCAGGTTGAAAACGCTCGAACGACCGGTTTTCTCGAGGGTGATGGTCATTTCGCGCTGGGCGGTTTCGAGCGCGCCCCGCACAACGGCCAGGGTGATCGGATCTACTGTACTCATGGGTCACCAGAACTCTTGTTGTTATCGAATGCCACGCCACAAAACTACGCGCCGGAACCGGTGGCTGGCTTGGCGCACGGTGCACTGGTTTTTGATGCGTAGTGCATTGCAGTTGCTGGCGGTGCGCCTGTGGGAGCAAAGCTTGCTCGCGATAGCGGTGGTTCAGTCGACATTGAAGCTGGATGGAACTCAGTCATCGCGAGCAAGCTTTGCTCCTACAGGGTATGTGCAGCAGCGCTCCTGCAGGGGCCGCAGGGAATCAGGTGTAATTGGCCCGCACGAACCAGCTGCGCCGGGCGTTGTTGAGCAGCAGCCAGTAGGCGCTGAAGGCGCTGATGAAGGTCACCGGTGCCGACCAGGTGGCCAGGGTCGGGTGACCGCTGTTGAGCAGGGCGATACCGAGTGCGGCGGCGAGGAACCATGCACCCAGGCCACAGGGGTTGAAGGCACTGACCCGGTCCACCTCGTACTCGATGCGGTCCTGGAACAGTTGGCTGTAGCGAGGCGAGAAGATGTGCGCCAGGGCAATCGCGACCCAGGCCACCACAAAGATGCTCTGGTACGACAGCGCCTGCAGGATGTAATCGAACACGTTCAGGCGCATCAGCGTGTACACCAGCGCGCCAACGGCCACCGCCCACACCACATAGGGCACTCTGCCCAGCCCGACGCCGCCGAAGAACGCCTGCATATTGGTCGCGGCAAGGTAGAAATTCGCCGAGTTGATTCGCGTCTGGCTGACCCAGACAAAAACCAGGCCCCAAAAGCCCATCAGTTCGATGATCGCCATCACCACCGACACCTCGCTCAGGCCGCCCGACGTGGGAATGGTCCCGGCCAGGAAGATGCCGACCAGGCCGTTGATCAAAAAGGTGAAGGTGTAGAAGGGCAGGCCGAAGTTGAAACGGGCGTGATAGCGGGCGTCTTCCCGGCGACCGAAGCGCGCGTAGTCCCAGGTGTACATCATCAGGATCCACACACCCATGAAGTAGCTGAAGCAATCCCACCAGCCGTTTTCGACCGGACCGCTCGCCGGGCCCATTTGCAGCCATGCGCTGCTGTAGCCGTATTGCCCGATGGTCATCACCACCAGGGCGACCAGGCCGAGCAGATAGAAGGGCAGCAGGGCGCCGTTGAGCTTGTCCATCCAGCTCTGCACGCGACCCAGAATCAACGGCACGCTGTACAGCACCACCAGCAGGTAGGCCTGATTGATCGACAGGCTCGGCACATAGTGCTGGATCGCAATGGCAATCACCGAGCCTTCGAAGACGCTGTAGTAAGTGGCAGTGGCGAAGAAAATCAGGGTGGCCAGAACCGCGCCCTTGCGCCCGAACAACACCCTGGAAAACAGCGCGACCGACAGCCCGGTCTTGATCGCATAGCGGGCAATCACCGCGTTGATGGTCGCGTAAGTGACCACCGACAACAGCAGGCCGATGATTGCGTTTCGGGTGCCAAAGGTCATGGCCAGCGTGGCGGACACCACCAGCCAGAACATCGCGCTGCAGATGCCCCACCAGGCCATCGTCAGCGAACCTTTGTGCATGCGGTGTGAGGCGGGAACGGCGACCACCGAATAATCGGTGCTGTCGCCCTGTTTCTGGAGGAAGGCGGCCATGGTTCTTCTCTTGTTCTGGGATGAAGAACCTTGATGGTAAGAGGGCCATGGCGGTGGAAGATTGCTGTTGGCGGCCCTGTTTTTTGTCGTTGAGTGAAGTCCACCACCAGCCCCCTGTAGGAGCGGGCCTGCTCGCGATGGTCGTCAACGATAACGTTGGCAGCCTGACACCCCGCGGTGTCCTGTCGTTCATCGCGAGCAGGCTCGCTCCTACAGGGATCTTCGCCCCGATCTGACAACCGCTCATCGCTGAACTACGCTGCCTTCTAACCTCTGTGCTCACCCCTGTGAAGTAAGGAATAGACGCATGCGGAGCAGGTTGCCTGCCTTATTGATCATCGTTTTCAGCGTGTTCTGGTCAGCGCTGCTGTGGGCTGAAGACACGGCCAAGCCGATAGAAGATCCCGTCGAACTGAAAGTGGCCAACCGCAGCATCATGGTGTTTCGCGCCACGCTGCTCGGCGAGGCACCGGCGACGCGGGTCAAGCGGGCCAAGGCGGTGATTGGCGAAGCCCTGGATGAATCCGACGATTTACAGGTCACGGTTGATCCGATCCAGGACAGCTACCTGGTGCTGTTGGGCGCCAAGCGCGCCTTTATCGTGGCGCCCAAGGATGTAGACGATCTTGAATACGCTTCTGTCCAGCAGGCGGCGGAGGGTGCGGCCGGGAAGTTGCGTCAGGTAGTGGCCGAAACCCGGGAGGCGCGAAGCCTGCACCTGATTCTGCGCGCGCTCGTCGCGGCGGCCATCGCCACGCTGGTGTATTTCGCGATGCTCTGGGTCGTGGCCTTCATTCGACGCCGATTGCTTCAGTGCCTGCCTGAATTGATGGACCGCCACACCCGCGCACTGAAAGTCGGGCGGGTGCAGGTGCTTGAGGCCAACTACCTGTATCCGCTGGTCATTCGCCTGTTCGGGCTGTTGCGATGGCTGATCCTGGCGCTGTTGACCTACGAGTGGCTGGGGTTTGTCCTGTCGCGGTTCCCCTACACCCGGCCCTGGGGCGAAAGCCTCAACAATTACCTGCTGGAAGTGGCCGGTTACCTGTTTCAGGCGATCATTGGCGCCATCCCTGGACTGGGCGTGGCACTGGCGATCTTCTTTATCGCCCGGGGCGCGACGGCCTTCAGTCGCCGCGTGCTGCGGCGCATGGCAACACCGGGAACCTTCAACTGGCTCAACCAGGAAACCCTGCAACCGACCCAGCGCCTGACTTCTCTGGCGATCTGGCTGTTTGCGTTGGCGATGGCCTATCCGTATCTGCCCGGCGCGGGCACCGATGCGTTCAAGGGCCTGTCGGTGTTGATCGGCCTGATGATTTCCCTTGGCGCCACCAGCGTGGTCGGCCAGGCGGCGGCGGGGTTGATCCTGACCTACACCCGAACGCTGCGCCCCGGCGAGTTCGTGCGCATTGGCGAGTACGAAGGCACGGTGACGGAGCTTGGCATGTTCACCACCAGCATCCGCACCGGTCTTGGGGAAGTGCTGACGTTGCCCAACTCGATGATCACCGGCACGGTCACCAAGAACTATTCGCGTACCGTGCAGGGCCCCGGCTATGTCGTGGATACCGTGGTGACCATCGGCTACGACACGCCGTGGCGTCAGGTGGAGGGTATGTTACTGGAAGCCGCCCGACGCACTCCCGGCATTCTTGAGAATCCGCCGGCCCAGGTGTTCCAGACCGCGCTGTCGGATTTCTATCCTGAATATCGCTTGGTGGCGCAGGCCATCCCCAGCCAGCCCCGGCCCCGGGCCGTGCTGCTGAGCATGCTGCACGCCAATATCCAGGACGTGTTCAACGAGTACGGCGTGCAGATCATGTCGCCGCACTATCTGGGCGATCCGGAAGAGGAAAAGCGGGTGCCGAAGGACAAGTGGTTCACGGCACCGGCAGAGCCGCCAAAAGACGAATTGTGATGATTACCTGTGGGAGCGAGCCTGCTCGCGATGAGGGAATATCAGTCGACATCATCGTTGACTGACCCACCGCTATCGCGAGCAGGCTCGCTCCTACAGGGGGGGACCAGTGATCAGGGTTTTGCCTGGGCTCTGTTTTTCTCTTCGATTTTCGCGTCCACCGCCGCCCGGATCTGGTCGATGCTGAAGCTGGCCGGCTTCTGGCTCGGTGGGTACTCGACGAAGGTTTGCAGGAACCTCGCGGCCTTGGCCACTCCGGCGGCGAGCAAATACGAGTTCTTCACGGTCCAGTCGTAATACTGGTCGGACACCAAATCGGCCCGCTCATACGGGTCCATGCGCAGATTGAACAGCTTGGGCACGCGCAACGGCACGAACGGGCTGCTCCACACCGCAAAACCACCAGGTTCGCGCTGTTCGGCGAACACCACCTTCCAGTTGTCATAGCGCATGGAAACCAGCACGCCGTCGTCGTTGAAGTAGTAGAACTCGCGACGCTCACCCTTTGGCTTTTGCCCGGTCAGGTACGGCAGTTGGTTGTAACCGTCCAGGTGCACCTTGAAACTGCTGCCGCCGGCCGTCGGCGACCAGCCCTTGAGCAGCTTGTCCTTGACCTCGGCGTCTCCCGCCGCCGCCAGCAGGGTCGGGAACCAGTCCATGCCCGAGAACATCTCATTGGACACTTCACCGGCCTTGATCTTGCCCGGCCAGCGCACAATCGCCGGCACCCGGTAGGCACCTTCCCAGTTGGAGTTCTTCTCATTGCGAAACGGCGTGGTCGCCGCGTCCGGCCAGGAGAACTGGTTCGGGCCGTTGTCGGTGGTGTAGACGACGATGGTGTTGTCGGTGAGCTTCAGGTCATCGAGGGTCTTCAGCAGTTTGCCGACGTCGCCGTCATGCTCGAGCATGCCGTCGGCGTAATCGTTGCCGGGCATGCCGCTCTGGCCCTTCATCGACTCGCGCACATGGGTGAACAGGTGCATGCGGGTGGTGTTCATCCAGACAAAAAATGGCTTGTCGGCCTTGGCCTGCTTCTCGATGAACGCTTGCGCGGCGGCGGTGGTTTCGTCGTCGATGGTTTCCATGCGCTTGGCGGTCAAGGCACCGGTGTCTTCGATCTTGCCGTCGGCGTAGCTGTGGATCACGCCACGGGGCGTGCGCGACTTGACGAAGTCCGGGTCGTCCTTGGGCCAATAGGCGCGCTCCGGTTCTTCCTCGGCGTTGAGGTGGTAGAGGTTGCCGAAGAACTCGTCGAAACCGTGGTTGGTCGGCAGGAATTCATCCTTGTCGCCCAAATGGTTCTTGCCGAACTGGCCGGTGGCGTAGCCCTGGGACTTGAGCGCCTGGGCGATGGTGATGTCGCGTTTCTGAATACCGATGGGCGCACCCGGGACGCCGACCTTGGTCAGGCCGGTGCGTAGCGGGGACTGGCCGGTGATGAATGACGAGCGCCCGGCGGTGCAACTGTTTTCCGCGTAGTAATCGGTGAACAGCATGCCTTCATGGGCGATACGGTCGATGTTCGGCGTCTTGTAGCCGACCACGCCCATGGAATAGGCGCTGATATTGGTCTGGCCGATGTCATCGCCGAAGATCACCAGGATATTGGGTTTTTCGGCCGCGGCGGCGGTTGCCGAAATGACGGCCAGGGCGATTGCCGGCAGCCACGTTGTCATGCGAGTCATCTGACTGGCTCCTTGTTGTCGGGCGTCGCGAAGGGCGAACAAGGGCCATGTTCAAAGGTGGGCTGCAAAAACGCGCCACCCGGATCAGGTGGCGGAACACACATCCCCTGCAGGAGCGAGCCTGCTCGCGAAAAACGCCCGGACACCGCGATCATTCAGGCAGGTCGCGTCATCGTTGACGTCCATCGCGAGCAGGCTCGCTCCCACAGTGTTTATTGCAGGTTGCCCGCCACCGCGATGGTCTGCGCAGTGATGTAGTTCGACTCCGGCGAGCAGAACAGGTACACCGCGTCAGCCGCTTCCTGCACCGTGCCCGGACGGCCCAGCGGGTTGCGCTGGGCGAAGGACTTGGCCGCCTCCGGGCTGATGCCGACGCGGATGTCGCGACCTTCGATGTTCACTGTCGCACCGGCGTGGGCATCAGCCTTGGTCATGCGGGTTTCGATGAAACCGAAGGCCACGGCGTTGACGTTGACCTTGAAGCGCCCCCATTCGCGCGCCAGGGCGCGGGTCATGCCGATCACGCCGGCCTTGGCCGAGGAGTAGTTCATCTGCCCGGCGTTGCCGTTGAGGGCCGACACCGAGGAAATGTTCACCACCTTGCGGAACACTTCGCGCTCGGCGGCGGCATCCGCCTGGGCCTGGGCCTTGATGATCGGGTAGGCGGCTCGCAGGATGCGGAACGGCGCGGTCATGTGGCAGTCGAGGATCGCGTACCACTGCTCGTCGCTCATCTTCTGGATCACGTCGTCCCAGGTGTAGCCGGCGTTGTTGACGATGATGTCGATGGCGCCGAAGTTGTCCATCGCGGTCTTGACGTAGCGGTCGCCGAAATCCGGGGCGCTGACGTTGCCGTGGCACACGGCGGCTTCACCGCCCAGCTTGCGAATCATTTCCGCGGTCTCGTGGGCCGGGTCGGCGTCCAGGTCGTTGATCACGATGCGCGCGCCTTCGCTGGCCAGTTTCAGGGCGATCTGCTGACCGATGCCGCGACCGGAACCGGTGACCAGTGCGACTTTGCCTTCGAGTTTTGCCATGGGGTGTTGCTCCTCAATTCCTGGGTTTGTTTACAGAGCGATCACGGCGTCACCAACGATCTTGGTCTCGCCGTATTGGTTGGTGGTGCGTACTTCGACCTTGATCCGTTGCTCGCCGTCGATCTCGAAGCGGTCAACCACGGTGCCGGTGCAGGTGATCTGATGGCCCAGGTGGGTGATGCCGAGAAAGCGCACGCCAAATTCGCGCAACTGGCGCTGATCGACCCATTGGGTCAGCAGGCGGCCGAGGTAAGCCATCGACAACATGCCGTGGGCGAACACGTCGGGCATGCCGGCTCTACGTGCGTAATCGGTGTCGATGTGAATGGCGTTGTGATCCCCCGAGGCACCGGCGAACAGGGCCAGGGTGGTGCGGTTGATCGGTGGCAGGGCCAAGGGCGGCAGGCTGTCGCCGATGTTGATTTTTTCCAGGCTTATCGCGTTCATCAGGTTCTCTCCGCTTCAGCTGTTGCGCTGCACAAGCACGCTGCGCAAGTCCGCGACGTGCTCGCCATGCTGATTGGTGACGCGGGTTTCGCGGACCACGAACTCCAGGGCGCCGCCTTTCTTGTCGTAGATGTGGGCGATGCGCACATCGAAGCGCAACGTGTCGCCGGCGTAGGCCATGCGGTGATAACGGAAGGACTCTTCACCGTGCAGGATGCGTGCGGTGACGATCCCCAGTTCGTCGCGCCAGGCGTTGGACGGGATCTGGAACTCCAGCGAAAACAGGAAGGTCGGCGGCAACGGCAGGTTGGGGTAACCGGCGTCGCGGGCGGCCTGTTCGTTGAAATAGATCGGGTTGGTTTCCCCGGTGGCCTTGGCGAAAAAGCGCAATTGCCCGGCTTCGGCGGTGGCGAGGAAGGTCGGCAACTGTCTGCCGATGTGTTTCTTGTCGATCATCCGGATGGCTCCTTTGATTCCCGGGCGTGTCAGTTTTTCTGGTACACGGTCACCACGCAGGCGCCGCCCAGGCCGAGGTTGTGCTGCACGGCAATGCGCGCGTTCTGCACCTGGCGCTGCTCGGCGGTGCCACGCAGCTGGTGGGTCAGTTCAAAGCACTGGGCCAGGCCGGTGGCGCCCAGCGGGTGGCCCTTGGAGAGCAGGCCGCCGGACGGGTTGGTCACCCATTCACCGCCATAGGTGTTGTCGCCATCGCAGACCAGTTGCTCGCCCGCGCCTTCGGCGCACAGGCCCAGGCCTTCGTAGGTCAGCAGTTCGTTCTGGGCGAAACAGTCGTGCAGTTCGATGACGTCGATGTCTTTCGGACCGATGCCGGCCTGGTTGTAGGCGATGTCGGCGGCCATGCGGGTCATGTCGAAACCGACCACGCGGATCATGTCCTTGGCGTCGTAGGTGCTCGGCAGGTCGGTGGTGAGGGCCTGGCCGGCCATCAACACATCGGTGCGCAGACCGTGCTTTTTCGCGAAGGCTTCAGAGACCACGATCGCGGCGGCGGCGCCACAGGTCGGCGGGCAGGCCATCAGGCGCGTCAATACGCCTTCCCAGAGCATCGGGGCGGCCAGCACCTCTTCGGTGCTGACCACGTTGCGGAACACCGCCAGCGGGTTGTTGGCGGCGTGACGGCTGGCCTTGGCGCGGATCTTGGCGAACGTATCGAGGCGGGTGCCGTACTTCTGCATGTGCGCATGGCCGGCGCCGGCAAACTGGCGGATGGCGGTGGGCAGATCGGGCATGCCCACCAGTTCATTGGTCAGTTTCAGGGCGCGCTCGGTGGCGGGCGCGCGGTCGGTCCAGGCCGACTTCAGGGCCCCCGGGTTCATCTGTTCGAAACCAAAGGCCAGGGCACAGTCCACCGCACCGCTGGCCACGGCCTGACGAGCGAGGAACAGCGCCGACGAACCGGTGGCGCAATTGTTGTTGACGTTGACCAGCGGGATGCCGCTCATGCCCACGCGGTACAGGGCCTTCTGGCCGCAGGTGGAGTCGCCGTAGACGTATCCGGCGTAAGCCTGCTGGATGTCGTTGAAGTCCAGGCCCGAATCGGCCAGGGCCTGGCGGATCGCCTGTTCACCCATGACGTCGTAGGGCTCGTTGGTTCCCGGTTTCTTGAACTGGATCATGCCGACGCCAGCCACGAATACTTTTTCGCTCATCGTGTTTTTCCTTGTTGTTTTTGAGGGGTCAGAGCTTGCGCGCGATCAATTCGCGCATGACTTCACTGGTGCCGCCGTAGATGCGATTGACGCGCATATCGACGAACGCGCGGGCGATCGGGTACTCCATCATGTAGCCGTAGCCGCCGTGCAGCTGGACCATGTCGTCGATGCATTTCCACAAGGTTTCGGTGGTGTAGAGCTTGGCGATGGCGGCTTCTTCGAGGGTCAGGCGCCGGCGCATGTGTTCGCCCAGGTAGTGATCGACCATGACCCGCATGGCGGTGGCCTGGGCCTTGATGTCGGCGAGCTTGAACTTGCTGTTCTGGAAGTCCCACACGGTCTGGTTGAAGGCCTTGCGGTCCTTGACGTATTCGGTGGTCTGTTCCAGCAGGCGCTCGAGTTTGGCGGCGGCGGAGATGGCGATGGAGAAGCGTTCCTGGGGCAGTTCGCCCATCAGGTAGGTGAAGCCCTGGCCTTCTTCGCCGATGCGGTTGGCCACCGGCACGCGGACGTTGTCGAAGAACAGCTCGGCGGTGTCCTGGGCGTGTTGGCCGACCTTTTCCAGCTTGCGTCCGTGCTTGAAACCGGCCCGGCTGGCTTCCACGGCGATCAGGCTGATGCCCTTGGCACCGGCGGTTGGATCGGTCTTGCACACCACGATCACCAGGTCGGCGGTCAGGCCGTTGCTGATGAAAGTCTTGCTGCCGTTGATCACATACTCGTCGCCATCGCGCACGGCGGTGGTGCGCACGGCCTTGAGGTCGCTGCCGGTGCCGGGTTCGGTCATGGCGATGGCGAGGATGATCTCGCCGGCGCAGATGCCGGGCAGCCATTTCTGTTTTTGTTCTTCGTTGCCACAACGATTGATGTACGGGGCGATGACGTCGGAATGCATGCCGAAGTAAGCGCCGCTGACACCGGCCCGGGCGAACTCTTCGTTGAACACCGCGCTGTGGCCGAAATCACCGCCGCCGCCACCGTATTCGGTGGGCAGGGTGATGCCGAGCAAGCCTTCGCGACCGGCCTTGAGCCAGGTCTCGCGGTCGACCTGACCGGCCTTGTCCCACTCGGCCTGGCGCGGCAGGCATTCACGCTCGAAAAAGCGTCGCACGGTGGTGCGGAACATCTCATGGTCGTCGCGGAAAACGGTTCGGGCGATGTGCACGCAAGACTCCTCAATGATCATGGACCGGTCTGGGCCGGACGCTGATACAAGGCGCGAGTTGCGCCTGTTGACTGAGGATTACGATAGGGCGGGGGGCTTGGACGAACGCCACCCGAGGTGGGTGGCGGGGCTTGAATCATCAGGTACAGCACAATCCCTGCAGGAGCGAGCCTGCTCGCGATGGCGGTGTGTCAGTCACCGGTGATGCTGGCTGTGCAGCCTCATCGCGAGCAGGCTCGCTCTCGCAATGTTTTTGTTTAAGTTTCCCCTTCCTGCGCTTCAAGGTCCCGCACCCGCGCCACCGCTTCATCGCGGCTGTTGACGCCGAGCTTGCTGTAGATATGGCTCAGGTGCCATTTCACGGTTTCCGGGGACAGGCCGAGGGCGCGGGCGATTTTCTTGTTGGGCAGGGCCTGGGCCAGCAGGCGCACGACTTCGATTTCACGCTCGCTCAACGGTTCGATGCCGGTGGCGTGGGGTTTTACCGGCGCCGTCAGGGTCGGTTTGCCGGTCGATATGGCGGGTGTCGAGACCTGCGCCGCTTGCAGGCGCTCGACATAAAACGCCAGCACCGGGTCCAGATTCTCTTCCTTGCCGGTGATGTCGCAGATCAGGTCCAGTGCATCGGGATGGGCGTCGAGCAGGCTGCGCAACATGCCCAGGCGTTGCCCGCGGCGCAGCGCTTCCATGACCTTGGCACGCGCAATCTGCGGATTGCCACGGCGGGTTTCGATCACGGCGCTCAGCACCATCAGGCGTACCGTGGCCAGCTGCCGACGCTGCAGGTCACAGGCTTCGGTCAGTCGATCAATGCGTTGCAGCGCACCGTCCAGGTCACCCTGGTGGATCTGCCAGCGCGCCCGGATGTTCTCGGTGAGGATGTTGATTTCCTTGAATGCGCTGGGTCCGATGTCGCGGTGCCGGGCATCGATCGCTTCCAGCCGGGCCAGTTTGGCCTGGGCGATGGCGGTCTCGCCGAGCAAGGTGTTCCAGTACACCTGCCAGGTCAGGCAGTAGGCCTGCAAGCGATCCAGGCCCAGCTTGATCGCGTATTCGTCGAGTCGGTCGATAAAGGCGAAGGCTTCCTGCTGGTTGCCGGCCAGCCACTGCACCTTCCACAGCACCTGGAGGACGCGCAAAACCGAGTCCGGAATGGAGATCCGCTCAAGAATATCGACCCAGCCCGCCAGCAGTTTGAACGCGGCGTCCAGGTCATTGATTTCGTAGAGCACCTCGCCCAGCAGGGCGGTGGCGAGATAGGTCGCATCGGTCCCGGCCTTTCCGCACTGGGCGGCTTCATGCAGCACGTCCCGGTAAACCCGCTCCGCCTGCTTCATCTGACCTTCCAGTGCGTGGCTCAAGCCGACCATGCACCGACCCTGGAGACTGCCCGCCGTAGTACCCAGCAGCGGTTCGCCATTGATCAGCAAGGCCGGGCGGTCGAGTTGCACCTGTCGGGCCCGTTCGTAGTCACCCCGGTGCATGTAGAGCCAGGACAGGATGTTGAGGCATGAGCCAATGGCGACGGCGTTGCTGCCCGCGGGCGGGTCGAGCAGTTGCGGCAACACCGTCATCGCGGCGTCGGTGTCATCGCGTTGCAGGGCCAGCGAGGCACGCAGCAGGGCGATCATGAAGCGGTCATGGACGTCACGCTCGGGAACGTCTCTGGACAGTTGCTCGAGGCTTTGGGCGCAAGCCGCGAAGTCCCGCGCATAAAGCTGCATCCGAGCCTTGAGAATGCGCAGCTTGACCCGCGCCTGTACCTGCTCGAAGGGCAGCAGCCGGACCAGTTCGATCAACATGCGCAGGTCGCCATGGGCATACAGCGCTTCGGCGTGCTGCTCCACCAGATCGGCAGCGGAGTCGGGGTCGCCGGCCATGACGGCATGGTGAACCGCTTCGTCCAGGTATTGGTGATCGTGAAACCAGACCCAGGCTCGTGTGTGCACCGCCTGTTGTTCGGTCGTGCTGCGCGAGTCGAAGTATTTGAGCAAGGTTTCGCGCAGCAGCGGGTGCAGGCGATACCAGGTTTCCCGTCCGGCACTGTCCACCGGGATCAGGAACAGGTTGTCGCGCTCCAGGCGCGCCAACAGAGTGCTGGCCGAGCTGACGGCCTGCGGATTGCCGCAGAGGGTGGCGCACAGCGAGGCGCAGAAACGGTTGCAGACCGCCATGAGCAGCATCAGGTCCAGATCGGTCGGCGTCAGGTGAGACAGCACTTCGACTTCGAAAAACTTCGCGAATGCCTGATCGTCGCGCAGTTGTGTCTGATCGCTGGCCGGTCGGTTTTTCTTGCGGCTGACCGCCAGCAGCTGCAGCCCGGCCACCCAACCGTCGGTCAGTTCGTGCATCTGCCGGGCGTCATGGGCACTGATGTCGCCCAGTTGGGCCTTGAGAAACTGTTCGGATTCGGCGGGAGTGAAGCGGAAGTCGTTCAGGTTCAATTCCAGTACCAGCTCCTGGCTGCGCAGGCGCGCCAGGGACAGCGGCACGGCACTGCGCGACACCAGCGCCAGGTGCAGGTTGACCGGCGCGTAGTCGATCAGCCATTGCAGGGCCTGGTGGATACCGACGTCGGTCAGGTGGTGCAGGTCATCGAGCACCAGCACCAGTTCGCGGCCACGGCTGGCGATGCTGCGCACCAGGGTGATGACGGTTCGTTCCACGGCTTCACTGTCGATGCCGCGCCCTTCCAGCTGGGTGGCTTCGTACACCAGGGACGGCTCGATCTGGCCGAGACTGGCCAGCAGATAATCGAGGAAGCGGGTCAATTCGTTGTCATCGGCGGACAACGTCAGCCATGCCACGTCAAAACCCAAGGGCAGCAGCGCCTGGCGCCAGGCGATCAGGGTCGAGGTCTTGCCGCAGCCCGCCGGCCCCTTGAGCACGATGCAGCGCTGACGGCGCGCCTTGAGCATTTGCTCCTGCAACCTGCCCCGGGAAATCAGGCGTGCGGCACTGCGCGGCGGTATCAGTTTGGTACTGACGATCGGCGACTGTGTCGGCACCGGGGCCTGACTGGAGGGCGTGTCCGTGGCGCTGGGTTTGCGGGGTTTGTCCATAAGTGATCCGAATCTTTTTTATTTTGGGAATGCACTGAATCCATTCGAGTGTAACCCAGAGCTTCAAAGACATGACCCCGTGTCGGGCGTCCGCCACCCGATGCGGGTGGTGGTCGGCAGTAACGGGATTGATCTACTGGACGGCATAAAAACAGGAGTGCTGCCTGGCGCTCCATCAGAACAACGGAGCGGCAGCAATGGGTGTACTGAGCGGCATTCGAGTGGTGGAGTTTGAAGCAATCGGCCCGGCGCCCTTTGGCACGATGCTGCTGGCGGACATGGGCGCCGACGTGGTGCGCATCGACCGCCCGGTCAAGGCCAGTGATCTGGGGCCACGGTTTGAAGGCAAGCGCGCGGACATCACCGGTCGCAATCGTCGCTCGGTGACTCTGGACCTGAAACACCCGGACAGTGTCGCCGTTGCCCTGGAACTGATCGAGCGCGCCGACGTGCTGATTGAAGGTTTCCGTCCGGGCACCCTGGAGCGGCTGGGCCTGGGGCCCGACGTGGTGCTGGCGCGCAACCCGCGCCTGGTCTATGCGCGCATGACTGGCTGGGGCCAGACCGGACCGATGGCCGAGCGCGCCGGGCATGACTTGAACTACATCGCCTTGTCGGGTGTGTTGTCAGGGATCGGCCCGGCCGGTGGCCGCCCGGTGCCGCCGCTCAATCTGTTGGGAGACTACGGTGGCGGCGGCATGCTGCTGGCCATGGGCGTGCTGGCAGCGCTGGTCAACGTGCAGCGTGGCGGGGAAGGGCAAGTGGTGGATGCGGCCATGACCGAAGGCGCGGCGCAGTTGGGTTCGGTGATCTGGGGCCTGCTGGCCGGTGGGCACTGGAACGAGCAGCGCGGCAGCAACCTGCTCGATGGCGGCGCGCCCTGGTACGACACCTACCAAACCCTCGACGGGCAGTACATGTCGATCGGGCCGATCGAGTCGCGCTTCTATGCGCGGATGCTGGAAATACTCGAACTGGCGGACGCGGATCTGCCTCCTCAACACGATCGTTCCGGCTGGCCGGCATTGCGTGAAGCCTTCACCCGGGCATTCCTGAGCCGCACCCGTGATCAATGGGCCGAAGCCTTTGCCGACAGTGACGCCTGCGTTGCCCCGGTGCTGGGTTTTGCCGAGGCCGCCGGGCATCCCCACAGCCGCGCCCGGGGCAGCTTCATCGAGGTCGATGGCGTCGTGCAGCCGGCGCCGGCACCCCGTTTCCTCGGCACGCCCACGGCGCAACCGCGCCCGGCCCCCGAACGTGGCGAGCACGGTCGAGCCGCGCTGCACGACTGGGGTTTCGATGCTGCGGCCATCGAGCGCCTGCGCGGACAGGGCCTGGGCTTGAAGGCCTGAACGCCCGCGAAACAACAAAAACAACATTGCGCAGCGCAGGAGTCAGGCCCATGGCCATTCAATTCAAGATCATCGAGCACGTGGCAGTCGTCACACTCGATGCGCAACCAACGAACAATACGCTGAGCGTCAGCGACCTGATGCACCTGCGCAAGACGCTGGTGGCGTGCCAGGACGATGAACAGGTGCGGGTCATCGTCCTGACCGGTGCCGGTGAGCGCGCGTTTTGCTGTGGCGCGAGCCAGAAAGAGTCGTCCTTGCCCGGGCGTGGCCACGTCGCCGGCTCATTGAAAAGCCGCGAGACCGAAGCCGAGGAGGGCGGCTACACACGTCTGTTCGACCTCAGCGACCTGGACATCTGGAAGCCGGTGATCGCCGCCATCAATGGCGCCTGTCTGGGCGGGGGCCTCGAACTCGCCCTGCAGTGTGATGTGCGCATCGCTGCGAGCGGGGCGACGTTCGGCTTGCCCGAAGTGCGGGATGCGACTATTCCGGCGGCTGGCGGCGTGCAGTATCTGATGCGCGCCGTAGCCACGGTCCACGCCATGAAAATGGCCCTGACGGGGGAGCCGATCAGCGCCGAGCACGCCTTGCGCATCGGCCTCATCGCAGAGCTGCTGCCTCAGGAAAATCTCCTGTCGACCGCTCTGGACCTGGCCGTTCGCATCGCGGCCAACGGCCCGCTGGCGGTGCAGTCGATCAAGCGACTGGCGCTGCAGGCAGCCCACATGGCACCCCGGGATTTCGCGTCCCAGGCCCACCTGCACTGGGGACTGCTGCGCGACAGTCTGGACCATGCCGAAGGGCGCGAGGCCATGGCCGAGAACCGTTCCCCCAAATACACCGGCGCCTGACGTTGCGTCATACCGCCGCGCGCGTCCTTGCCTGACAACAATAATTCACAGGAGAGCCACATGTATCTGACCCAAGGGCTGCACCGCATGCTGCAGCAACAACCCCATGCCCTGGCGACGGTCAATCGCGACCGGCGCCACACTTACGCGCAACTGACCGAGCGGGTCGCCCGTCTTGCCGGTGCCCTGCAAAACCTGGGCATGGCATCGGGTGACCGGGTGGGTCTGCTGGGCCTGAACTCCGACCGTTTCCTGGAGTATTACCTGGCCACCTGGTGGGGCGGCGGCGTGGTCAACCCGGTCAATATCCGCTGGAGCGTGCCGGAAATCGTCTACTCGCTGGACGATTGCGACACCCGCATCCTGTTAATCGACGACACTTTCCTGCCGATGGCCGAGGCCATCGCCGGCTCGGCCAGGGTACGGCCATTGCTGATCCACATCGGCGATGGTCCGGCGCCCGAGGGCATGTTGTCCTACGAGCAACTGATCCGTGAGGCGATACCGGTCGATGATGCGTTCCGCGGGGGCGACGACCTGGCCAGCATCCTCTACACCGGTGGCACCACCGGCAAGCCAAAAGGCGTGATGCAATCGCACATGAACCTGTGGACGGCGGCCGTGGCCCGCGCGGCGGATGTGCCGGTGCCGGCTGATGCGCTGACCCTGCACATTGCGCCGATGTTTCATCTGGCGGCGCTGTCGCGGGTGATCCTGATCTCGCTGCTCGGTTTGCCAAGCATCTTTGTCCCCGCTTTCGATGCCCTGGACGTGATGCAGACCATCGAGCGCGAGCGGATCACCGACATCCTGATCGTGCCGACCATGTTGCAGGCGCTGATCATGCACCCACAGTTCCCCCGGCATGACCTCGGCTGCCTGCGCAGCCTGACTTACGGGGCTTCACCGATTGCCGTGCCCTTGCTGGAAATGGCCCTCAAGGCCTTGCCCGACGTCGAGTTCACCCAGGGTTACGGCATGACTGAGGCGGCGCCGCCGATCACCGCCAACGGCCCGGAAAATCATGGACCCGAGGGCATCGCCAATGGCCGATTGCGTTCGGCCGGGCGGCCGGGACTTGGTGTGACCGTGCGCATCGTTGATGAGCACGACAATGAGGTTCCCAGGGGAACGGTCGGCGAAGTGGTGGTGCGCGGCCCGAACATCATGCTCGGCTACTGGAACAAACCCGAGGAAACCGCCCAGGTCCTGCGGGGCGGCTGGATGCACACCGGCGACGGTGCCTACATGGATGAGGACGGGTATCTCTACATCGTCGACCGCTTCAAGGACATGATCGTCAGCGGTGGCGAGAACGTGTATTCCGGCGAGGTCGAGAGTGCCATCGCCAGTCACCCGGCGGTCGCGGCCTGTGCGGTGATCGGCATTCCCTGCCAGCAATGGGGCGAGGCGGTGCATGCGGTGATCGTGCTTCGGCCGGATCAGAACGTGGTGGGCACGGAGATCATCGAACATTGCCGCCGCCAGATCGCCGGCTACAAGACGCCCAAGACCGTCGAGTTCCGCGCCGCCTTGCCGCTGTCGGGCGCCGGCAAGGTGCTCAAGCGCGACCTGCGCGAACCGTTCTGGGCCGGCAAGGACCGAGGCGTCAGCTGAGCACAAAAACCTGTAGGAGCGAGCCTGCTCGCGATGGCGGTGTGTCAGTCACTGTCGATGTTGAATGTGCCGGCCTCATCGCGAGCAGGCTCGCTCCCACAGTGATCGGTGGCGGTCGCCGGATTTGTGTTCGCTGAATATCAAAACTGTAGGAGCGAGCCTGCTCGCGATGGCGGTGGGTCAGTCACTGTCGATGTTGAATGTGCCGGCCTCATCGCGAGCAGGCTCGCTCCCACAGGGATCGGTGGCGGTCGCCGGATTTGTGTTCGCTGAATATCAAAACTGTAGGAGCGAGCCTGCTCGCGATAGCGGTGTGTCAGTCACTGTCGATGTTGAATGTGCCGGCCTCATCGCGAGCAGGCTCGCTCCCACAGGGATCGGTGGTGGTCGCCGGATTTGTGTTCGCTGAATATCAAAACTGTAGGAGCGAGCCTGCTCGCGATAGCGGTGTGTCAGTCACTGTCGATGTTGAATGTGCCGGCCTCATCGCGAGCAGGCTCGCTCCCACAGGGATCGGTGGCGGTCGCCGGATTTGTGTTCGCTGAATATCAAAACTGTAGGAGCGAGCCTGCTCGCGATAGCGGTGTGTCAGTCACTGTCGATGTTGAATGTGCCGATCTCTTCGCGAGCAGGCTCACTCCCACAGGGATCGGTGGCGGTCGCCGGATTTGTGTTCGCTGAATATCAAAACTGTAGGAGCGAGCCTGCTCGCGATAGCGGTGTGTCAGTCACTGTCGATGTTGAATGTGCCGGCCTCATCGCGAGCCTGCTCGCGATAGCGGTGTGTCAGTCACTGCCGATGTTGAATGTGCCGACCTCTTCGCGAGCAGGCTCACTCCCACAGGGATTGTGCGCTGCCGACCTTCCAGCGCTACCCGATCCGGGTGGCGAGTATCCCCACCCCCCTCAATACATTGGGCTCACGTACCAGGCGCACACCGGCCTGGCCATTCATTGGAGAGCCCGATGCATATCAACCGTACCGTGTACCGTGAAGACCACGAAATGCTGCGTGAAACCGCGCGGCGTTTCTTCGAGCGTGAATGCCTGCCCAAGCAGGCGCAGTGGGACGAGGCCGGGCAGGTCGACCGTGAGACCTGGCTCAAGGCCGGTCGCCACAACCTGCTGTGCCTCACCGTGCCGACCGAGTACGGCGGTGGTGGCGGTGACTTCGGGCACTCGGCGGTATTGATCGAAGAGCTGTACCGCGCCGGTGTCTCGGGCTGGAGCCTGGGGGTGCATTCGGACATCGTCGCGCCGTACATCGTGCGCCTGGGCACCGAAGAGCAGAAGCACAAATGGCTGCCGAAAATCTGCACCGGCGAAACCGTGCTGGCGGTGGCGATGACCGAGCCGGGCACCGGTTCCGATCTGAAGGCGATCCGCACCACCGCCGTGCGTGACGGCGACGAGTGGGTGATCAACGGCAGCAAGACCTTCATCAGCAATGGCCTGACCTGCGACATGGTGGTGGTCGTGTGCAAGACCGACCCGAGCGCCGGGGCCAAGGGGTGCAGCCTGATCATGGTCGAGTGCGACCGCGAAGGCTTCCGTCGTGGCCGCAAGCTGGAAAAGGTCGGCCAGCACGCCGCCGATACCGCCGAGCTGTTCTTCGACAACGTTCGCGTACCGGTGGGCAATCTGCTGGGCGAGGAAAACCGCGGCTTCATGCACCTGATGGAAGAGTTGCCCCAGGAACGCCTGGTCATCGCCCTGTACAGCGCCGCCAAGCTCGAACGCCTGCTGGAGCAGACCGTCGAGTACGTGAAGGACCGCAAGGCTTTCAACCAGACCGTGTGGGACTTCCAGAACACCAAATTCAAGCTGGCCGACATCAAGGCCCAGGCCACCGCCGTGCGCCTGACCATCGACCACTACATCGGCGAACACATGCGTCGCCGCCTCACGGTGCAGGAGTCGGCCATCGCCAAGCTCTTCGCCACCGAGACCCTGTGCAAGTGCATCGACGACATGGTCCAGCTGCATGGCGGCTACGGCTACATGATGGAGTACCCGATCGCCCGGGCCTTCGTCGACATGCGCGTGACGCGGGTCTTCGGTGGCACCAGCGAAGTACTGCGCGAACTGATCGCGCGCCAGTTGTGATCCTCCCCCTCATTTTCAGGTGACAGCATGAGCGAAAAAGTACTGGTGGCCGGGGTTGGCATGATCCCGTTCCGCAAGCCCAGCGACAGTCCGACCTATGTACAGATGGGCGCCGAAGCGGTGCGCCTGGCCCTGGCCGATGCCGGGATCGATTACCGCCTGGTCCAGGAGGCGTACGCCGGTTACGTCTATGGCGATTCCACCTGCGGCCAGACCGTGCTCTACGAAGTGGGCATGACCGGGATCCCGGTGGTCAACGTCAACAACAACTGCTCCACCGGTTCCACCGCGCTGTTTCTGGCGCGCAAGGCCATCGAGTCCGGCGCCGTCGATTGCGTGTTGGCGGTGGGTTTCGAACAGATGCAGGCCGGGGCGCTGAAGTCCCACTGGGATGACCGCCCGCCGACCCGCGAGCGCTTCCTGCCGATCTTGCGTGGCCTGACCGCCGACATGGAGGGCATGCCTCAGGCCATCCGCACCTTTGGCGGTGCGGGACGTGAGTACATGCACAAATACGGCACTAAAGTGCAAACCTTCGCCGCTGTACGCGCCAAGGCCAGCCGCCATGCCGCCAACAACCCGCTCGCCTTGTTTCGCAAGGTGCTCAGCGTCGAAGACGTGATGAATGACCCGGTGATCCTGCCGGGTGTCATGACCCGCCTGATGGCCTGTCCGCCCACCTGCGGGGGTGCCGCAGCGATCCTGGTGTCCGAGCGTTTTGCGAAAAAACATGGCCTGCGCCGTGACGTGGAAATCGTCGCCCAGGCGATGACCACCGACACCCCCGAATCCTTCAATTTCGAACAGCCATCAATGCTCGATTGGGTCGGCACCCACATGACCCATGCCGCTGTGAGTCAGGTGTACGAGAAGGCTGGGGTCGGTCCGCAGGATATCGATGTGTGTGAACTCCACGACTGCTTCGCCCAGAACGAAGTGATCTGCTACGAATCCCTGGGCTTTTGCCCCGAGGGTGGCGCCGAGAAGTTCGTGATGGATGGCGACAACACCTATGGCGGACAGATCGTCGTCAATCCGTCCGGCGGCCTGCTGTCCAAGGGGCACCCATTGGGCGCCACCGGCCTGGCGCAGTGCTTTGAGCTGACCCGACAACTGCGCGGCAACGCCGAGCAGCGTCAGGTCGACGGCGCGCGCCTGGCCATGGCGCACAACCTCGGGCTGGGCGGCGCGTGCGTTGTAACCCTCTATGGAAAAACCACTGGGCTTTGACGGGCAAAAAACTTGTAGGAGCGAGCCTGCTCGCGATGGACTCAAGCACACCGCGTTTAACCGGTAAGCACGCGTCATCGTTGACGACCATCGCGAGCAGGCTCGCTCCTACAGGGTATGTGTGTCACCGAGCGTAACGCCCGCCGGGCGCATCTCGATCCGGGCTGTTACGCCACCCAAAACCTTGTGAAAACGCTCGATCCAAATCACCCGTTCGGGTGTGAGGAGCCGAAGGGAGCCTCGCTAGCATGGGCTCTCACCACGCCATCCTTAACCGGAGAAACCGCATGACAAAAACAACAATGCGCGGAGTCTTCCAGCCGAGTCTTCTGACCGTAGCTGTGACGATTGCCATTTGCGCGAGCACTCAAGCTCACGCCGTTGATTTCAACATCGGGGAGATTCAAGGGTCGTTCGATTCATCGCTGTCGGTCGGCGCCAGCTGGTCGACGAGCGACCCGGACAAGCAGTTCATCTCCAACTTCAACTCCCAGGGCGTGACCGGGGGCGAGTCCGCCTCGCGCACCACCGACGACAACCGCCTGAACTTCAAGAAGGGCGAGACCTTCTCGAAGATCTTCAAGGGCGTGCACGACCTGGAGCTGAAATACGGTGACAGCGGTGCCTTCGTGCGCGGCAAGTACTGGTACGACTTCGAGCTGATGGACGAGCACCGGCCGTTCTATGACATCGATGACAGTGGCCGGGATCGCGCCGCCAAGTCCTCGGGCGCGATGTTCCTCGACAGCTTCGTCTACCACAACTACAACCTCGGCGATCAGGTCGGCAACGTGCGCCTGGGCAAGCAGGTGGTGAGCTGGGGCGAAAGCACCTTCATCGGCAACTCGATCAACAGCATCAACCCGGTGGACGTGGCGGCCCTGCGCCGCCCCGGCGCGGAAGTGAAGGAAGGCCTGATCCCGGTCAACCTGCTCTACGTGTCCCAGGGCCTGGCCGACAACATCACCGCCGAAGCGTTCTACCAGTTGGAGTGGGAAAAGTCGGTGGTCGACAACTGCGGCACCTTCTTCGGCAGCGACGGCGTACCGCAAGGTTGCAACGACCGCCTGGTGGTGGCCGGCCTCGACCTGCCACCGGGCGTGGCGCGCAACACCGGCGGCAACGCGGCCATCGCCGCCGGCACCGACGATGCGTTCATCCCGCGCCTGAAGGACAACGATGCCCGCGACGGCGGCCAGTATGGCCTGGCCTTGCGCTGGTACGTGCCGGAGCTCAACGACACCGAGTTCGGCGCCTACGCCATGAACTACCACAGCCGCAGCCCGTTCCTGAGCATCAACCAGATGACCAGTGCCGCCGGCGGCGTGACCTCGGCGCGCAGCGTGCGCTACTTCATCGACTACCCGGAAGACATCCGCCTGTACGGCCTGAGCTTCCAGACCAACGTCGAGGGCGTGTCGCTGGGTGGCGAGGTCAGCTACCGGCCGAACATGCCGCTGCAACTGAACACCGCCGACCTGCTGTCGGCCGCCACCTTCGGCGCCACTTCGCCGCTGATCACCACCGGTTTCGCCGGGCGCAACCTCGGCGCCGAGGTCAACGGCTACAAGCGCATGCCGGTGACCCAGGCCCAGGTGACCGCCACGCAGTTCTTCGATCAGGTGCTGGGCGCCAGCCGCCTGACCCTGGTGGGCGAGGTCGGCTACAACCACATCGGCGGCCTGGGCAAGGCCGACGGCTCGGACCTGCGCTTCGGTCGCAGCCCGGCCTTCGGTTCCGGTGAGCTGCAAGGCCCGGCTGGCGCCGCGACCTGTGCCGGCACCGCCGTGGGCCTGCCCAACGCCAGCAACCCGGCACAGGAATGCAACGACAACGGCTTCTACACCAGCAACAGCTGGGGCTATCGCCTGCGCGGCAAGCTCGATTACCCGAACGTGATCGCCGGCATCAACCTGTCGCCGAACCTGGCCTGGTCCCATGACGTCGAGGGTTATGGCCCGAACTTCGATGAAGGTTCCAAAGCCGTCAGCCTGGGGCTGGATGCCGACTACCAGAACACCTACACCGCCAGCCTGAGTTACACCAACTACTTCGGTGGCGATTTCAATACCAACGTCGATCGTGACTACGTCGCGCTCAGCTTTGGCGTGAATTTCTGATGCAGTCCTGCCAGAGGTATTTAGAGATGAACACACGTATTTTTCTGCGCGCTGGCGCACTGAGTCTGTCGCTGCTGGCCAGCGGTGTCATGGCTGCCGTCACCCCACAGGAAGCGGCCCAACTGGGCACCACCCTGACGCCTTTGGGCGCCCAGAAAGAAGGCAATGCCGATGGCAGCATCCCGGCCTGGACCGGTGGCCTGAAGCCCGGCGCGGCAGCGCTGGACAACGGCTTCCTCGGTGATCCGTTCGCCGGTGAAAAACCGCAGGTGGTGATCACCGCCGCCAACGCCGAGCAGTACAAGGACAAGCTGACCCCGGGCCAACTGGCGATGTTCAAGCGCTATCCGGACAGCTACAAAATCCCGGTGTACAAGACCCAGCGCACCGCCGCCAACCCGCAGAACATCTATGACATTGCGAAAAAGAGCGCGGTGACCACCCAGCTGACACCCGACGGCAACGGCCTGCTGAACTTCGCGCAAACCCGTTACTACCCGTTCCCGATTCCGAAAAATGGCGTGGAGGTCTACTGGAACCACACCAACCGTTATCGCGGCGGCAACATGGAGCGCCAGGCGGCCCAGGCCGCACCGCAAACCAACGGTTCGTACTCCATCGTCGAGTACGAAGACAAGCTGGCGTTCCCGCAATTGATGGACGGCGTCGAGGGCGGGCAGGGCGATAACGTCCTGTACTACTACAAGCAGGAAATCACCGCACCGTCGCGGATGGCCGGCAGTGTGGTGCTGATCCACGAGACCATCGACCAGGTCAAGGAGCCGCGTCTGGCGTGGGTCTACAACGCCGGCCAGCGCCGCGTGCGTCGTGCACCGCAAGTGGCCTATGACGGGCCGGGCAACGGTTCCGACGGCATGCGCACCGCCGACAACACCGACATGATGAACGGTGCGCCGGACCGTTATGACTGGAAGCTGGTGGGCAAGAAGGAGCTGTACATCCCCTACAACAACTACCGCTTGCAGTCGCCCAAGTTGAAATACGACGACATCATCAAGCCGGGGCATATCAATCAGGACCTGACCCGTTACGAGCTGCATCGGGTCTGGCATGTCGAGGCCACGCTCAAGCCGGGCCAGCGTCACGTGTATGCCAAGCGCGACATGTATTTCGACGAAGACACCTGGCAACTGGCGGAGGTCGATCACTATGACGGCCGCGGGCAGCTGTGGCGGGTGGCGGAAGGTTATGCGTTGAACGACTACGAGCGCGGTGCCTCCAACTTCGCCATGATGGGGATCTATGACCTGATTGCCGGCCGCTACAACGTGCTGGCGATGACCAACCAGTCCAGGCATGCAACCACATACGGCATGACGGCGAAGATGACTGACTTCACTCCGTCGGCGCTGCGTAACGCCGGGATTCGCTGAACGCCCTTCTGTAGGAGCGAGCCTGCTCGCGATGGACTCGATAACACCGCGTTCACTCAGCACAAACGCGTAATCGTTCACGACCATCGCGAGCAGGCTCGCTCCTACAGGGGATAACCACCTGATGCGGGTGGCGCGCGAATCGGCTGGCGGGCCAATGATGGAATCCACTGTCCATCGGCGAGGTCCGTCATGTTTGTGCCACGGCCGCATCTTTGCGATGCACTCAAGGGCGCGCAGCATCGATTGTTATTGCTGTGCGCACCTGCAGGTTTCGGAAAAACGGCGTTGCTGCGCGAGTATTTGCAGGGTGACGCAGCGTCGGGGCGGGTGGTTTGGCTGGGGTTGGGTGGGCAGTCGCAGACCGTGGAAAGTCTGACCTTGAAGCTGGCTGGCGAGCTTGGAATGACGCCTGACCGGCTGCTGGTATTTCTCGGATCTGGAAATGTGGTGTCTGATCTGGCGCCATCGCGAGCAGGCTCGCTCCTACAGGGGAGTGCGGTCAACTGTAGGAGCGAGCCCGCTCGCGATGAGGCCAGCCCTGGCGATGAAGATCCAAGACTTCACCTTGTCTTTGATGATCTCCCCGCCCAAATGCCCGTCGACCTGAACCATTGGTTCGACCAACTGCTGTCCCTGCAAAACCCCCGCCTGCAAATACTGGTCACCTGCCGCCAGCGCCCCGACTGGAACCTGCCGCGCCTGATGCTCGACGGCCAATTGTTCGAGCTGGATGCCAGCCAACTGGCCCTGCGCCCCGATGAATTCGAAACGCTGATCGATGGGCTCGCACCCGACGCCGATGCCGCATCGCGGGAACGGCTCTGGCATGCAACCGGCGGATGGTGTGCCGGTGTTCGGCTGTCGTTGCCACTGTCCGGAGGGTCGCCTTTGCTCGGCCAATTCCTCCAGCGAGAAGTGCTGTCGCGCCTGAGCGATGAACAGCGGGACATCCTCTTCGGCCTGGCCCATTTGCCCAAGGCCAACGCCGATTTTTGTGCGCAACTCTGGGAAGGCCGGCAGGCAGACCGGGTGTTTGACAGCCTGTTGGCCGGCCAGGTTTTTCTGTGTCCCGTCGACCAGCGACCCGGCTGGTTCCGTCTGTTGCCGGCCGTGGCCCAGGCCCTGCAAGGTCAGTTGAGCGGAGCACCGTTGAACCGCTTGCGCCTGCGCGCCTGTCAGCTGCTCAGCGTTTCGGGGCATGTCGACGATGCGGTCGAGCAAGCCCTGTGCGCCGGCCAGCCGGAAGTGGCGGCGAACTACATGGAACGCCTGTGGCTCAGCTGGATACTCAGCGAGCGCCATCTGAGCAGACTCATGGACTGGCGCGAGCAAATCGAACCGCAACTGCTGCACAGCAGCCCGCGACTGATCTACCTGTGCGCCAAGGCGCTGTTGTTCAGCGGTCGGCTGAAGGAAGCCGAAGAGTGTCTGCAGCGCCTGGGGCACTTTCTGCCGTTGCCCGACCCGCAGCGTCATCGGCGCCTGCTGGCCAACTGGCAGGCCTTGTTCGGTACCTTGCACGCCCTGCGCGGCAACACTGATAAGGCACGTCTGCATTGCCACGCCGCACTCGGTTACCTGACGGGCGAGGACTGGTTGTCGGTGTTGTTGTGTCACTGCACATTGGCGCGCTCCGCCATGAAAACCGGGGAACTGACCGAGGCCCAGGTCTTGCTGGAGCATTCCCTGGAGCTGGCCCGGCGTCGGGGCAGTCGCGAAGCCGAAGTGCTGGTGAATGTGGACCGGGTGCGCTTGATGTCGCTCCAGGGACAGGCAGGGCTGGCCCAATCGTTGTTGCGCACTGAACTGCAACGCCTGGCCGACGGCCGGAGCTCGCCATCTCCATTGCTCGGTCGGTTGATGTTCCTGCAAGGTGAATGGCTGGTGCAGCAGGGGCATTTGGGAGAGGCCGGGCAGGTGGTGCAAGCCGGGCTGTTGCAGGTTCGTGATTGCTGCGCGCCTTTCGTGCTCGATGCCTACCTGCTGCTGTCCGAGATCGCATCGCGTCACGATGACTCGGAACAAGCCCACCTGCTGTTGGACGAAGCCGAAAGGCGCATGCACTGGGGCAAGATTGACCGCGCCTGCTATCAGGGACCGATCGCCCTGCAAAAGGCCCGGAACCAGGCCCGTGAACACGCCGGAGACACCGACAAACCTGCCGTACGCCGCATCACCGGCGTACCGGACTATCAGGACGATCTGACCCCCCGCGAGATGTCAGTGCTCAAGCTGCTGGCCGAAGGCATGTCGGTGCGCGAAGTCGGCCATCGCCTGTTCATCTCGGTCAATACCGTCAAGACCCACGCCAAGAACATCAACGTCAAGCTTGGCGCCTGTCGTCGTACCCAGGCCATCAACAGCGCCAAGGCCATGGGCCTCCTGGCATGAAAACCGCCACCACCTGATCCGGGTGGCGGCTTGGTGCCGGCGTTGGTCAACCATGCAGCCAGACCTTACGCATCGCGGTCTGATCGCGACCGCGAGCCGAGAACAACAAGAGAGGTAGTGATGAGCGCCATCGAGCATTCGACGAGCTGTGAAATCCGCACGATCCTGGAAAAACAGAGAGCGGCCTTCCTGGCCAATGAGCCCTGGACCCTCGAGCAACGCTGTGAGCTGCTGGACCGTGCTATCGGTCTGCTGGTCAGCCACGAGCAGGAGATTATCGAGGCCCTGACCGCTGACTTCGGTCATCGCAGCCCTGGCTTTTCCAGGGGCAGCGAAGTGCTGTCGCCACTGGCTTCGCTCAAGCAGACCAAGGCCGAACTGGCCGACTGGATGCGCCCCGAACAGCGTCAGGCCCGGGCCGGCGAAGCCTGGGTGCAATACCAGCCGCTGGGTGTGGTGGGCATCGTCACCGCCTGGAACGTGCCCGGCTACATGGTGTTCAGCGGTCTGGCCGGTGCCCTGGCCGCCGGCAACCGAGTGATGATCAAACCCTCGGAATTCACCCCGCACACCTCGGCCCTGATTGCCCGGTTGATCCGCTCGGTGTACGCCGAAGACGAAGTGGCGGTGGTGCTTGGCGCCGCCGATGTCGGCCAGGCGTTCTGCGGTCAGCCGTTCGACCATTTGCTGTTCACCGGCGCCACCAGCATTGGCAAGCACGTGTTGCGTGCGGCAGCGGACAACCTGGTGCCGGTGACGCTGGAGCTGGGCGGCAAGTCGCCGACGATCATTTCCCGCACGGCGGACTTCAAGGACGCGGTGGCCAAGACCGTCATTGGCAAGCTGCTCAACGCCGGTCAACTGTGCGTGGCGCCGGACTACGTGTTCGTGCCCCGGGAATCGGTGGATGCGTTCATCGCGGTGGCCAAGGCAGTGGTTGGCAAATTCTTCCCGACCCTCAAGGACAACCCCGAGTACACCTCGATCATCAACAGCCGCCACTACGAGCGTTTGCTGGGCTACCTGAGTGAAGCACGCGAGGCCGGTGTCGAACTGATCGAACTCAACGCGGCGGGTGAGGATTTCAGCGAGGGGGCACGGAACAGGATCGTGCCGACCTTGTTGCGCAATCCCGGCGACGATCTGCAAGTGATGCAGGACGAGATTTTCGGTCCGCTCCTGCCGATCAAACCCTACGACACCCTCGAGGAGGTGATCGCCCGGATCAACGCCCGGCCACGTCCTCTGGCGCTGTACTACTTCGGTAACGATGCCGCCGAGGAAGCCCTGGTGCTGACCCGCACCTGCTCCGGCGGCGTGACCCTCAACGGTGTGATGAGCCATGCCAGCACCGAGGGCCTGCCGTTCGGCGGCGTGGGCCACAGCGGCATGGGCGCCTATCACGGTATCGATGGGTTCCGCACCTTCAGCCACGCCAAAGCCATCCTTCGCACAGCGCCCAACCCGGCCTGATCCCCGTTCATTGTTGAGAGAGTTGCCATGAAAGCTGCCGTATTCCACCAGGTTGGAGCCCCGCTGGTCATTGAAGAAGTGGGCATCAGCAAACCGGGCCCGCGCGAGGTATTGATCCGCACCAAGGCCGTGGGGGTCTGCCATTCTGACTTGCACGTCATCGACGGCTCGTTTCCCTATCCGGGGCCGATGGTGTTGGGCCACGAAGCGGCCGGCGTCGTCGAACAGGTCGGCTCCGAAGTGCGTTCGGTCAAGCCCGGTGATCACGTCGTCACTTGCCTGACCGTGTTCTGCGGTCATTGCGATCACTGCGTGACCGGCCATCTGGCGCGCTGCGTGTCGCCGGAAACCAAGCGTGGCAAGGATGAAGAGCCGCGCCTGACCTACGTGCAAAAACCGATGCCGCAATTCGTCAACCTGTCCGGTTTTGCCGAACAGATGCTGGTGCACGAAAACGCCTGCGTGGCCATCCGTCGTGACATGCCGCTGGACCGCGCCGCCCTGTTGGGATGCGCTGTCACCACTGGCACGGGCGCGGTGTTCAACACCGCCAAGGTGCGTCCGGGGGAAACCGTGGCCGTGATCGGTTGCGGCGGCATCGGCCTGGCCGCCATCAACGGCGCGGCGCTGGCCGGGGCAGGGCGGATCATCGCCATCGACATGCTCGATTCCAAACTGGAGCTGGCCAGGCAATTTGGCGCCACCGACGTCATCAACGGCCGTGACGGCGATGCCGCCAAACAGGTCATGGAACTGACCCGTGGCGGGGTGCACCACGCCTTCGAATGCATTGGCCTGAAGCAAACCGCCGAACAAGCCTTTGCCATGCTGGCCCGGGGCGGCACCGCCACCGTGATCGGCATGCTCAAGCCGGGCCTGAAGATTGAATTGGACCCACTGCAGTTGCTGCACGAACGATGCATCCAGGGTTCGCTGATGGGCTCCAACCGTTTCCCGGTAGACATGCCGCGTCTGGTGGATTTCTACATGGCGGGCAAGCTCAAGCTCGATGAAATGATTTCCCAGCGTATTCGCCTGGAGCAGATCAATGAGGCGTTCGATGAGTTGCGCCGTGGCGAGTTGGCGCGTTCGGTGATCGTTTTCAACGACTGAGCCCCTGCATACCGATGACCCTGTAGGAGCGAGCCTGCTCGCGAAAAGCCGAGAACGCCAAGGGGTGTCAGGGAGCCAGCGTTATCGTTGGCGACCATCGCGAGCAGGCTCGCTCCCACAGGGATTGTCGTCGTATTCGAAATTGGAGTTGATTGATGGACATACATTTCACGCCCGCCGAACGCGCCTTCCGTGAAGAGGTTCGGGCCTACCTGCGCGATCACCTGCCAGCCGAGTTCTCCCAACGCATTTCCCAAGGCAAACGCCTGAGCAAAGACCATCAGGTGCAGTGGATGCGCACCCTCAACCGTCAGGGCTGGCTGGCGCCGGGCTGGCCGGTGGAGTTCGGTGGCACCGGCTGGAGCGATGTGCAGAAGCACATTTTCGACGAAGAGTGCTTTGCCGCCGGCGCGCCCAAAGTGGTGTCCTTCGGGCTGAAAATGGTCGCGCCGGTGATCATCAAGTTCGGCACCGCCGAGCAGAAGGCGCGCTTTCTGCCGCGCATTCTCAGCTGTGAAGACTGGTGGTGCCAGGGCTATTCGGAGCCGGGTGCGGGATCGGATCTGTCATCGTTGAAGACCCGCGCCGTGCGCGACGGTGATCACTACGTGGTCAACGGCCAGAAAACCTGGACCACCCTGGCGCACTTCGCCGACTGGATGTTTTGCCTGGTGCGCACCGACCCCGAGGCACGCCAGCAACGGGGCATTTCCTTTGTGCTGATCGACATGAAGACGCCGGGTATCACTGTGCGTCCGATCATCACCCTCGATGGCGAGCATGAAGTCAACGAAGTGTTCTTCGACAACGTGCGGGTGCCGGTGGCGAATCTGGTCGGCCAGGAGAACGAAGGCTGGACCTGCGCCAAGTATCTGCTGACCCATGAACGCACCAGCATTGGCGGGATTGCCCAGAACAAGGCGCTGCTCGGCCGCCTCAAGCGCATCGCCAGCCAAGAGGTGCGAGAGGGGCGGCCGCTGATCGAAGACCCTCTGTTCCGAGCGCAGATCGCCGAGGTCGAGATGCAATTGATGGCGGCGCAAATGAGCAACCTGCGCACTCTGGCGGCTGCCAGCGAGGGCGGCGTACCCGGGGCGGAAAGTTCGTTCCTGAAGATCAAGGGCACAGAGATCCGCCAGGCGATCACTTGGCTGATCAGCAAGGCCGTTGGCCCTTATGCGCTGCCGTTCATTGAAGATGAACTCGGTTACGGCAGCGAGCCATTGCTCTACACCGACTACAGCAGTGCGGCGACCTATCAATACCTGGATGCGCGCAAGGCCTCGATTTACGGTGGGGCCAACGAGATCCAGAAGAACATCATCGCCAAAATGATTCTCGAGCTGTAAGGGGCCGACCATGGATTTCAAACTGACACAAGAGCAACTGATGTTGCAGGACACCGCTGCGAGGCTGGTGCGTGACGCCTACGGCTTCGAACAACGCGAGGCCTTCAGCCAGCTTGAACACGGGTTCAGCCACGAGTTCATGCAGCAATTGGCTGACCTTGGCCTGTGCGCCGTGCCGTTTGCCGAAACCTATGGCGGGTTCGGCGGCAGTGGTGTGGAAACGATGTTGATCATGACCGAGCTGGGGCGTGGCCTGTGCCTTGAGCCCTACCTGCATTCGGTGATTTTCGCCGGGGGGCTGGTCGCGCAGTTGGGTAGCGAGGCGCAGAAGCAGAGGTTGTTGCCGGCACTGGGCAGCGCCGACTTGCAAATGGCGGTGGCGGTGGATGAGCCGCAGAGTCACTACCAGCTACAGGATGTGCAAACCGTCGCGCAGCCGGTGACCGGTGGCTGGAAGCTCAATGGCCGCAAGTCCGTGGTGGTCGGCGGGCAGAGTGCCGGGCTGATTCTGGTATCGGCTCGCACCAGCCATGGAGTCAGGGATGAGCAGGGCATCAGTCTTTTTCTGGTTGATCCGCGTGAAGCTGGTGTGCGCCGGCGTGCCTTCCCGACCATGGACGGACGCATGGCCTGCGACCTCTACCTGGAAGACGTGTTCGTCACCAGCGACGCGGTGCTGGGTGAAGTGGGGCGGGCGTTGCCTGCGCTGCGTTACCAGCAGGGTCGCTGCATTGCCGCGCAGTGCGCCGAGGCCGTCGGCAGCATGGAAGCGGCTTGCGCCTTGACCCTCGACTACCTGAAGACGCGCCAGCAATTCGGCCAGCCGATCGGCAAGTTCCAGGTGTTGCAGCACCGAATGGTGGACATGCGCATCGAACTCGACCAGGCCACTTCCATGACCCTGATGGCGGCCTGTGTGGCGGATCAGGCGGACAGTGATGAGCGCAGCCGTGTGCTGGCGGCGGCCAAGTTCATCGTCAGTCGTGCCGGCCGGTTCGTGGCCGATCAGGGGATTCAGCTGCATGGAGGGATCGGGCTGACGTGGGAGTACATGCTGTCGCACCATGCCAGGCACTTGCTGATGGTGGCGCGGCAGTTTGGTGATGATGATCATCACTTGCGGGTTTTTGCGGGGTTGATGGAGGTCGCCTGAGCCCCGAGCTGAACACAAACCTGTAGGAGCGAGCCTGCTCGCGATGGCGTCAGGTCAGTCAACATCAATGTTGAATGTGACGGCGCTATCGCGAGCAGGCTCGCTCCTACAGGTGATGGGTGTTTAGCCTCCGGGCTTGTTCAGGGCCGCTTCGGCTGCGGCGATTTCGGCCTGGCGCTTGAGGATCACATCCCCTACCGGCGGCCCCTGGAAGCGTCGTGCCTCGAAGCCGAACCAGACGATGGCCGTCAGCACCAGGAAGCCGATGGTGATGTACAGCGCCCAGTCATTGGGTGGCTGGATGCCGATGACGAAGATAATGATCATCGACAGCACCGACAGAATCGCGAACACCGAATACCAGAAGCGCCCGATGTTCCACGGTCCCATGACCGGCCATTTCGAGGTGCCGTAGGTGAACAGCCCCAGGACGATGGGAATGATGAAGGAGAAGAACAGGAAGATCACCGTGCAGGACACGACGATGGTGTAGACCGGCGTCGCGCCGACCGAAATCACCGACGAGCCCCAGTCGAACAACACAGCGAGTGTGGCGCCGGTCCAGATCGCCGCCACCGGGCTGCGGAAGGTTGGCGACACTGACGACAGTGCCTTGGAGCACGGCAGGCCGCCATCGCGGGAGAAGGCGAAGATCATCCGCGACACCGAGGTCACCGTCGCCAGTCCGCACAATACTTGCGAGATGAAGATCGCCACATACAGCGCGTCTCGCAGCAGCGGGCTGACTTGAAGATTCATCGCCCAGAAAAACACGTTCCAGCCTTGCTTGGCTGCGTCGTCCATGTTCGGCAGCATCAGCACGAACGCGCTGAGCATGACCCAACCGAACAACAGCGACCAGATCACCGACATGACCATGCCCCGAGGCACGGAAACCGCCGCGTTGCGGGTTTCTTCGGAGGTGTGCGCGGAGGCGTCGTAGCCGGTGATGGTGTAGATCGGCAGCAACAGGCCGAGCATGAAGATCCAGCCGTTGGACACCTGTGGCCAGACGCTGCCGCCGGCCTCGCCGGAGTAGTTGCTGAACGTCACCAGGCGGGAGAATTCGTAGCTGGGGGCCGAAATCAGGCAGACGATGGTCAGCGCCAGTGCGGTGGCGAAGATCAGGTAGCCGGAGAAGTCGGTGAGTTTGGCGGTCAGGCCGATGCCCAGGTGGTTACACAACGCCTGCAAACCCGTGAGGATCGCCAGGAAGATCACCCGTGTCGTGGTGGTGTCTTCCATGCCCAGTGACGGGCCGAAGGCGCCGAAGAAGAAGTAATAGGTGCCGACGTTGATCGCGCCCAGTACGGTCACCAGCCCCAGCAGGTTGAACCAGGCCGTCAGCCAGCCGGTGAAGCGGTTACCGAGGATCGAGCCCCAGTGATACAGCCCGCCGGCGGTGGGGTAGGCCGAGGAAATCTGCGCCATGGCCAGGGCGAATACTCCGGAGATCAGGCAGCCGATCGGCCAGCCGATGCCGATCGAGGCACCGCCTGCGCCCGAGGTGCCCTGGGCCAGTGAGTTGATCCCTCCGGAGAGGATGCAGATGATCGAAAAGGAAATCGCGAAGTTGGAGAAAACCCCCATACGTCGCGACAGCTGCTGGGCATAGCCCATGCTGTGCAGCACCTTGACGTCATCGTCATGCGCCTCGGTGCCGGGCTGGCTTGCTGGGTTCATCGTATGTGCCCCTTCAGGTTTTGATACGCATCCATCCGCGATGGCGGACAGCTCGGCCTTCAACCCCTTGTCGTACTGCTCCTGACTTCAATCGGTGAAACCTGTCCACATGACCCTGGACAATCAATTGCTCTACTACGAACTTGCTCTTCTGTGGGAGCGAGCCTGCTCGCGATGGACGTTAACGATGACGCGTTCTGTCTGAATAAACGCATCGTCCTTGAGTCCATCGCGAGCAAGCTCAGCTCCTACAGAAAACGAGGAGGCAGCCCTCGTTATCGTTAACGACCATCGCGAGCAGGCTCGCTCCTACAGGAGGCGGCCGTGATAGGCGGCCTGGAAAATCTCTGCTGCGTCGGCTTTGGTCAGCGGCAACGGGTTGCCACCGGCCGACGGGTCGACCACCGCCATGTCGGCGATCAGGTCCGCCTGCTTGTCATCCACACCCAGCTCGAACAGCGTGTGCGGCACGGCGATGTCCTTGCGCAGTTTGAGGACGAAGGCCATGAAGCTGTCGAAACCGGGAGAGGGCAGCTGTAAATACGCGGCCAGGCGGGTGATGCGTTCTTCGATGGCCGGGCGATTGAATTTCAGGACATAGGGCATCAGCGTCGCGTTGGTCATGCCGTGATGGGTGTCGTACAGCGCGCCGATCGGGTGCGCCAGGGCATGCATGCCACCCAGGCCTTTCTGGAAAGCGGTGGCGCCCATCGCGGCGGCGGCCAGCATGTTGGCGCGGGCATCGAGGTCATCCGGAGTGTGCACTGCACGCACCAGCGCGTGGCTCACCAGGCGCATGCCTTCCACGGCGATGCCATCGGCCAGCGGGTGAAAGCCGGGGGCACAGTAGGCTTCCAGGCAGTGCGCCAGCGCATCCATGCCGGTGCCGGCGGTGACTTTCGGTGGCATGCCGACGGTCAGCGCCGGGTCGCTGATGACCACACGGGGCATCATTTTCGGGTGGAAGATGATGCGTTTGGTGTGGGTCTTGTCGTCGATGATCACCGCCGCCCGGCCCACTTCCGAACCGGTGCCGGCGGTGGTCGGGACCGCGATGATCGGGGCGATGCCGTTTTCATCGGCGCGGGTCCAGTAGTCGCCGATGTCCTCGAAATCCCATACCGGACGGGTCTGCCCGCTCATGAACGCGATCAGCTTGCCCATGTCCAGGCCACTGCCGCCGCCAAACGCCACCACGCCGTCGTGATTGCCCGCGCGCCAGGCGGCGAGCCCACCGGCGAGGTTGGCTTCCACCGGGTTGGGCTTGAGGTCGCAAAACAGCTCGGCGCCGAGCCCGGCGTCACGCAAGGCAGCCAGTGCGGCGGTGGTGATCGGCGCTTTGCCAAGGCCACTGTCGGTCACCAGCAGCGGGCGCTGGATGCCCTGGTTGCGACAGGCCTCGGCCAGTTCGCTGATGCGACCGACACCAAAGCGAATGCTTGTGGGGTAGTTCCAGTTTCCCTTCAGGCTCATGGTTCAGATCTCGTGGCGCAGATGGAAAGATTTGGCGCGGGTCAGGTGCTCGTAACCCAGGCTCGACAGGGTCACGCCGCGCCCGCTGTTCTTCACCCCGGTCCAGGCCAGCGCCGGGTCGAGGTAGTCGCAGCGGTTCATGAACACGGTGCCGGTGTCGACCCGGTTGCCCAGCTGTTCGGCTGCGGCCAGGTCCGTGGTCCAGATCGAGGCGCTGAGGCCGAATTCGCTGTCGTTCATCAAGGCCACGGCCTGGTCATCGCCGGTGACCGGCATGATGCCCACCACCGGGCCGAAGCTTTCATCGCGCATCACCGACATTTGATGGGTGACGTCTACCAGCACCTGCGGCGCCAGATAGGCGCTGCCGGCGACGTCGGGGGCAAACGCCTGCGGCTCGATCAGCGCCTTGGCGCCTTGTGCCAGCGCATCGGCGATCTGGCGGCGGACGAAATCCGCCGCGCCGGGATTGATCAGCGGGCCGAGGGTAGTGGCTTCATCCAGCGGATTGCCCAGCACGTATTGGCGGGTGAGGGCGACGAAGCGCTCGACGAATTGCGGATAGAGCGCCTGATCGACGTAGATGCGCTCCACCGCACAGCAGCTTTGCCCGGAGTTGAAGAAGCTGCCGTCCACCAGGTTTTCCACGGCATGTTCGAGGTTGGCGTCGGCGCGGACATAGGCCGGATCCTTGCCGCCGAGCTCCAGGCCCAGGCCGAGAAACCTGCCCGTGGCAGCGCTTTCCATCGCTGCGCCGGCGGGCACGGAACCGGTGAAATTCACCTGGTGTACGCGTCCGCTGCCGATGATTTTGCTGGTCTGCTCGTGGCTCAAAAGCAGGTTCTGGAACAACCCTTCAGGCAGGCGCGCGCGGCGGAAGGCCTCGGCGAAACGCTCACCGACCAGCAGCGTTTGTGAGGCGTGCTTGAGGATGACGCTGTTGCCCGCCATCAATGCCGGGATGATCGTGTTTACCGCTGTCAGGTAGGGGTAGTTCCATGGCGCCACCACCAGTACCGTGCCCAGTGGATCGCGCTGGATGTGCCGGCGAAAACCGGCGATGGGGGTGGGTTCGACGCTCGCCAGGGCTTTGGGGGCGATGGCGATCATGTGCCGGGCGCGCTCTTCGAAGCCGCGCAATTCGCCGGCGCCATAACGTACCGGACGGCCCATTTGCCAGGCCAGTTCGGGCACGATCTCGCCCTTCATCGCCAGCATGGCGTCGGTGGCGGCACTGCAAAACGCCGCGCGTTCGCTCAGTGGCCGGTGTTTCCACTGCGCCTGGGCGGTCGCGGCGGCGGCCAGCGCCTGTTCGATCTGCCCGGCATCGGCGTACGGGCGTTCGGCATAGATCCGGCCATCGACCGGCGAGATGAGTTGAATCGTTGCAGTCATGTTTTCACCACGGTTTCACAGGCCTGGAATGATCAATAACGCTCGAAGCCGCGTTGCAGTTCCCAGTCGGTGACCCGCCGGTCGTACTCTTTCTGCTCCCATTCGGCGGTGTGCACGTAGTGGTCGACCACCTCATCGCCAAAGGCCTCGCGCAACATGGCCGAGCCCTTCAGCGCGGCGCTGGCGTCGCGCAGGGTCTTGGACACTTCGGGCAAGGTCTCGTTGACATAGGCATCGCCCTCGTAGGGCGGGTCGAGGCTGAGCTTCTCGTCGATACCGGCCAGCCCCGCGGCAATCAGCGCGGCGAAGGCCAGGTAAGGGTTGAGATCGGCGCCGCCGATGCGGCATTCGATGCGAATCGATTTGCTCTCTTCGGCGCACAGGCGGAAACCGGCGGTGCGGTTATCACGGCTCCAGATCGCCCGGGTCGGGGCGAAGGTGCCGGCCTGGAAACGCTTGTAGGAATTGATGTAGGGCGCGAGGAAACAGGTGATGTCGTTGGCGTATTTGAGCTGCCCGGCCACCCAGGAACGCATCAGTTTCGACATCCCGAACTCAGCCTTGGCATCAAAGAACAGCGGTTTCTTGCCGTTCTTGTCCCACAGCGAATTGTGGATGTGGCTGCTGGAACCGGCGGCGTCGTAGCGCCACTTGGCCATGAAGGTGATCGCCTTGCCCTGCAGTTGCGCGATCTCCTTGCAGGCGTGCTTGATGATGACGTGGTGGTCGGCCATGGTCATGGCGTCGGCGTAACGGATGTTGATCTCTTCCTGGCCCGGGCCCCATTCGCCCTTGGAGTTCTCCACCGGAATGCCGCAAGCCTGCAGGTGCTTGCGAATCGCCCGCAGGACCGGTTCCTCACGGGTGGTCTGCAGGATGTTGTAGTCCTCGATGTAATGGCCGGCGGTTTTCGGCTTGAAGTAGTTGCGCTTGTGGATGGACTCGTAGGTTTCGTCGAACAGGTAGAACTCCAGCTCCGAGGCGAACATGCCGGTGTAGCCGCGTTCGCGCAGGCGTTCGACCTGTTTTTTCAGGATCGCCCGCGGGCTGTGGGGCAAGTCCTGGCGATGGTGATGGTCGAGTACGTCGCACAGCACCAGGGCCGTGCATTCCAGCCACGGTACTTTGCGCAGGGTGCTCATGTCGGGTTTGAGGACGAAATCACCGTAGCCCTTGCTCCAACTCGCGGCGGCGTAGCCGGGCACCGGTTCCATGTCGATGTCGTCGGCCAGCAGGTAGTTGCAGCAGTGGGTTTCCTGGTAGCCGCTGTCGATGAAAAATTCGACCTGGAATCGCTTGCCGACCAGCCGGCCCTGCATGTCGACCATACACACCAGAACAGTGTCGATTTCGCCGGAAGTGGCGGCACGCTTGAGTTCGTCAAAACTGAGGGAAGGCTCGGTCATCACGGCAAGTCCTGCGCAAATTGTTTGGGGCCTGTCTGAAAGGGCTATTGCAGACGCTCTCCAGAACAACCCGACAACCTGCAGAAACGAGCATCGTGAGCAATTAGCTGAACATAGCTTAGCCTACTGTCGTTTATTGCAAGTTTTTGCTGAGATCTTCCTTGATGCGCCGTTTTTCCCTGTGGGAGCTGGGTTGTCGGGTCGCCGCATCGCAGCGATGGCGGCCTGACAGCCGACCTGGCTTTTGTTGATTGAGTACATATCCATTTCTTCGGTAGCGGCCGCTGGCGGTTTCGCCCTTACGGCGACTTACTTTTTTTTCAAACGCCAAAAAAAAGATAAGCAAAAAAAGGCTCGCCCCGGCGTCCGGCCCCTCGCCAAGGCTCGGGGTTCCTTCGCTCCGGCATTCATCCGGGGGCATCGCCTCCGGTTTGCTGCGCTGCACCTCCTCTCGATGTGTGCGGCTTCGCCGCACGGCGCTGCGCGCCTGCCCCCGGATGAACACCTCCACTCAGCCTGCCGAAGGGGCGGGTGGATCAAGATCAAAAGCTTGCAGGCGAGCTAACGCTCGGCCTGTTGAGTGGTGAGGGGCAGAGCAGGTCAGGTGTACACCGTCCCCTGTAGGAGCAAGGCTTGCCCGCGATGGCGGCCTGACAGCCGACCTGATTTCACGGATGTCCCCAATCCCCTGTAGGAGCGAGCCTGCTCGCGATGGTCGTCAACGATAACGCTGGCAGCCTGACACCCCGCGGTGTCCTGTCGTCCATCGCGAGCAGGCTCGCTCCTACAGGGGACCGCGATCTGCTTTTGCTTTGGCTTTTGATCTTGATTTTGATCTGCCCCGTCGGAAGGCCGAGTGGAGGTGTTTATCCGGGGGTAAGGCGCGCAGCGCCGTGCGGCGCAGCCGCACACATCGAGAGGAGGTGCAGCGCAGCAAACCGGAGGCGATGCCCCCGGATGAATACCGGAGCGAGGGAATGCCGAGCCTGGGCGAGGCACCGTACGTCAGGGGATAAAAGCGCTTGGTTACTTGGCGCTTTTCCAAGTAACCCGCCGTAAGGGCGGAACCTTAAGTGGCCGTTACCGAAGAAACGGATATGTACACGTTCAAAAAAACAGGCCAGCTGCCAAGAAGCCATCGCGAGCAGGCTCGCTCCCACAGGGTGAATACCTCGCCAACTCCTACACTGGAAAAGGTTCACACGCTCACGGAGTAACGACCATGGCGAAGAAAAAAGAGCACACCACCTACGAAAATCTCAAACATCAATACCCGGACTATATGGACGCCGTTGAGGCCCTCGGATCGGCGGTCCGCCAGACGGGGCCGCTGGACGAGAAGACGGTGCAGTTGGTCCAGTTGGGCGCCGCTGCGGCAAGTCGCTCCGAGGGCGCGGTGCATAGCCATGTCCGGCGAGCGCGGGAGGCGGGGGCTACGCCGCAGGAGGTTAGGCAGGCGCTGATCTCGCTGACCAGCACCATCGGTTTCCCGACCGTGGTGGCGGCGATCAGTTGGGCGGACGATGTGATGGGCGAGGGGTAGAGCCCCGGCGTTGGATTTTGCCAGCTGCAGCAAACTGTTACAGTCCGTGGATGATTGCACCATGAGGCTCCCATGCACTTGTCCGTCAGTACTGAAACACTCTGGATCGATACACCCCACGGACGCCTGTTCGGATGCCGCTGGTTCCCGGAAGGCGGCGTGGGCAGTGCGCAGAAACCACCCATCATTCTTTTCCATGACTCGCTGGGTTGCGTTGCCCTGTGGCGCGATTTTCCCGAGCAGTTGTGTCGCGCCACCGGGCATGAAGTGATTGCCTATGACCGCCTGGGTTTCGGTCAGTCCGATGCGTATCCAGGTCCCTTGCCGCTGCACTTTATCCGTGACGAAGCCACGCAGTTTTTCGTGCATTTGAAGGCTGCACTAGGGATCGAGCGATTCATTGCATTCGGTCACAGCGTCGGTGGGGCGATGGCGGCGGCTTGCGCTTCTGTGTACGGACAAAGCTGCACGGCCTTGATCACGGTATCGGCGCAGGCGTTTGTCGAGGATCGGACGCTCGAAGGCATTCGAGTGGCCCAGGTGCAATTCGCGCAGCCGGGACAGATGGCGCGCCTGGAGAAGTATCACGGCGCCAAGGCGCAGTGGGTATTCAACGCCTGGACCGAAACGTGGCTTTCCCCGGACTTCAGCGACTGGACGATTGAAAGCACGGTGGGCGCGATTCAGTGCCCGTTGCTGGCGATTCATGGCCAGTACGATGAATACGGTTCGGACCTGCATCCCAAGCGTTTCGCCCGGCTGTCGACTGGCCCGGGCGATTATCTGATCGTGGAGGATTGCCATCACGTTCCGCACCGCGAGGCGCCGCAAGCTGTGCTCGCAGCGGTCAGTGAGTTCCTCGGTGCAGCGGCGTGACGATCCCTGGCCGGTCCGCGGCATGAAAGGGTAGCGGGCTGCCGAACGCCAAACGCAGGCGCTCGATCGTCTGCTCGACTGAAGGGCCCTGAATGCTTGGAGGCTCGGGGCTCTCGCCGAATTCGCGCCAGACGAACAGTGTCAATTCCGCGCCATCGGTCATCGAGTGGGCATCAATACCTGCGCCGAAGTTCTTCAGGACGCGATAGCGCTCATCCTGGCTGAACAGCTCTTCGACCCAGTGGTAAACGGGGATGTAGTGAAAGTGGATGGGGAAGCGCGGGTCGTGGCCGAAGCGGCTGATGTAGAGCCACTTGGGTTGCAGCTGCGCTTGCAGGGTCTTCTGCACGCGAGCCAGTAAGGGACCCATTTCGATCAGCGCTTCTTCCGGCAGCTCGGACAACGAGCGCACGGGATATCGGGTACCGAATACCAGATAGCCCGGCAGCCTGGAGGACATGTGATGGTTGAGTATCCAGTGCTCTGTTTCATGGATGATGAAGCGTGGCGCTATGTCCATGGCGAATGTCCGTAGATGGCTGGCAAGGATCTGTGGCAGATCCGGTCGCTTTTTTGTTCTTGAACGTCATTTCGAACAGTCGCGCGAAGTGTTTTGAATCGCTCCTTTGGCTTCGCGCGCCTGCCTATCGCAAGACACGCTGAATTCGCACAGGCAGCTCTATCGCTGATTTGCCTGTATCGATTCTAGAACCAGATCCTGTTCCTGCGAATCGCTTTTATTCGTGCAGGGCCGCAGGCGCTCTGGCCTGCGGCACAGCGTGCAAATCAAGCCTTGACGAACGCCAGCAGGTCCTGGTTGATCACCTCGGTATGGGTGGTGCACATGCCGTGGGGCAGGCCGGGGTAGGTTTTCAGCGTGCCTTTTTTCAGCAGTTTGATGCTCAGTTGCGCGGAGTCGGCGATCGGTACGATCTGGTCGTCCTCACCGTGCATGACCAGGGTCGGCACTTCGATGTTTTTCAGGTCATCGGTGAAGTCGGTTTCCGAGAAGGCCTTGATGCAGTCGTAGTGCGCCTTGATCCCGCCGTTCATGCCCTGGCGCCACCAGTTGTCGATGATGGGCTGGGAGACTTTCGCACCCGGACGGTTGAAACCATAGAACGGGCCGCTGGGGAAATCGCGGTAGAACTGGGCGCGGTTGTCGGCCAGGGCCTTGCGCAGCCCGTCGAACACATCCATCGGCAGGCCGCCGGGGTTGTTCGCGGTGCGCAGCATGATCGGCGGCACGGCGCCAATCAGCACGGCCTTGGCCACGCGACCACGGCCATGGCGTGCCACATAACGCGCCACTTCGCCGCCACCGGTGGAGTGACCGATGTGGATCGCATTGGTGATGTTCAGGTGCGCCATCAGCTCGGCGACGTCGGCGGCGTAGGTGTCCATTTCGTTGCCGGTATCGGTCTGGGTCGAACGGCCATGACCACGGCGATCGTGAGCGATGACGCGGAAGCCCTTGCTGAGGAAGAACAGCATCTGCGCGTCCCAGTCGTCGCCGGACAGCGGCCAGCCGTGGTGAAACACGATGGGCTGTCCGCTGCCCCAGTCCTTGTAGAAAATCTGCGTGCCATCCTTGACCGTGATCGTTCCCGAGCCTTTGGCGTTGCCTTTGCCGCCGCTGTTGCTGTTGGTGGCGGACGGGGCCTGCTGCGCGGCAAGCGCCGGGACCGCCACGGCGAGGGCGGCGGCCATGGCACCGGTCGTTATCAGGCCACGACGGGAGGTTCCACTGGTCTCATCAGTCATTTTTCAATACCCATTCGGTTCTGGAGGGAGCGCTTGCAAGGCGTGCTGCCGTGCGTTCGGCGGCTGGGGAAAAATTTATGGGTAAAGCGATGCACTGAAAATCAGACATCGGTGTCTGCGGCTAACGCTTTGGTATAGGCGAAGTGGAGCGGGTTTTACGCGATGATGTGGCCCCTGGGACATGTGGGTTTGCACAGCCCCTGTAGGAGCGACACAGGGTCGTCATGTCGATGGTTTATTTACCGATCCAACGCCAGTAGATTAGGCGGCGTTTTGCCGACCACCCCGGACACAACAAGGAAGAATCATGTACGTCAATTCATCGTCCTCCTCATCCAGCGCCTTGATCGCCGCCTACTCATCCGCCGCCAGCAACAAGGCCGGCAATGCCCAGGGCAGTGCTGAAAGTCAGTCGGCAGACGCGACGCAGAATGGCGATTCGGTGAGTTTTTCCGGTACCGCCACCGATTACAGCGCGGCCATCGCCAGCAACGCGCCGTACTTTCCGGTGCGGCCGGGGATGAATGCCGACGCGCTGATCCTGGGGGCCGCCAAGCCGGGGGCGATTTCCAGTTCGAAGGACAAGACCTTCGCCGATGTCGCTCTCGATGCCCGCAAGCGCATGGATGAGAAGTACGCGCTGATGAAAGACAGCGGCAAGCCGTACGACAACAGCCTGCAGGATCGCAATTCGCTGATGGGCGATCTGGATCGACGTTCGCTGTACGCCGTCGCCACCAACCAGGGCGACCAGTTCAGCAAGGAAGAACAAGCCTCGGCGCAGGAACTGATGCGCCAGCAGGCACAGCTCGCGACGGGTTATTACGTCGGCCCGGATGATCAGAAGAAGAATTGGCGCGATCCGTTCGCCAATGACCCGGTCGGCCGGGCCAAGGCCGCGCTGAGTTTCCTGGACAACATGAGTCCGGAAGAAAAATCCACGCCGCAATGGCTGACCCAGCGCGCGACGATCCAGACCGCGCTGGACCAGGCCACCGCCGCCGACCCGGTGGAGATGGCGAAGAAGAAACAGCTGTATTTCCCGATCCTCGCGGAGATCCTGCAGAACGGCACCAGTTGGTTCGACAAGAAAGAGTCGGATAAAGACAAATCCGCCGAGTTGTTGAACCGCCTACAGGCTGCGGTTCAACCGTCCAAATAAGTGAATGCCGGACACCTGGCCCGGCATTCATGCCCGTTCATCGACGGTCGATCATTTGCTCGCATCCAGCACCACGCGATACCGCGCCTTGCCGCTGCGCAGGTGGTCGACGGCCTCGTTGATGCGACTCATGGGAAACATCTCGACCTGCGGCACGATCTGATGTCGCGCGCAGAATTCCAACATGGCCGCCGTGTTGCTCGGCGAGCCCACCGGTGAGGCGGACAGGGTCTTTTGCTGCGGGATCAGGTCGAACACATGCACCGGAATCGCGCTGGGCACGATGCCGACGAAATGCAGGCGACCCTTGCCGCGCAGGGTGGCGAGCAGGGCGGTCCAGTCGAGGTTGGCGCTGGCGGTGACCAGCAGGAAATCCAGTGTGCCGGCAATGGCTTTCATGGCTTCGCTGTCGGTGGAAGCAACGACTTTGTGGGCGCCCAGGCGCTTGGCTTCGTCCTGTTTGCCCAGGGATGAGGTGAAGGCGGTGACTTCGCAACCCCAAGCATTGAGGAAGCGCAGGGCCAGGTGACCGAGGCCGCCGATGCCCACCACGCCGACCCGGTCGGTGGGTTTGATGCCGAACTCCAGCAGCGGGTTGAACACCGTGGAGCCTGCGCAGAACAGGGGACCTGCCAGCGCCGGATCGAGGGCTTCGGGGATTGGCAGGGCCCAGGCCCAATGCGAACGCAGGCGGTCGGCGAAGCCGCCGTGGCTGCCGATGATGGTGGGTTGGGCGGTGCGGCACAGGTTGTGGGAGCCTTCGATACAGGACGAGCAGTGCATGCAGCTGCCCTTGTACCAGCCGATGCCCACCCGTTGGCCCATTTGCAGGCCACGCACCTGCGCGCCCACCCGGACGATTCGGCCGACGACCTCATGGCCGGGAATGAAGGGGTATTGGCTGATGCCCCAATCGTTATCGATCAAGGACTGATCGGAATGGCAGACGCCGCAATATTCCACGGCGACTTCCACTTGCTCTTCACCCAGGGGGCCGGGGTCGTAGCTGAAGCGCTCCAGCGGGGCGCCGGCCGCCGTGGCGGCCCAGCCGGTGAAAGTCGTGAGTTCGCTGCTGTCGCTCATGGGGGACACTCCGGATCAGGAGACGAGGATTTGGCCGCCGGTGTGCGGTGGCGGCGAGGCCAGAAAAGTGTAGCGGGTCTCCTTCATGGCGCCATGCCCGGAAGTCTTTGGTGTGGGAACTGGATGTGCGGGTGACACAAAACCCTGTGGGAGCGAGCCTGCTCGCGATGAGGCCGGCACATTCAGCATCCATGGCGCCTGACCCACCACCATCGCTGGCAAGCCAGCTCCCACAGTGATTTATGGTGTTCACGCATTTTGCGGACTCACACAAAACCCTGTGGGAGCAAGGCTTGCCCGCGAAGGGGCCGGCACATTCAACATCCATGGCGACTGACCCACCACCATCGCTGGCAAGCCAGCTCCCACAGTGATTTATGGTGTTCACGCATTTTGCGGACTCACACAAAACCCTGTGGGAGCGGGCTTGCCCGCGATGAGGCCGGCACTTTCAACATTGATGTTGACTGAGCTGACGCCATCGCGGGCAAGCCACGCTCCCACAGGTTTCCGGGGTGGCCGCTGGGTTTGGGGATGACACAAAACCCTGTGGGAGCAAGGCTTGCCCGCGAAGAGGCCGGCACATTCAACATCGGTGCTGACTGAGCTGACGCCATCGCGAGCAGGCTCGCTCCCACAGGGATATTGGATTCCCACCCACAGGTATTGCGGTGTTGCTGTTTAGCCGCGCACCGCCCGGGAGCGCCAGACCATCATTTTCTCGACCTGCATTTCCTTCATGGTGTGGGGGATCCCGCCCACGCCATGGCCGGACTGGCGTGCGCCGGCGAAGGGCATCCAGTCGACGCGGAAGGTGGTGCTTTCGTTGATCATCACCGCCGTCGCGTCCAGGTCCTGGTAGCACTGCATGGCGGTGTCCAGGTTCTGGGTGAAGACCGCGGCCTGGAAGGCATCGGGCAGGGCGTTGGCCAGTTCGATGGCTTGCGCCAGGTCGTCGTAGGCGTACACCGCCACCACGGGGCCGAACACTTCCTTTTGCATCACGCTGGAGTCGATGGACGGATTGAGCAGTACGGTCGGCGCGTAGCAGTTGTTGCCGAGTGCACGGCCTCCGGAGATCAGGCGCGCGCCGCCGGCGACGGCCTCATCCACCCACTGGCTGACGCGATTGACTTCACGCTCGGTGATCAGCGGACCGACATCGGTGCGCGCATCGGTCGGGTCGCCGACCACCATGGCATCGCCCAACTGGCCCAGGCGCTCGGCCACCTGCTCGGCAATGCTGCTGTGGCAGAACACCCGCTGCACACTGACGCAGACCTGGCCTGCATGGAAGAAGGCACCCCGGGCGATGCGCGGCAGCGAGTCTTCGAGATCGGCGTCGGCGGCCAGCATCACCGGCGCCACACCACCGTGCTCCAGCGCGCAGCGGGTGCCGGGGGCGAGGGTCGAACGCAGCATCCAGCCGACTTTCGCCGAGCCGATGAAGCTGAAGAAACCCACCCGTGGGTCGGACACCAGCTTGCCAGTGATGCTGTTGTCCGCCGGCAGCAGCATCTGCGCCCAGCCTTCAGGCAGACCGGCTTCGGTGAGGATATCGACCAGCGTGCGGCAGCTGAGCGGGGTGTTGCCCGCCGGCTTGACGATCACCGGCGCGCCGACGGCGATGGCCGGAATCACCTGGTGCACGATCAAGTTGAACGGGTGGTTAAAGGCCGAGACCGCCGCCACCACGCCGATCGGTTCGAATTGGGTGAAGGCCACGCGGTTGGCCGATGCGGCGTTCAGGCCCATGGGAATCACGTGGCCGCCCTCGGTGCGCAGCACTTCGATGCTGTTGAGGATGCCGTCGATGCCGCGTTCGACTTCGGCGAGGGAATCCTTCAGTGGCTTGCCGCCTTCGCTGGCCGCCTGGGTGGCGATCTCGTGCTTGCGCTCGGTGATCAGTTCGGCGGCGCGGTGCAGGATTTCGATGCGCCGTGGCTTGCTCAGCCATTGGCTGCGGTTGCGGAAAAGGCCGTGGGCGACGCTCAGCGCCTGCTCGACATCAGCCGCGGTGGACGCGGCGACATGACCGAGTAGTTTGCCGTTGTAGGGCGCGTGCACAGCCAGGGTTTGTTCGGACATGGGACTTACCTCGGATCGCAAGAAAACAATGTGCGGGCTGGCGTCAAAGAGTGCAGCCTGCGACAGCTCCTACATGTGCAACGCTAGAGTGTAGGAGCTGCCGCAGGCTGCGATCTTTTAACCGGCCAATGGCGCTTGCCAGACTGGCGATCAAGTTAGCCATGAGCGGGTGTTTCGAAAACTGAATAATTAAGAAATACCCGTTCATTATTCCAGAACATCTTTTCGCCTCACGACCTTACAGGTGATCGGCATCGATGACCGCCTTGGCAAAGGCTTGCGGGTCTTCCTGCGGCAGGTTGTGGCCGATGCCGCCGGAGATCAGCCGGTACTCGTATTTGCCGGTGAAGCGTTGGCGATAGTCTTCGGCCTTCGGGTGCGGCGCGCCGTTGGCGTCGCCTTCCAGCGTGATGGTCGGCACACTGATGGACGGGGCCTTGGCCAGTTTCTGCTCCAGCGCCTCGTACTGGCTTTCGCCCTGGACCAGGCCCAGGCGCCAGCGGTAGTTGAAGACGGTGATGTCGACGTGATCCTTGTTATTCAGGGCGGCGGCGCTGCGGTCGTAGGTGGCGTCATCGAACTTCCACTGCGGCGAAGCCAGCTGCCAGATCAACTTGGCAAAGTCGTGGGTGTTCTTCTGGTAACCCTCTTTACCGCGATCGGTCGCGAAGTAGAACTGGTACCACCACTGCAATTCAGCCTTGGGCGGCAGCGGGTTCTTGCCGGCGGCCTGGTTGCCGATCAGATAGCCGCTGACCGACACCAGCGCCTTGACCCGCTCAGGCCACAGCGCCGAGACGATGTCCGCCGAACGTGCGCCCCAGTCGTAGCCACCGAGCACGGCCTGTTTGATGTGCAGGGCGTCCATGAAGTCGATGACGTCACTGGCCAGCGCAGCGGGTTGGCCATTGCGCAGGGTTTTATCGGACAGGAAGTGCGTATCGCCATAACCCCGGGCATAAGGCATCAACACGCGATAGCCCTTGGCGGCGAGCAGGGGGGCGACCTCGTCGTAGCTGTGAATGTCGTAGGGCCAGCCGTGCAGCAGGATCACCACCGGGCCATCGGCCGGGCCGGTTTCGGCATAGGCGACGTCCAGCAGGCCGGCGTTGACGTGTTTGAGCGGACCGAACGGGGAATCGGCGGTGGTTGGCGCAGTGGCGGGTGCAGGGGCTGCGCTGGCGCTGGTGTTCGCCTGGGCATTGACGGCGCCCAGTACGCCCAGGGTCAGGGCAAGAACGGTGGAGCCCACCAGATGGCGGCGATTTTTGTCGGCGTGTTTGTTCAACAAATGCACTTTCATGGTGGAGCTCCTTTTTAAGTGAAGGCCAGGCGGGGGAGGCCGTGGTTCACATTTAAGTGCAGGGAGGTATCCGGGGTATTTCAGGAAAGCGGGCGGGTGCAGCGTTTTGTATCGCGGGGAAGTGTAGATACATTCCGATACAAAGCGGGGGAAGGAACCTGTAGGAGCGAGCATGCTCGCGATGGACGCAAAGACACCGCGGGGAGGCAGGCACCCCGCATTATCGTTGACGACCATCGCGAGCATGCTCGCTCCTACAGGGGACAATCAGCGGAACGCTGGCACCACATGCTTGATGAACAGCTCCAGGGATTTTTTCTTTTCCGCGTGGGGCAGGCTGTTGTCGCACCAGAAGCTGAATTCGTCGACGCTCAGTTCCTGGTAGTACTTGATGCGCGGAATGATTTCTTCCGGGGTGCCGATCATGGCGGTCTTGTGCAGGCTGTCCAGTTCGAACTCCGGGCGACCGGCGAATTTCTCTTCCGGGCTTGGCGCCAGGAAGCCATTGACCGGGGTCTGTTTGTTGCCGAACCAGGCATCGAAAGTACGGTAGAACTTGGAGATGGCCCGGGCCCCGACTTTCCAGCCTTCAGGGTCGTCAGCGGTGTGGACGTGGGTGTGACGCAGCACCATCAGTTGCGGGCGCGGTACGTCCGGGTTGTTGTCCAGCGCGGCCTGGAATTTGTTTTTCAGGTCCAGCACCTCTTCGTCGCCTTTCATCAGCGGCGTGACCATGACGTTGCAGCCGTTGGCCACGGCAAAGTTGTGCGAGTCCGGGTCGCGGGCGGCGATCCACATCGGCGGGTTTGGCTGCTGGATCGGCTTGGGCACGCTGGTGGAGGTGGGGAATTTCCAGATATCGCCGTCATGGGCGTAGTCGCCTTGCCACAGGGCACGCACCACCGGAACCATTTCCCGCAACGCCTGGCCACCGCTGGAAGCCGGCATGCCGCCGGCCATGCGGTCGAACTCCACCTGATAGGCGCCGCGTGCCAGGCCGACTTCCATGCGACCGTTGCTGATCACGTCCAGCAGGGCGCATTCACCGGCCACCCGCAGCGGGTGCCAGAACGGCGCGATGATGGTGCCGGCGCCCAGGTGGATGGTGGTGGTCCTGGCCGCCAGATAGGCCAGCAGCGGCATCGGGCTCGGCGAGATGGTGTATTCCATGGCGTGGTGTTCACCGATCCATACGGTGCTGAAACCACCGGCTTCGGCCATCAGGGTCAGTTCGGTCAGGTCTTCGAACAACTGGCGGTGGCTGACGCTTTCGTCCCAACGTTCCATGTGTACGAACAGGGAAAATTTCATGACGCTTACCTCGGATCTTTTGTTATCGGCCTGTCGTGTGCGGGCTCGTTGGTTATTGGTATACCATAATACATAGTGACTGCAAATGTTCTTGCTCTTCTGTAGGAGCGAGCCTGCTCGCGATGCACGTCTGAGCGACGCGGGGTGTCAGGCTGCCAGCGTCATCGTTGACGACCATCGCGAGCAGGCTCGCTCCTACAGGGGGCGGGGGAATCAGGCCAGCACCGGCAACGCCCCCATCTTCCCGTGGCAATACACCAGCGGCCCGGCATCGTGCGCGGGCACGATCAGGTTCTTCACCGCGCCGACCATGATCGCGTGGTCGCCCCCTTCATATTCGCGCCACAGTTCGCATTCGATGACCGCCGTGGCATTGGCCAGGATCGGGTTGCCCAGTTCGCTCAGGGTCCATTCGATACCTTGCGCCTTGTCCTTGCCTTTACGGGCAAAAGCATAGGCTTCGATCTGCTGGCCGCCGGACAGCACGTGGATGGCGAAGCGCTTGTTCTTGATCAACACCGGATAGGAATCGGAACTGTAGTTGGGGCAGAACAGCACCAGGGCAGGGTCCATGGACAGCGAGCTGAAAGCGCTGGCGGTCAGGCCGACGATTTGCCCCTCGTCATCAAGCGTGGTGATCACCGTCACGCCGGACGGGAACGAACCCATGACTTGTTTGTAGATGGCGGCATCGATCATTGGACGGTCCTCGGGTGGTGTGACGCGGTTTTTATGTGTTTGTAGGTCTGATGGTATACCGTAATACCAAGTTTGCAAGAATTTTCACGGCGTGCCGACAAACGCGCAGGCTTGCCGTTTGAGCCAATGATTACGGGGACTTGCGCCAGGTGGCCGACATCGATACGCAGCGAAATGACGGATCAGATGCCCTTTCAAACGCCGGATCAGTCTTGTGAAAGTGTTGGAATACCATAATATGGCTCGCATCTGAGGGGTGGCAGACAGCACCCCCGGTTTGGCTTTTACAAAGATAAGAACAGACAAACTCGAGTTCACACCTATGTCCCAGATGTCCCGGCAAGATCCGTTGATCGAGAACCACACGGTCGACTACGTTCCTCTCGCAGAGCGCCACGGGAAGGCCCGCGATCTTTTCACCTTATGGTTCAGCACCAACATTGCGCCGCTGCCGATCGTGACCGGCGCGATGGTGGTCCAGGTGTTCCACCTCAATCTGTTCTGGGGCCTGCTGGCGATTGCCCTGGGGCACATGGTCGGTGGTCTGGTGATTGCCCTCGCATCGGCCCAGGGGCCACGCATGGGCATCCCGCAAATGGTCCAGAGTCGCGGCCAGTTCGGTCGCTATGGCGCGTTGCTGATTGTGTTCTTTGCCGCGCTGATCTATATCGGCTTCTTCATTTCAAACATCGTGCTCGCGGGCAAATCGATTGTCGGCATCGTGCCTTCGGTGCCCGTGCCGGCCAGCATCCTCATCGGTGCGCTCAGCGCCACAGCCATCGGGGTGATTGGCTATCGCTTCATCCATACCCTCAACCGTATCGGTACCTGGGTCATGGGCAGCGCGCTGCTCGCCGGCTTCCTCTATATCTTCGCCCATGAGCTACCGGCGGATTTCTTCAGCCGTGGCGGCTTCAACCTGCCCGGCTGGCTGGCCACGGTGTCGCTGGGCATCATCTGGCAGATCAGCTTCTCGCCTTATGTGTCGGACTATTCGCGTTATCTGCCGGCGGATATCGGCATCAGCCGCCCGTTCTTGGCCACGTACCTGGGCGCGACCCTGGGCACCATCCTGTCGTTCACCTTTGGTGCGGTAGCGGTCCTGGCGACTCCCGAAGGCACCGAGGCGATGGCGGCGGTCAAGCAGTCCACCGGCTGGCTGGGGCCGATCCTGATGGTGCTGTTCCTGCTCAACATCATCAGCCACAACGCCTTGAATCTGTACGGCGCGGTGCTGTCGATCATCACTTCGATCCAGACCTTCGCCAGCCAGTGGACGCCGAGCATCAAGGTGCGGGTGGTGTTGTCGAGCGTGGTGCTGGCGGGCTGCTGCGTGGTGGCGCTGGGAGCGTCGGCGGATTTCATTTCGCAGTTCATCGGGCTGATCCTGGCGCTGTTGCTGGTGCTGGTGCCGTGGGCCTCGATCAACCTGATCGACTTCTATGTGATCAAGCGCGGCTGCTATGACATCGCTTCGATCTTCCGCGCCGATGGCGGGATTTACGGGCGCTTCAACCTGCACGCGATCATTGCCTACTTCATCGGCATCATCGTGCAACTGCCGTTCGCCAATACCTCGCTGTACGTCGGGCCGTACGCCAATCTGGTGGACGGTGCGGACTTGTCCTGGCTGGTGGGACTGGTGGTGACGTGCCCGCTGTATTACTGCTTGGCGACACGGGGGCAGAAGCAGGAGAGCCGGGTGACGAAACTCGGTTACACCGACTGAAGCGACATCGTGTTCAACCGAAATGCCCGGCTTTTGCCGGGCATTTTTGTTTGCGTTGTGCTGGTGCCTCGTCGCCTGTCGTTGCCGGCGTGAAATCTTTCGTGTATTTTTTCATGAAATTAAAACTATAAAATTTCATGGAGCCGGTAATGTTTCAGCAATCCACGCAACATGTCGCCAGCTATTACGCCCATTCCTGCAGTGATCGCCTGGTCAATCGGCCGGCGCTCAAAGGTGAACAGGACACTGAAGTGCTGATCATCGGCGCCGGCTTCAGCGGCTTGCATACCGCATTGCGCCTGGCCCTGGCCGGCAAGCGCGTGACATTGCTGGAGGCGAGCCGGGTGGCGTGGGCGGCTTCGGGGCGTAACGGCGGGCAGGCGATTCTGGGTTGGTCCTGTGACATGCCACCGCTGGAAGCGGCACTGGGTTATGAGCGCACGCGGCGGCTGTGGGACGGCATGCGCTGGGCGGCGCAGGAATTGCGCGAACTGCCGGCGCGCCATGGTTTCGATTGCGATTACCGGCCCGGGCATCTCTGGACCTCGGTGATGCCACGGCGGGTCAGCCTGCTGACCGAATGGCAGCATGAGGCCAGCCACAAATGGGGTCATGACGGATTGCAGTTCATCGAGCGTGATCAGCTGCCGGAATGGGTCGCGAGCGAGCGTTATCAGGCCGGTCTGTTCGATCCCGAGGGCGGCCACCTCAATCCGCTGAAACTGGCGCTGGGCCTGGCCGCCGCGATTGAGCGGGCTGGCGGCGTGATCCATGAACAAAGCAAGGCCCTGAGTTATCACGAAGACGGCGACGGTTACCGGGTGACCACCGAACGCGGCAGCATCCGCGCGGACGTGCTGGTCCTGGCCTGCAACGCCTATCTGGATCGACTCGATCCGCAGCTGTCGAGTTGCGTATTGCCCGTGGGTACCTATCAGGTCGCCACGGCACCGCTGTCAGAAGCGCAGGCCACCGCGCTGTTGCCGAGCAATGTGTGTGTCACCGACAACCAGTTCGTGCTCGATTATTTCCGCCGCACGCCCGACAACCGCTTGTTGTTCGGCGGTGGCTGCACCTATTTGGGCGGGATGCCCAAGGACATCGCCGCCGCGACCCGGCCATGCCTGGAGCGGGTATTTCCGCAGTTGAAAGGCGTCGAGCTGGAGTTTTCCTGGGGCGGACATATCGACCTGACCCTCAAGCGCACCCCCGATATCGGCCGACGCGGCGATTTGTACTGGTTGCAAGGGTATTCCGGGCATGGCGTGCTGCCGACCCTGGCCGGGGCGCGGGCGGTGTCCGATGCGATACTCGGTCAAGCGGACGAACTGGCGTTGTATCAGGGCCTGACCAACGGCAGCTTCCCCGGCGGTAAATACATGGCGGCGCCCCTGGAAGCCATCGGCAAAGCCTGGTACCGGCTGCGCGACAGCATTTGAAACGGCCTTTTCTGGAAGCCTTTAGATGGACATGCAAGAAGAGATTTCGGCGCTGGCGATCCTGATCCAGGACCTGCGCAAACACAAAAAGTACACGCTCAAGGATCTGGCGGACAAAATCGGCCGTTCCGTGGGGTTCCTGTCCCAGGTCGAGCGCGGGCTGTCCCGGCCGACCGTGGCGGACCTGACCGCCATCAGCGAAACCCTGGGCGTGCCTACCACTTATTTCTACAGCCTGCCCAAACCCAAGGCCCTGCCGTGGGTGACCCGGCCGGATGAGCGTCGCACGCTGTATTACGCCGATGGCATCACCGACATCCTGGTCTCGCCGCAAATGCGCGCGTCCTTTTCCATGCTCGAAAGCCAGCTGGAACCCGGCGCCAGCAGCGGCGACCGACACATGAAGGACAGCTCGGAGCAGGGCGGCTACGTCCTCGAAGGCGAGCTGACCCTGTGGCTGGATGACGACGAACCGGTGACCTTGCGCCCCGGCGACAGTTTCCAGCTGGCCAGTCATGCCCATTGCCGCTACGGCAATCTGGGCGATCAACTCACCCGCGTACTTTGGGTTTACACCTGATAAAACAACAAGGAACACAATGATGGCTGCTGTCTCCCCAGAACTGCTGGCTGAAGTGCGTGAGTTTCGCCAGCTTCACCCCGACGTGCGCTTCGTCGACCTGATCTCCCTGGACATTCCGGGGCATTTCTATGGCAAGCGCTACCCGATCGAAATGCTCGAAAAAGTCGCGGCTGGCAGCGCGCTCAAGTTGCCGCAGAACTGCGTGTTGCTCGGCACCCAGGGCGGGTTGTTCAAGATCGGCGATTACTGCTTCAACGACGGCGACCCGGATGCGCAGCGGCGCCTGGTGCCCGGCACCCTGAAGCTGGTGAGCTGGGAGCAACAACCGCTGGGGCAGATGCTGATCACCTCCGACGGCACTGAAAAACCGATCGAATTCGAACCACGGGAAGTGTTGGCCCAGGTGCTGGCACGGTTGGGACGCAAGGGCATTTTCCCGGTGGTGGCATTCGAACTGGAGTTCTATCTGTTCGACAGTCACCTGCGCGATGGCCTGCCGCAATTTGCCCGCGACCCGCTGACCGGCGATGCCGATGATCAGCCGAACATGCACATCGAGCGCCTGACCCGTTTTGCCCCGGTCCTCGATGAGATGGTCGAAACGGCGCGAGCGCAGGGCATCGACGCCACGGTGATTACCGCCGAGTTGGGCCCTGGCCAGTTCGAAATCAACTTCGGTCATCTCGATGACGGTTTGCGTGCCGCCGACTGGGCCGCCTTGTTCTGCCGCAGCACCCGTGGCGTGGCGCTCAAGCACAACTATCGCGCCAGCTTCATGGCCAAACCGTATTTGCAGCACCCCGGCAGCGGCATGCATGTGCACGTGAGCCTGTATGACAAAGCGGGGAACAACCTGCTGGCGGCGGATGGACAGCAGGCGCTGCGTCATGCCGTGGCCGGTTGCCTGGACGTGCTGCCCCATTGCATGCCGATCTTCGCGCCGAACCACAACGCCACTCGCCGCTTGAGCGCCACGGTGAACGTCGCCTCCCGCGCCAGCTGGGGCTTTGAAGACCGTGACGCGTGCCTGCGGGTGCCGGAGTCGGACGCGAACAACCTGCGTATCGAACATCGCCTCGCCGGCGCCGATGCCAACCCGTATCTGGTGCTGGCAGCGATCCTGATCGGCCTGGAGCAGGGCCTTGAACAGAAGCGCGAGCCGATTGCGCCGCTCAATGACGATCGCAGCAGCGGCGTGGATTTCCCGTTGGAAATGCTTGAAGCCGTGCGCTGCATGCAGAACCACGCGGCGGTGCGCGATGGCCTGGGGGCGGAGTTTGTCGATGTGTATTGCGAGAACAAACGCCAGGATCATTTGGCGTTCATGAATGACATCAGTGCGCGGGAGTACCGCTGGTTTCTGTAAGCGCAGTTAAAGCGGTTTCGACGTTAACCTTAAAAAACATCTGGATATTTAAAGGCTTAGCGAAGTTAGTAACTGAGCAGTTAATCAAAATATCTTGTTACAGGGCGAAATATTCCGTAATATTCGCCCCGCGTTCACCACCACGGTTTATGCATTTTTAAATCCCGGGCGTCCATCAGCTGCCCGGGATTTTTTTTGCCTGGAATTTGACCCTGATTTACTTGATCCCTGCTTTTCTGTGGGAGCGAGCCTGCTCGCGATAGCGGTGTGTCAGTCAACATTGATGTTGACGGTGCCGCCCTCATCGCGAGCAGGCTCGCTCCCACAGGTGATAGATGACAGGCGGAAGGCATAGGGGCTATCGGGAAATGAGCCCGTGATCGATGGCGTATTTGACCAGCGCCGCCGGCTTGTCGATGTTGAGCTTGCGCCGGATGCTCAGGCGATGGGTCTCCACGGTGCGCACGCTGATGTCCAGTTCCCGGGCCATTTCCTTGTTGTTCAGGCCCTGGGCCATCTTCGACAACACTTGGCTCTCCCGGGGCGTCAGCTCGTTGTCGGTGTTCTTGTCGGCGACGAGCCGCTGGGCGATGTCGGCGCTATAGAAGGTGCCGCCGCTGGTGATCGCTTCGATGGCGGCGATGATTTCCCGCGAGGGTGCATTTTTCAGCACATAGCCGCTGGCCCCGGCGCGCACGGATTCACTGACATATTCATAGTTGTCGTACATGCTCAGCACCAGCACCTTGAGCGACGGGTATTGACCGCGCAGCATGCGGGTCAGCTCCAGGCCGTTCATGTCGCCCAGGCTGATGTCGACCAGCAACAGGTCGGGCTGGCAGCGCCCGACCATCTCGATCGCCTCGGCACCGTTTTCGGCTTCGCCCACCACTTCCAGGGGCGCCATGACCGACAGCAGTGCCTTGATTCCATCGCGGACCAGGGAGTGATCGTCGACCAGCGCGACGCGGATCGGGGAGGGCAGGTTCATTCTAGGTTCACTCTTGTTATTGGCTCAGCCAAGCCTGTCGGCGGACGGTTTCATTGGCAGCAGCACATCCAGTTCACTGCGTCCGGGTACGGATACCAGGTCGAAGCGGCCGCCAAAATGTTCGACGCGTTCACGGATATTTCGCAGGCCGATGCCTGCCTGACGACGCTCGACCTGGGCGACGTTGAAGCCCACGCCGTCATCGACCACCGTCAGGCGCACATTGTCTTTGGAGCCGTGCAGGGTAATGGCGACATGTTTGGCCTGGGCATGCCGTTCGATATTGGTCAGGCCTTCCTGAACGATGCGAAACAACGAGACCGCCGCGCCATCGACCAGTTGGCAGTCGAATTCATTGTCGGTGTAGCTCACCGTCAGGCCGCTGCGCTGCTCGAATTCCGCCGCCAGTTGGCCGATGGCCGCTGGCAGGCCGAGGGTGTCGAGCAGGGATGAGCGCAGGTCGTGGGACAGGCTGCGCACCTCGCCGATAGCCTCGCCCAGCCTTTGCGTGGCATCGCGAAGTATGCCCAGACCCTTGTCCTGCCCATTTTCCAGCACATGGCTGGCCAGTTCGAACTGAAACTTGATCGAGACCAGCACCTGGCTGATGCCGTCGTGCAGCTCACGGGAGACTCGCGAACGTTCTTCTTCCTGCAGGCTGACGATGCGCTGGGTCAGGCGTTGCAGCTTCTTGTCCGCGAGCCGGTGTTCGCTGACATTCAGTGTCATGCCGGTGGCGAACACGAACAGCACCGCCACCAGCGCCACCACAGCAATCGCCATCATGGTCTTGCGGATGCCCATGGCCACTTCGGCGCGGGCCTGCTGCGTGGCGCGCTCGACGTCTTCCAGGTAAATGCCGGTGCCGAGCATCCAGCCCCAGCGATCGAGCATCACTACGTAGGCGAGCTTGTCGGTGACCTGGCCGGAGGAGGGCTTGTTCCAGGCGTAACGCTGGAAGCCTTCGCCCGATTGTGCGCTTTTGAGCAACGCCTGAATCACCGGCAAGCCGTGGGGGTCTTTCATGTCCCACAGGTATTGGCCCACCAGTTCGGACTGGCGTGCGTGCATCAGGCTGCGGCCTTCGTGGTCGTAGACGAAGAAATAGCCGTTGATACCGAAGCTGAGTTTGCGCAGTTCTTCCAACACCTGTTTCTGCGCGGCGGCGTCGCCATGGCCATCGTCGTACAGCGGCTCGATCAGGCTTTGCGCCATTTCCACGTAGTTTTTCAACTCCGCGCGCTTGCTCGCCAGAATGCTGTCTTCGATCAGCTGCGCCTGCTGATCGCCCAATTGACGATTCAGGGAAATCACCAGCGCGCAGATCACGGCAATGGCCAGGACCAGCGGCAGGATCCCGAGGGCGACGATCTTGTGTTTGAGCTGCATCAGTGCTCCCGGCCGGAACGAGGGATGGCGAAGGCCCGGCATCATATGCCAAACATACGCCGGGCCTGTAGCGCTGCTGGACGGAATGACGGGTGGCCTGCATATGCCAGAACCTGTAGGAGCAAAGCTTGCTCGCGATGGCGGTGTGTCGGTCACCATATTCGTTGAATGACACACCGCCATCGCGAGCAAGCTTTGCTCCCACAGGTTTTGCGTTTCCCAGGAAAGATCAGCGTGTCCTACGTAGAACTACGTAGACGCTACATACGTAGTAACGCGGATTTATTTGTGGACGCCATGCGCGGATATTGGGCCAGCTCCGCCTAGCGGACACAATTATAAAAATTACCGCCGCAGTCACGAGCTGTCGGCAGGAGACCCCTATGCCCCGTCTGGCTAAACACCTCGCCTGGTTTGCCGTGGCTGTCCTTGGAGCGATTGCGCTGAGTGTCGTGGCCCTGCGCCGCGGCGAAGCGATCAACGCCCTCTGGATCGTCGTCGCCGCTGTCGCTATCTACCTCGTTGCCTACCGTTACTACAGTCTGTTCATCGCCAATAAAGTGATGCAGCTGGACCCCAATCGCGCCACGCCCGCCGTGCTCAACAACGACGGTCTGGACTACGTTCCCACCAACAAACACGTGCTTTTCGGTCACCACTTCGCGGCCATCGCGGGCGCGGGGCCACTGGTCGGCCCGGTCCTGGCGGCGCAGATGGGCTACCTGCCCGGCACGCTCTGGCTGATCGCCGGCGTGGTGCTGGCCGGTGCGGTGCAGGACTTCATGGTCCTGTTCATGTCCACCCGCCGCAACGGCCGCTCCCTGGGCGACATGGTCCGTGAGGAAATGGGCCGCATCCCCGGGACCATCGCGCTGTTCGGCTGCTTCCTGATCATGATCATCATCCTCGCGGTGTTGGCGCTGATCGTGGTCAAGGCCCTGGCCGATAGCCCGTGGGGCATGTTCACGGTGATGGCGACCATCCCGATTGCGATGTTCATGGGCATCTACATGCGCTACATCCGCCCGGGCCGCATCGGTGAGATTTCCATCATCGGCGTGGTGTTGCTGCTGGCTTCGATCTGGCTGGGCGGGCAGATTGCCGCCGACCCGGTATGGGCCAAGGCCTTCACCTTTACCGGCGTGCAGATCACCTGGATGCTGATCGGCTACGGTTTCGTCGCCGCGGTATTGCCGGTGTGGCTGATCCTGGCGCCCCGTGACTACCTGTCGACTTTCCTGAAAATCGGCACCATCGTCGCCCTGGCCATAGGCATCCTGGTGACCATGCCCGAGCTGAAAATGCCGGCGCTGACCCAGTTCATCGACGGCACCGGCCCGGTATGGAAGGGCGGTCTGTTCCCGTTCCTGTTCATCACCATCGCCTGTGGCGCGGTATCGGGTTTCCACGCGCTGATCGCCTCCGGCACCACGCCGAAGCTGCTGGCCAGCGAAGGTCATGCCCGTTACATCGGTTACGGCGGCATGCTCATGGAATCCTTCGTGGCAATCATGGCCATGGTCGCCGCTTCGGTGATCGATCCGGGCGTGTACTTCGCCATGAACAGCCCGGCCGCCGTGGTCGGCGCCGACGCTGTTGCCGTTGCGCAGACCGTCAGCAGCTGGGGCTTCGCCATCACGCCGGAAGCGCTGCAAGCGGTGGCCCACGACATCGGTGAAACCACCATCCTGGCCCGTGCCGGCGGTGCGCCGACCCTGGCGGTGGGTATCGCGCAGATCCTGCACCACGTGTTGCCGGGCGAGAACACCATGGCGTTCTGGTACCACTTCGCGATTCTGTTCGAAGCGCTGTTTATCCTGACTGCAGTGGATGCCGGTACCCGTGCCGGACGCTTCATGCTGCAGGACTTGCTCGGTTCCTTCGTGCCGGCCCTGCGCCGCACCGAGTCCTGGACCGCCAACCTGATCGCCACCGCCGGTTGCGTGGCCATGTGGGGTTACCTGCTGTACCAGGGCGTGATCGACCCGTTGGGTGGCATCAATACCTTGTGGCCGCTGTTCGGTATCTCCAACCAGATGCTGGCGGGTATCGCGCTGATGCTGGGCACCGTGGTCCTGATCAAGATGAAGCGTCAACAGTATGTGTGGGTGACGCTGCTGCCAGCGGTCTGGCTGCTGATCTGCACCACCACCGCCGGCTTCATCAAGCTGTTCGACGCCAACCCGGCGATCGGCTTCCTGGCCCTGGCCAAGAAGTACAGCGATGCGCTGGCCAACGGTCAGGTGCTGGCTCCGGCCAAGAGCATCGATCAGATGCAGCACGTGATCTTCAATGCCTACACCAACGCAACGCTGACCGCGCTGTTCCTGTTCGTGGTGTTCAGCATCCTGTTCTTTGCGCTCAAGGTCGGCGTAGCCGCCTGGGGCAAGAAAGAGCGTACGGATAAAGAAGCGCCGTTCCAGCCAGTGCCGCAGGCGTGATCGAGGAGCTGCCGCATGTTCAATGACCTCAGTCGCCTCGGCAAATACCTCGGTCAGGCCGCGCGCCTGATGGTGGGGATGCCCGACTACGACAACTATGTCGAGCACATGCAGAGCAAGCATCCGGACAAGCCGGTGATGGACTACGAGGCGTTTTTCCGCGAACGCCAGGAGGCCCGTTACGGCAGCAAGGCCGGGCCTAAATGCTGTTAGGTTGAAGCAGTACCCTGTAGGAGCGAGCCTGCTCGCGATGAACGCAACGACAACACGTGTATTCAGACAGTACGCGTTATCGTTGAGGTCCATCGCGAGCAGGCTCGCTCCTACAGTTGTTTTTGTGTCTAGCTGGCAGCGCGGGTTTGCCGCAGCAACATCCCTTCAAGCTGATCCAGGTGCCGGCTGAGCAGCGATACAGCCATCGCCGCATCCTGCCGCTCAACGGCTTCCACAATCCCTTCCTGTACCCGCCAGTCGCAATAGCCCTCGACCTGCGCATCCATCTGCGCGATCGCCAGCGACGTCAATGGCACCAGGCTTTCCAGAAAGTGCGTCAAGGGAGCATTGCCCGCCAGCTCCGCCAATTGCAGATGAAACGCTCCCGCCAGTCGAAGGGCCTGGCCGCGCTCGACGCAGTGGCGTTGGCTCTGGATGATTTCCCGCAGGCGCGTGAAGTCTTGAGGGCGCTGGCAGGCCAGTCGCACCAGGGTGGTTTCGGCCAGCCGTCGGGCGTGCAGGGTTTGCCGGGTCTGTTCGGCATTCGGCGCGGCAACGCGAGGGCGATGGTTGGGGCGAAGAATGATGATGTGCTGGTGGCTCAGGCGCGTCAGCACGCTGCGAATCTCGCTGCGGCGCACGCCGAACATCTGGCCCAGGCTGTCTTCGGTGAAACGGCTGTGGGGTTGAAGACGCTGCTCGAGAATGGCGTCGAACAGCCGCGAATAAAGGTCGTCTGCCGGCAGAGGGAAGGGCAGGTCAACAAGAGTTTGCGGTGAGGCGAAGCTGTTCATGGCCTGTCTCCAGTTTCAGGTTTTCAACGGCTGAGGTTGTCGTCCGGAATGTTCAGTTCGATGCCCATGCGCTGGCCTTCGCGCAGGATGTGCCGGCGCATTTCGGCACTGGCCTGGGCGCTGTTCTTGCTGCGGATCGCGCGGACCACGGCTTCGTTTTCTTCCAGGCGTTCGGCCAGGTGTTCGGGAGAATTGCGCAGCACGTCGGCGCTTTGTTTGAGGGCGTTGCTGGTCTGCTGCACCACGCTCTGGAAAATCGGGTTCGAGGTCAGGGTGAACAGCTCTTCGTGAAACGCGATGTAGGCGTTCACGCCGGCTTCGCTGTCGTTGGCCTCCAATGCTTCACGCATGTCCATCAGGGTCAGGCGCAGTTGCCCGACTTCCTTGCTGCTGATCGATTGCGCAACCAGGCCGACAATGAACGGTTCGAGGGTATAGCGCAGTTGCAGCACATCCTCCAGGCTCGCGCCGGCCACCGCGCTGTCGTGGCGCTGGTCATCGCTGTCGCTGGCAATGGCGTCCAGCACCACCACGCCTTTGCCCGGCATCGACCGCACCAGCCCGAGGGTTTCCAGCACGGTCACCGCTTCGCGCAGACTCGGGCGGCTGATGCCCATTTGTTCGGCCAGTTCACGCTGGCCCGGCAACATGTCGCCGGAGCGCCACTGACCGCGGGCCAGCGCGGCCCGAAGTTTTTCTACCACTGAATTGACGACGGTTGAGGAGGTAATCACGGTTCGCTCCAAGCGATCTAAGTGCCCACCGGCAAGGTGGGCACGCACTGTTTAAAATTCCTGCTGATGCGACGCAGCAGCGGGTTTTCTCGGCTGGAAGGTATAACCCACCTGACCGGAAAGCACTTTGTTTGCCCGTTGAATATCGATGTCTTTTTCCCAGCGGGCGATGGCCACGGTGGCGACACAGTTGCCAATCAGGTTGGTCAGCGCTCGGCCGATACCCATGAACCAGTCCACCGCCAGCACCAGCACCAGGCCGACCACCGGGATCGCCGGGATAGCTGTAAGCGTCGCCGCCAGAATCACCAGGGCCGAACCTGGAATGCCGTGGGCGCCTTTGGAGGTGATCAGCGACACCAGCAAAATGGTCAGCAGGTCGGTCATGGCCAGCGGTGTGCCGGTGGCATTGGCAATGAAGACAATGGCCAGTGTCAGATAAATCGAAAAGCCGTCGAGGTTGAACGAGTAGCCGGTGGGGATCACCAGGCCGACCGTCGAACTGCCGATGCCCAGGTGTTCGAGTTTGCGCATGATTTGCGGCAGCACGGCGTCGGAGGAGGCGGTGCCCAGGACGATCAGCAATTCTTCGCGCAGGTATTTGAGCAAGGGCCACATGCGCAAGCCCGACAGGCGCATCACCAGGCCGAGGATCACCACCACGAACGCCGCGCAGGTCAGGTAAAACAGGCCGACCAGGCTACCCAGATGTTGCAGCGAGTCCAGGCCATATTTGCTGGTGGTGAACGCAATCGCGCCGAACACGCCAATCGGCGCCAGGCGCACGATCATGCCCATGATGCGGAAGATCACGTGGCTGAGCTCATTGATCAGTCGCGAGATGCCCGAAGCCGCTTCACCCACCAGATTCAGGGCGCTGCCGAACAACACCGAAAACAGCAGCACCTGCAGGATGTTGTTGTCGGCGAAGGCACCGATGACCGAGGTCGGGATCAGGTCCATCAGGAACTGCGTGGTGGTGTGCATGTGCTGGCCGCGCTGGGCGATGTCGCCCATGTCGGCGGCGGACAGCTGTTCCAGATGGATGTTGGCACCGCTGCCGATGCCCGTGCTGAAGGCGAACACCAGGCCGATCACCAGGGCGATGGTGGTCAGCACTTCGAAGTAGATCACCGATTTGAGGCCGATTCGGCCGACTTTCTTCAGGTCGCCGGCACCACTGATGCCGCTGACCACGACGCAGAACACGATCAGGCCAATGAGCATTTTGATCAGCTTGATGAAGCCGTCGCCCAGCGGCTTGAGCTGGGCCGAATATTCGGGAAGGGTCAGCCCGCAGATGATGCCGAGCATCAGTCCGAGAACCACTTGGAGGAAGATTGAACGCGAGCACCATCTGAGCATGGGAGGAATCCTGGTCGGTGTCCCGGCTGGCGTGACTGTGGCACTTCAGCGTCGGGACTTAATTATTGTGGTCTTACCGGTATGTCCAGTGCGAGGTCAGTCTAGGCGGGTTTATTGGCTGGATACAAGAGGGAAGTGAAAAATTGGCATGACCGGTCTGACCAGTGGTTTCGTCAGAGGATTCTTGAATGTTCAGCAAACGGATGGGTAGTTCGGCGAGGGAGCAGGGGGAATGGCAGATGCGCCCGGTTTCCCGGGGCGGGAGCAATAGCTATGAAGGCAGGAAATTCAGCGAGCGGGCGTTGAAAGGTAGCGTGGGCGAGAAGGGCTTACGCCAGATAAATACCCGAATGGTCTTCTTCGCATACGTCCGAATGCTGCATGCCCAGCGCCTGATCCGCCATTTTCGCCTTGTGGATCTGACGGCACAGGATCGCGGCCAGGGCAATGGCCAGCACGAACCAGCAGATCAGGACATTCAGGAGCATGGCATTTCCTCAGGCAGGAACACTTCTTGATGAGAGCCGGCTGCAGTTCAGCGGCAATATGACATCATTATGCCACGCAATGATGGCACTGTGCATCCACTCGTCGTTTTGCACCGCCGTTCCAGGTCAGACATTAAATGGCGATGCCAATCAAACCGGGATAGCCGTTTGTCGGGCGTATCGGTATGCTCAGCGCACTGCCAAACGCCAATGATTAACAACCACAGTGAATCCATGAGCCAATCAGACACGCGTGCGAATGTGCTGGCGCTTTATCCTGAAGACTCCCGCGAGGCCGCGGCGCTGCTCAAGCAAGCCGTACCCCTGATGGTTCGCCACAATATCCCGCCCAATCCCGTGCATTACGCGCTGTGGTACACCTACAGCAAAGGCCAGGAACCGGAACTCAACCGTCATCTGGACCGCGTGGTGCGAGACTTCGACGGATGCCCGCCAGAATCGGCCACACGGCTGTTTCGCGAGTTCATCATTCGTGACGAGCTGGAAGACGCCCGCGCGGAACAGCAGCAGGTGATCACCCTAGTCGATGGCATGGAGCGCGATGTCTCGCGCAGCGTGAAGGGCAGTGTCAGTTTCCAGAACCGTCTCGGGCAGTGTCTGGAAATGCTGGAACAACCGGCCAGCGATCGTTTGCCGGGGATCTTGAACGAACTGCAGCAGAGCACCCGGCTGATGCAGAGTCAGCAGGAACACTTCCTGGCCCAACTGCAATCGGCGCAAAGCGAAATCAAGACCCTGCGCGACAAACTCGAGCGTGCCCAACAGGCGGCGACGCTGGACGGCCTGACCGAACTGCTCAACCGCACGGCGTTCACCCGTCAGTTGGAGAAGGCGTTGGCCAAGTCCGGTGGACAGGTCGCGTTGGTGATGCTGGATATCGATCACTTCAAACACTTCAATGACCAGTACGGTCATCCGCTGGGCGATCGGGTGCTGCAGCATGTGGCCCAGGTGTTGCGCGGTGCGCTGGTGGGCGAGGCGTTCGCCGGGCGTTACGGCGGCGAGGAATTCTGCGTGGTGCTGGAGCATTGCACCGACCTGGAAGGCGCCTGCGCCTTTGCCGAGCAACTGCGCCTGAAGGTCCAGTCGTTGCGGATCAAGGCGCGGGGTACCGACACGGTGCTGGACACCATCACCGCGTCCTTCGGCGTTGCCTTCGTTGGGCCGGGCGACAACCTGGAAACCCTGCTGACCCGTGCTGATGATGGTTTGTATGAGGCCAAGCGCAATGGGCGCAATCAGGTGGTTGCTTTGCAGAAAACTCAGGTTTAAGCAATCCCTGTAGGAGCGAGCCTGCTCGCGATGGTCGTCAACGATGACGCGGGCTGTCTGCATGCCCGCGGTGTCTGGATGTTCATCGCGAGCAGGCTCGCTCCTACAGGGGGTTGTGCTTATTGGCCATCCACGCTGCGCGGCAATCCGAGCGGGTTCAATTCCCGAAGTGCTTCAGGCAACAAACCATCCGGAAAGCCCTGATAGGTGATCGGTCGAAGGAAGCGCTCGATGGAGGTCATGCCTACTGACGTGAAACGGCTGTCCGAGGAGGCCGGGAACGGTCCTCCGTGAATGGTCGCGAAGGACACTTCCTGCGGATGGGCGAACGCATTGACCACGATCCGCCCGGTACGCCGCTCCAGTATCGGCAACAAGCGTCGGGCCAACGCCAGGTCCGCGTCCTCAAGGTGCAGGGTCGCGCTGAGCTGTCCGCGAAACGCCCGGGCGACCGCCAGCATCTGTGCCTCATCCCGAACTTTCACCAGCAGTGCGGCGGGACCGAAAACTTCATCGGCCAATGCCGGCTCGTCGAGGAAACGCTGGCCGTCGACTTCGAGCAATCCCGAACGTCCATCCAACTCGGCATGGGCCACCGCACCCACCGCCACCAGGCTCGCACCCGCGCTTTGCAGGTGATCGAGATTTTTCAGGTAAGCGCCTTGAATTCCCGGGGTCAGCATCGGCCGCGCGGGAGCGTCGGTCACTCGCTTGATCATGGCCGCGCGCAATGCCGCAAAACCTTCACCTTCGACGGCGATCAGGATCGCCGGCTTGAGGCAGGCCTGGCCGACATTGACCAGCATGCGCTCGACGAAACCGTCACCGATCTGCGCGCCTCGCGCGGCCAGGGCCTGGGGCAGGATGAAGGTGGGGTTGACGCTGGTCATCTCGGTAAACACCGGGATCGGGTCGGGGCGCAATTGTGCGCGGCGATACAGGGCCATGCCGCCCTGTTCGGAACCGGTGAAGGTCACGGCCTTGATCAGCGGATGATCGACCAGCGCTTCGCCAATGGCATTGCCGGCGCCGCGCACCATCGAGAACACACCCGCCGGCAAGTGGCTGTCCTGCACCGCCTTGAGAATGGCCCGCGCTTGAATTTCCGAAGCGCCGGGATGGGCGTTATGGGCCTTGACGATGACGGTCGCGCCCGCCGCCAGTGCCGAAGCGGTATCGCCACCGGCCACGGAATAGCTGATGGGGAAGTTGCTCGCGCCGAACACCGCGACCGGGCCGATGGCGATTTTCTGCAGGCGGTGGTCCATGCGTGGCCGTGGCTGGCGCTCGGGCTGCGCCGGGTCGATGGCCAGGTGCAAGAAGCGTCCCTTGCGCACGACGTCGGCGAACTGGCGGAACTGTGTGGCGGCCTTGGCGACTTCACCTTGCAGCTGGGCTTCGGGCAGACCGGTTTCCAGCGCGGCCCGGGCAGCGAGTTCGGCAGTGACGGCATCGAGATTGTCGGCAATGCGTTCAAGGAACGCCGAGCGCTCGGCGAGTGAGGTATGGCTGTAATGATCGAAGGCTTCGTCGGCGAGCGTCGCCGCCCGATTTACTTCAGCGGCGCCACCCAGGGCGAAGTCCGGCTCGATGGTCTGATTGGTCGCAGGGTTGAGCGCTTTCAGGGTTCCTTCGGTCGCCGCGACTTCGTCGGCGCCGATCAGCAGATGTCCGGTCAGTTTCATGGGTTTGATCACTGCTTGAGGGTGGCGATGAGTTGTTCGGTGGTGACGATCGAATGGGCGAAGGTGGGGCCATTCAGTTCATGGGCCGAATGCATCATCTCCGGCTTGAAGGCGGCGGTTGCGTCGCGCACCAGGGTGACGTGATAGCCCAGTTCCTGTGCGTAACGGGCCGTGGCCTCGATGCAGGTATTGGCCAGCAGACCGACGATGATCACGTGGGTGATGCCTTTCTGCTTGAGGCGAAAATCCAGGTCGGTGTTGGCAAAACCACTGGAGCCCCAGTGCTCGGAGGCGATGATGTCGCCTTCCTTGGGCGCGAAATCGGGATGCCATTCACCGCCCCATTCGCCACGGGCGAAGTGGTGCATGTGCTGGATCTTGCATTGGGACGGGCTTGGATGAGACCAGTTTTCGTAGTCGCCTTGTTCCCAGCGACGGTGCGGTACGATGACCACCTGAATATCGGCGGCGCGCACGGCGCGATCCAGTGCGCGCAGGTTGTCGAGCAGGCCGACCTGCTCGGCGATCGGCTTGATCAGGGGGAAGACCCGGCCACCCTCGGAGAGAAAATCGTTGTAGGGATCGACCAGCAAATAGGCGGTGCGATCCAGCGGGTAGGCAGCGTTCGACATGACATTTCTCCAGAGTGGATGAATGAACTATTCAATGAGCTATGCCATGGGCTTGCCCCGGCATGGTGTAGATATGATAATCATAGTTACTGTAAAAGAGGCAAGCCTGCATGGCCGTAAAAAAGACTAGTCCGCAAACCCTGTGCCCGATTTCACGGGCCGAAGACATTGTCGGAGATCGATGGACGGTCTTGGTTTTGCGCGAGCTGTTCATGCGCAACCATCGTTACGACGAGATCCAGGCGCAGACCGGCGGCACGCCGCAAATGGTCGCCTCGCGCCTGAAAAGCCTGGAGGCGGATGGCATGGTCGAGCGACGCGCCTACAGCGAGCGGCCGCCGCGTTACGAGTACCACCTCACGCCCAAGGGCGAGGCGTTTTACTCGGTGGTGCTGGCGTTGCGGGCGTGGGGGGAGACCTGGTGCAAATCGCAGGATGAAGGGCTGGCCGTGCGCTACACCCACCGTAAGTGCGGGCACGAGGCCGGCCTTGGACCTCTTTGTGATCATTGCGGTGAGCTGCTGCGCCGTGGCGAATTGATCAGCGAGCCTTCGCCGGGGTATGTCGAAGAACGGGCTGTCAGGCTCGAAGCGTTCAAGTCCAAACCGTGAACGCACACCCCCTGTAGGAGCGAGCCTGCTCGCGATGGAGGCACAGGCACCGCGTGGCGTCAGGCAACCCGCGTTATCGTTGACGACCATCGCGAGCATGCTCGCTCCTACTATCGCTTCACGTAATAGTCACAATCATTCATCACAAGTTCTGTTGCCCGCGGCAAACAGGGAAAATCGCGCCCATCCAAAACACTCACGCAGGAATCGGCGCGATGAACCTATACACCCGGCTGACGATTGCCGCCTCTTTGTTGTTGTCCGGTTGTGCCTCCACGCCAAACGATCCGACGCTGACCTTGCAGACGAGCAAGGCGCCGGCGGACTACGCGAACTGTGTCTTGCCCAAACTGCAGCATGATTCGTTGAACGCGACAGTCTCGGAAACCCAGCGCAGCTACCGCATCGTGGTGTCGAGCAAAGTGGCGGCCAACGACGTGCTTGAGGCGCGCAAGGCCTCGAACGGCGGCAAGGTGTTCCTGTATGAGCGCACGCTGCTGGCGTCGACCTTCGGGCCTTCGAGCCTCGAGCGCGCCGCTCAGGAATGCCTGTAAACCCTCGCTGAAAAATCCCTTTCCCAACCCGGTGAATACGCCTGAATCAGGCGTGTTCGCCGGGCGTTTTTTGCTGTCATTTTTTTGATTGAACAAGTGTTCATTTTGAGTTGCATCGAGCCCATTTGCCTCGATATAGTGGCTTAATAATATCAACTATAAAAAACTGCCAGCAGGGCTGCTGCACTCACACATAAGCGCGGGCTTTGCTGGCCGACATATCGTCTATTCGAGAATGTTCATGCCTAATCGCTCACTGCACTTCAAGCTGTTCTGGACGGCGCTGATTGGCACCGTCGTCGTCATGGCGCTGTTGCTGGGCTCCATCGCTTACATTGCCTACGGCAATTCCGTCAAAGAAACCTTTTCTCTGGTCGACAGCGTCGTCAAGGCCAACGCCAAGGAAGTGGAAGTCGAGCTCGGTGCCGGCTATAGCGTGGCTGAGTCCCTGGCCAGCGTCGCCACGGCAATGCAGCAACAACAGGTCGACCGCAAGACCGCCGACGTGCTGACCCGCCAGCTGTTCGAAGCCAATCCCCGGTTTCTGGGCCTGGGTCAGTACTGGGAGCCGAACGCGTTCGACGGCAAGGACAGTGAGTTCGTCAACCAGCCCAATCACGACGCGACCGGTCGCTACCTGACCTGGTGGAACCGTGCCGGCGGTTCGGTGAAATCAGAGGCGCTCAGCGGTTATGCCCCGGAAAGCGCCGACAACCAGTACTACTACCGCCCGCTGCACACCCGTCAGCCATGGGCCTCCGAACCCTATGCCTACAGCGCCGGCGGTGGCCAGCAGATGATGCTGGTGTCGATCATGTTGCCCTTGATGCAGGGCGGCAAAGCCATGGGTGTGGCGGGGGTGGATATTCCGCTGGAAAGCATCAACCGCCAGCTGGCTAAAATCGACGCCTACAAGGGCTACGGCGCGCTGGTTTCCAGCGACGGTCTGTATGCCAGCCATCCGGATCCCAAGCGCCTGAGCAAGCCGGCAGAAGAACTGCCAGCCGCGGCCAAGGACGCGATCAAGGCGGGCAATGCCTACAGTTTCGAACTCGATGGTTGGGGTTATGTGCTGCAACCGGTGCGTATCGGCAAGGCCCCGAACTACTGGGCCTTGATGGTTGCTTATCCGTTGGCCGAAGCCATGGCCGGGATCAATCATTTCCTCTACACCGCCGTGGTCATCGGCCTGGTGGCGTTGCTGGTGCTGGCCATCGTGCTGTGGCACTTGCTGGCGTGGCAGATTCGTCCATTGTCCGGCCTGACGGTCGGCATCCAGGCCTGGGAAGGCGAACTGGGCCTGCGTTTCGAACAACGCAGTGGCGATGAAACCGGCAAGCTGGCCGGTGCGTTCAACCAGTTCATCCAGCGTCTGGGCAACCTTGTGGGCTCGATTCGCCAGAGCAGCACCACGCTGATGCAGATCTCCAATCACCTGGGCGATACCACCCAGGCCGTCGCCGAGCGGGCAACCTCGCAACACACCGCGACCGAGGAAATGGCCAGCGGCGTGACGGCGCTGGCGCACTCGGTGACCGAGATGTCCCAGCAAGCCGAAGACGTCGAGCAACTGGCGCGCAATACCGAAGTGCTGACCACCAACATCTCCACCGACATGAGTCAGACCCTGGCCGGCATCACCCATATCGACCAGACCATGGACGTGGTGGCCGGCGCCGTGGGGGATCTGGAGAAGCGCTCGCAGCAGATTGCCGGGATCATTGCGGTGATTCGCAGCATTGCCGACCAGACCAACCTGCTGGCCCTGAACGCGGCGATCGAAGCCGCGCGGGCAGGGGAGCAGGGTCGCGGGTTTGCGGTCGTGGCCGATGAAGTGCGGCAACTGGCCGAGCGCACCAGCCGTTCGACCGGGGAGATCGGCGAGATGATCGGTGCGATCGGTTCGGACGTACGCAACACCGTGGCCAATGTGCAGCAGGTCGGCGAAGCGGTGCGCCAAGGCGTGGTGCAACTGACCACCTCGGCAGAGGGCGTGGATCAGATTCGCCAGCATGCGCAGGACATCCTGACGCGCATCAGCGAAGTGGCGCGCCAGACCCAGAGCCAGGCGGCGACGGGCGAGCAGCTGTCGGTGGCGATCCAGGGCGTCAGCCGCATCTCCGAACAGAACGACCAGGCGATTCGCAGCCTGCTCGATCAGTCGGTGAAGCTGCGGGATCAGGCCGGGTCGCTGAGCCAGCAGTTGACGCAGTTCCGCGATTGATACACCCCCCCCTGTAGGAGCGAGCCTGCTCGCGATAAACGTCCAGACAACGCGTTCATTCAGACAGTGCACGTTTTCGTTAACGTCCATCGCGAGCAGGCTCGCTCCTACAGTGGAATTTCATGACGTCCAGGCATCAACGACCGACGCCATGAACTGCGTCGCCAGTTCAGGCTTGTCCACCGCCCGGGCAATCAGCATGGCGCCGGCAATCGATGCAATCAGCTGCTGCGCCTGCCGCAGCTTTTCCTCCTGACTGTCGCCTTCGACCAACGGCATCAGGATTTCAATGAAGTGTTCGATCCCCTGGGTGAAGGACTGGCTGACGCTGCCGCCGGTGCGGGCGACGTCGGTGGCCAGGGCGGGGATCGCGCAGCCCTCGGTCCAGTTCTCCAGATGCTTCTGGGTCAGATAACGCTTCACCAGTTCGGGAACCGACTTGGCGTTTTGCCAATTGCGAATGTTGCTCTCGAAGGTCCGGGCCACAGCCTCCGACGCCAACTGTTCCTTGCCCCCGGGAAACTGCCCGTAAAACCCGCCATGGGTCAGCCCCACCGAGCGTGAAAGCTCGCCGATGCCGATGCCGTCGATGCCTTTTTCCCGATACAGCCGGGACGCGGCAGTGAGGATCGCCTCTTTGTTTTCCGCCGCCTTTTCTTTGGTCACTTTCATCAGATGCTCCTCGGGCTGGATGCCCTCGCCGGGTGCAAGTCGTCGCCAAATATCTTGTAATGATTATGGTCGTAATATATCGTCAGCGCAAATACCCGGTGGACACGTCATGAACCGAAGTGACCTGCGCAGTATCGACCTGAATCTGTTGGTGGTGTTCGAGGCGCTCATCCAGGAGCGCAACGTCACCCGAGCCGCCAGAAGGCTTTCGCTCGGCCAACCGGCCGTCAGCGGTGCACTGCGGCGGTTGCGAGTGTTGTTCAACGATCCGCTGTTCAAGCACACCGGGCGGGAGATGAAGCCCACGCCACGGGCGATCTCGATCGCCCAGACCCTTGGTCCGGCGCTGGATTCGGTGTGCGGTGCAATCTCGAACACTCAGGTTCGGGCAGGGCAGACCTGTTTTTTTGCCCGTATACATGATGATCATCATTAATAGTAATAGCCAAGTTCACCCCGTTCGATTCGTCGACGCCTCCCCCGAGGCCGAGCCTTCGCAAACCCCTGAAACCGTCTGGCGGACACAACCCATGGATCAGTCACTCAAAGCTTTTCGTTATCCGATTGCCGCACTGGCGCTCACGATGCTCACCGCGTGCGATCGTGCGCCGGTCGCCGCCAATGCTCCCGGTGCGCCACAGGTCACGGTGGCCAAGGTGATTGAGCAGCCCATCACCGAGTGGGATGAAGTCACCGCCCGCCTGGAGGCGCCGGAAACCGTCGAGGTCCGTCCACGGGTGTCGGGGCAGATCGAGCAAGTGGCCTTTACCGATGGTGCGCTGGTGAAGAAGGGCAACCTGCTGTTCCAGATCGACCCGCGGCCGTTCGAACACGAAGTGCATCGCTTCGAAGCCCAACTGCAACAGGCCCGGGCGACACTGGTGCGCACCGCCAACGAAGCGCAGCGCGGCCAACGCCTGCTGGGCAGCAACGCGATTTCCGCCGAACTCGCCGACACCCGGACCACCACCGCGCAGGAGGCCAAGGCCGGTGTCGATGCGATCCAGGCACAGCTCGATCTGGCGCGCCTGAACCTGAGTTTCACCCGGGTCACCGCACCGATCAGCGGCCGCGTCAGCCGTGCCGAAATCACCGCCGGCAACATCGTCACCGCCGACACCACGGCGTTGACCAGCGTGGTCTCCACCGACAAGGTCTACGCCTATTTCGACGCCGACGAGCGCCTGTTCCTCAAATACGGCCAGCTCGCCCGCCAGGGCCAGCGCAGCCAGACCACACCGGTGTACATGGGCCTGTCGAACGAGGAGGGCAACACGCACCTGGGGCAGATGAACTTCGTCGACAACCGGGTCAATCCGAAGACCGGCACCATTCGCGGCCGCGCGGTGTTCGATAACGCCGACGGTCAATACACCCCGGGCCTCTATGCCCGCTTGAAACTTGTGGGCAGCGCAGCTTATGCGGGCCTGCTGATCAAGGACGAGGCGGTGGGTACCGACCTGGGCAAGAAGTTCGTGCTGGTGGTCGATCAGGACAACAAGACCGTCTATCGCAACGTCGAACTGGGGCCGAAACTTGAAGGCCTTCGCATCGTGCGCAGCGGCCTGAACAAGCAAGACCGCATCGTCATCAACGGCCTGCAACGGGTCCGCCCGGGCGCCGTGGTCGCCCCGCAGGACGCGCCGATGGCCGACCCGGAAACCGTCGCGGCCCTGACCCGTCAGCGCCAGGCGGTCGAAGCCAGCAATCAACCTGCAAGCCCATCTCCTGCATCCGGTAAATCGCCAGCCCTGGTGAAGACCGATGCAGCCGTCACACCTCGCGGATAAGGGCCCATCGCCATGAATTTTTCCCGGTTCTTCATCACCCGGCCGATCTTCGCCGCCGTGCTGTCGCTGCTGATCCTGATCGCCGGCGCCATCTCTCTGTTCCAGTTGCCGATCAGCGAATACCCAGAAGTGGTGCCACCGACTGTGGTGGTTCAGGCCAACTATCCGGGAGCCAACCCCAAGGTGATCGGCGAAACCGTGGCCGCACCCTTGGAGCAGGCGATCACCGGCGTCGAAAACATGCTGTACATGTCTTCGCAATCGACCGCAGACGGTCGCTTGACCCTCACCGTGACCTTCGCCCTGGGCACCGATCTGGATAACGCCCAGGTCCAGGTGCAAAACCGCGTGACTCGCACCGAACCGAAGCTGCCGGAGGAAGTGACGCGCATCGGCATCACCGTCGACAAGGCGTCGCCGGAATTGACCCTGCTGGTGCATCTGGTGTCGCCGGACAAGCGCTACGACATGCTCTACCTGTCCAACTACGCGATCCTCAACGTCAAAGACGAACTGGCGCGCCTGGAAGGTATCGGCACGGTGAAGATGTTCGGTATCGGCGATTACTCGCTGCGGATCTGGCTCGATCCCGAGAAGACCTCCTCGCGCAATCTCACCGCCACCGACGTGGTCAACGCTGTGCGCGAGCAGAATCGTCAGGTCGCCGCCGGCCAGCTCGGCTCACCGCCCGCACCGAATGCCACCAGCTTTCAAATGTCGATCAACTCCCAGGGACGGCTGGTCACCGAGGAGGAGTTTGAAAACGTGATCATCCGCAGTGGCCCGAACGGCGAAATCACCCGCCTGAAGGACATTGCCCGGATCGAACTGGGCTCCAACCAATACGCCTTGCGCGCCATGCTCAACAACCAGGAAGCGGTGGCCATGCCGATCTTCCAGCGCCCCGGTGCCAATGCCATCGACGTGTCCGACCAGGTGCGGGCGAAGATGGCCGAGCTGAAGAAGAGCTTCCCGGAAGGGATGGACTACGAGATCGTCTACGACCCGACCATCTTTGTCCGTAGTTCGATTGAAGCGGTGGTGCACACGCTGTTCGAAGCACTGATCCTCGTGGTGCTGGTGGTGATCCTGTTCCTGCAAACCTGGCGCGCTTCGATCATTCCGCTGGTGGCGGTGCCGGTGTCGCTGATCGGTACCTTTGCCGTGATGCACCTGCTCGGGTTTTCGCTCAACGCGCTGTCGCTGTTTGGCCTGGTGCTGGCGATCGGCATTGTGGTCGACGACGCGATCGTGGTGGTGGAGAACGTCGAACGGAACATCGAGTCCGGGCTGGAGCCGGTCGAGGCGACCAAGAAAGCCATGGGCGAAGTGACCGGGCCGATCATCGCCACGGCGCTGGTGCTGTGCGCGGTGTTCGTGCCGGCGGCGTTCATCTCCGGGCTCACCGGGCAGTTCTACAAGCAGTTCGCCCTGACCATTGCCATCTCGACGGTGATCTCGGCCTTCAACTCGCTGACCCTGTCGCCGGCGCTGGCGGCGGTGTTGCTCAAGGCCCATGGCGCACCGAAAGACCGTTTCTCCAAGGTGCTGGACCGGATGCTCGGCGGCTGGTTGTTCAAACCGTTCAACCGGGTCTTTGAAAAGGCCAGCCTTGGCTACGTGGTGGCGGTGGGCAAGATCGTGCGCGGCAGCAGCGTCGCCCTGCTGCTCTATGCCGGCCTGATCGCCTTGACCTACATGGGCTTCAGCACCACACCGACCGGCTTCGTGCCGACCCAGGACAAGAAGTACCTGGTGACCTTCGCGCAACTGCCGGATGCGGCGAGCCTGGACCGTACCGAATCGGTGATCCGGCGCATGAGCACTATCGCCATGAACGAGCCGGGCTTTGATAGCGCCGTGGCGTTCCCGGGGCTGTCGATCAACGGTTTCACCAACAGCCCGAACGCCGGCATCGCCTTCATCGGCCTGCGCCCGTTCGACGAGCGCAAGGACCCGAGCCTGTCCGCCGGGGCGATTTCCGCCTCGCTCAACGCCAAGTTTGGCGAGATCCAGGATGCGTACACGGCGGTGTTCCCGCCACCGCCGGTCCAGGGCCTGGGCACCATCGGCGGCTTCCGCCTGCAGATCGAGGACCGGGGCAACCTCGGTTACGACGAGCTGTACAAAGAGACGATGAACATCATCGCCAAGAGCCGCAACGTGCCGGAACTGGCCCGGGTGTTCACCAGCTACACGGTCAACGTGCCGCAAGTCGAAGCCGCCATCGACCGGGAAAAGGCCAAGAGCCACGGGGTGAAGATCAACGATATTTTCGACACCTTGCAGGTCTACCTGGGCTCGCTGTACGCCAACGACTTCAACCGGTTTGGCCGCACCTATCAGGTCAACGTGCAGGCCGAGCAACAGTTCCGTCAGGAGCCGGAGCAGATTGGCCAGTTGAAGGTGCGCAATGATCGCGGCGAGATGATTCCGCTGGCGACCTTCGTCAAGGTCAGCCCGACGTCGGGACCGGACCGGGTGTCCCACTACAACGGTTTCCTCACTGCGGAAATCAACGGTGCCGCCGCCCCCGGCTACAGCTCCGGCCAGGCCCAGGCTGCAATTGAAAAGTTGCTCAAAGAGGAATTGCCCAACGGCATGACCTACGAATGGACCGACCTGACCTATCAGCAGATCCTGTCCGGCAACACGGCGCTGCTGGTGTTTCCGCTCTGCGTGTTGCTGGCGTTCCTGGTGCTGGCGGCGCTGTACGAAAGCTGGAGCCTGCCGCTGGCGGTGATCCTGATTGTGCCCATGACGCTGCTGTCGGCGATTGCCGGGGTGATCATCTCCAAGGGCGACAACAACATCTTCACCCAGATCGGCCTGATCGTACTGGTGGGCCTGGCGTGCAAAAACGCGATCCTGATCGTCGAGTTCGCCAAGGACAAACAGGACCAGGGCTTCTCCCCGTTGGACGCCGTGCTGGAGGCCTGCCGCATGCGTCTGCGGCCGATCCTGATGACCTCGTTCGCTTTCGTCATGGGCGTGGTCCCGTTGGTGACCTCCAGCGGCGCCGGTTCCGAAATGCGTCGGGCCATGGGTGTCGCGGTGTTCTCCGGGATGCTCGGGGTGACCTTCTTCGGCCTGTTGCTGACACCGGTGTTCTTCGTCCTGATTCGCCGCTACATCGAACGCAAGCAAGCGCGTAAACAAGCCCGCGCACTGAACCTGGAGGTGCAACCATGAATGCTCTGAAGTTGTTTTTACCCAGCCTTCTGGTGGCTGCCTTGGCCGCCTGCACCGTAGGGCCGGACTACAAGACCCCCGATACGCCACCGGCCAACAGCGTGTATGCCAAAGCTGCAAACTACGATCAGACGCGGTTCGAAACGGTGTGGTGGCAGCAGTTCGACGACCCGACGCTGAACCAGTTGGTGAGCAAATCCCTGGAAGGCAACCGCGACCTGCGCGTGGCCTTCGCCCGCTGGAAAGCGGCCCGGGCGATTCGTGATGACATCAGCAACGACAACCTGCCGGTGGTCACCAGCCGCGTCAGCAGCGTGCAAGGCAAGTCGCAGGTGCCGGGCCAGACCGAGCACCGGGTCAATACCGAGCGCTATGACCTGGGGCTGGACATGGCCTGGGAAGTTGACCTGTTCGGGCGCATCCAGCGTGCGCTTGAATCGAGCGACGCTCGGGAAGACGCGGCGGCAGCGGATCTGTACCAACTGCGGGTGACGATGATTGCCGAACTGGTGGACGCCTACGGGCAACTGCGCGGCGCGCAACTGCGGGAAAAAATCGCCGTGGCCAACCTCAAGAACCAGAGCGACTCGCGGGCCGTGACGGTTAGCCTGCGTGATGCCGGTGTCGGTAATGAACTTGATGTGGTGCGTGCCGATGCACGACTGGCTGCTGTCGAAGCCAGCGTGCCGCAACTGCAAGCGGAACAGGTTCGGCAGAAAAACCGCATCGCGACCTTGCTGGGTGAGCGTCCGGATCAATTGAGCGTATCCCTGAGTCCCAAGGATCTGCCGGCCATTTCCAAGGCGCTGCCGATTGGTGATCCCGCCGAACTGCTGCGTCGTCGTCCGGATGTATTGGCGGCTGAACGCAGACTGGCCGCCGCGACCGCCGATGTCGGCGTGGCCACCGCCGAGCTGTTTCCCCGGGTCAGCCTGAGCGGGTTCCTCGGCTTCACCGCCGGGCGCGGTTCGCAAATCGGTTCCGCCGCCGCCAAGGCCTGGAGCCTGGGTCCGAGCATCACCTGGGCGGCGTTCGATCTGGGCAGCGTACGTGCGCGGATTCGTGGTGCCGACGCCGATGCCGAAGGCGCCTTGGCCACCTATGAACAGCAGGTATTGCTGGCATTGGAAGAATCGGAGAACGCATTCAGTGACTACGGCAAACGGCAGGAGCGGTTGCTGTCGTTGATCAAGCAAAGCGAGTCCAGCCGGGCGGCGGCGGACCTGGCGGCGACGCAATACAAGGAAGGGGCGGTGGACTATCTGGTGCTGCTCGATGCCCAACGTGAACGGCTCAATGCCGAGGATGCGCAGGCGTTGGGGGAGACGGATCAGTATCGGGCCATCGTCGCGATCTACAAAGCGTTGGGAGGCGGGTGGGATGCCGGGGGTAACAAGGTGGCGGCCAGAAACTGAGTTCTGAAAACACCCAAAACCCTGTGGGAGCGGGCTTGCCCGCGATGGGGCCGGCACTTCCAGCCCCCATGCTGGCTGACCTGACGCCTTCGCGAGCAGGCTCGCTCCCACAGGAGATCTTTTGCGAACACAGAATTTGTGTTCGACGCAGATCAAACTGTAGGAGCGAGCACGCTCGCGAAAAACCAGAGAACGCCGCGGGGTATCTGGTTTCACGCGTTATCGTTCACGTCCATCGCGAGCAGGCTCGCTCCTACAGGTGGATGAAGCAGGTTTCTGTCAGCGCTTAAACGCCTTTTGCGGCGCATGTTTAAGCTCCCTCCGGATCACTTCCTGAAAGCTACAAAACCTTGCGTGCTTGCCTACCGCTACGCCAGAATCCGCCGGCTTGTGCGCCCTGGGGTCGCTGGGTAACTTGATTCGGGTCACTGAACATCAGTGATCGGGTTTAGCAGCCCGGGGTCTTCCAGTGAAGTGCACAAGCTCATCAGTAGGCATTGCCGCGCTTGATGGTAGTTGTGCGCAGGGCGCCTTCGGGCGCGCCGGATTTGCTGGGTACCCCGGTCTGCTAACCTGCGTACAGCTGCCACCCCTTTCGTTTAGCAGCAATAGGGGTTGGCACTCCATCCAGGACCCAGCCTATGAAAAAGCCTTCACCCAATCCCCCGAACACCGATCCCAACTCCGCCTTTGATTCACCCTCTACCGCCGACATCAAAGCCACCCCGCGCACACCCGGCACGCTGTTCTGCGTCAACCCCGAAACCAGAACCGAAGACCTGATGGCGTACCTGGTCGAAACCCTCGCCTCAATCGATGTGATGGTCCATCAGTTGGTTGATCATCTGGACGGCAGCGACCGCAATGCGCTGCTGGGCATCTCCAACAGCGTGATGCTGGCCGAGATCACGGCCAATCGGGTGCTGGATCAGATTGCCCCGGTTGAGTAGCTGAAAGGAGGGCACCCATTGGTCTTGGCGATTGGGTGCCCCTTCGCTCCAACATTGCAGAAGTCAGCAGGAATTGGCTGAAGGTTTCGACTGATCGACCGAATTGTCGTGTAGGAAATGGATGTTTTTCTTTGTAGAAATTTCCGAACCATGCGTTTGGCGATTGCTGCCTGCAAGCGTCCTGTCGTCTTATCCGTCGTCGCCCCGATACCCCACCGGCACAGTGCCGGTACCGAGGGAAAAAAGCGGGAAGCCATTCAACACCGACAAGGATAAGGATCTGCAAATGAATGCACCTCTGCACAGCTTTTATACCAACGAAGTCTCTCCTGCATATTTGCGTCGTCTGGACGAACCGCACCTGAAGGAAGAGCGACTTGAGAATTGTTCCGATGAAACTCTGGCAGTTGTTCGCCGGCAGCAAGCTTACATAGTTGCTCATCCCGCTCGAGCCATTTACCGGTTGGCAACCGAAGGCAGTCAAACCCGTGATGGTGGAGTAGTTCAGCAAGCGACATCGCCATTTGTGTTCACGGCAGGAGACGGCCAAAAAGTACGTGCGGCACAGAAGGGCGATAGCGTCACCTACCCCGACGGGCGTACGGCGCAGATCGTCACGGGCGCGGGTCAAGACTTTGATCATGTCGCGCTGGTCGGCAGCCTGCTTTGCAATGGCGACGAGATCATCAACACATTGCAAGGCGGGTGTTTATTGGTCGGGCGTGAAGGTGTTTCGATGGCTGAGGATTTTCTTTCTTCCGCCAAGCAGGAGGAACACCAATGAACGAAGGGCATTTCATTGGCCTGCATGACAAGACCACCTGTGGCGGCGAGGTTCTGGATGGTCATACGGGCGTCATGATGTTCGGCATCGCCCATGCCCGCGAAGGTGATCGAGTTACCTGCGGCAAGGATGGCAAGACTTACAAGATCGTCGGTGGAATTTCCTACATGATCAGTCATGGCAAGGCCGTGGCAGGCACGCTGGACAGCTATAGCGATTGTCCGTGCAGGGCCCGATTGATCCCCTCGGTGTTTGGGGCCACCTATCAAAGCGCTAACTCCGCACCGCGAGCGGGCAGGAGCGCTGCGCAATCAGTCTCCGGTTCTGCAACCAGTCAACCGGCAGTGCCACGTCATTCCGCTTTCGCCTCTTCGAACGCTCCCGCATCTGCGATATTCGCCCGACCAGAACCTCAGGAACCGGGCTTCTACGTCGTGCCCAGAAGCATGACCCGCAAAGCCCTGGAGGCGACGTTGTTCTCCACGCCCGATGCCGTCGTGCTGCGCAAGTTTCGGGTACTTAATCCAGGGAAGGACGATCTCAAGGCCGGTTCGCTGATCGTGCTCGGCGATCCGAACAACGCCTCTTGCACTTATCAGGAAGCGCTGCTGATGCAGGCCGCACAAGAGGTCAAGACAGCCCTCGATCCCCTGACGCCAGACGAAGCCGATTTCATGCACCGCCACGCGGCGGAAATCGCCAGCTTCACCGGCCAGACGTCGACCTGGCTGGGTGTCAGCGCGGCGATGATGGAGAAACACATCGCCAGCCTGCGCGACATCCTCCAAAAGATTGAGCGGCTGCATCAGGACAATTACCGACAGCACGGCCACCTGCGATCCCCTTCATTCTTCGCCGATCGTCGGCACCTGCTTTCGCAACTCGATAGTCACTTGCTGAACTCCACTCGGTTGCGTGGCCTGACGACTATCGGTGATCACCCCAAACTGAAATCGGCCCTTGGCATTTCCAGCCGCAGCCTTGTGCATCATTGGGACAAGGCCGGCGGGGTAGGGCAGATACCGGGTTACTCCACGCATGTAAGTGCGGTTAGCCGGGCTGCGAAGTACATGCAGACCGGCGGGTTTATTGGTATTGCGATTGGTGGGGTTTCTTCGATGCTGGCTGTTCAGGCGGTTTGTAATGGTGACTCGGCAATTGCTTGCGAGAAAATCAAGTTCACTGAGGGTAGTAAGTTCGTGGGATCGACAGGTATGGGATATTTGGGAGGAGAACTGGCGTACATCGCCAGCCCCATCATTTGTGCCGCGCTTGGTATTACGACAGGTATTGGGGGCGCTGTCTGTGTCGCGACCGTAGTTGGAGTTGGCACATTCGGAGGGGCGGAAGTTGGTGGCTTGGGGGGAGAGTTTATTGGTGAAAAGATATTTGAAGCTACGCAGCCATGATCAGCATCGTCTCGTGGTCTCCTTGGGCCGCAATCATTGTTGTTGGTGGCCCAATTTTGCTGTGTTACGTGAGTTTCATTTACAGCCTGTACCTGAGTCGCTGTCACATGATTCGCCTTCTTCAGGCCCTGAATAGAAGTCGTCAAATCATAATCAGCGCCGCAGGGATGATGCAGAACGGCTGGTTAAATCGACTTTTATTAGTTGCAAAGATCACGTTCATGGTGACGTGGCCCGGTCCCGGGCTTCGCGCGGGAGACCTTGATCCTGAGGATATCCGTAACTTTCCTGCAGACTTGAAGCGTTTGCTACAGGTAAAAGTCCTTCTGACATTTGTCATTTTGGCTTGGGGAACGCTTGCGTTTGTGCTGGTGAAATTCAAGTAGTCATACTCACTGGAAGGTCTGGTGGAACCAAAAGATCGCAGCCTGCGGCAGCTCCTACATGGGAATGCGTACCCCTGTAGGAGCTGTCGCAGGCTGCGATCTTTTGCGTTTACTGACAAATCACCCCGGAGCAATCGCCCTCGCCGCATCCAACACCAACCCCCGCAACCACTTCGAAGCCTGCGCCCGATGCTTTCGCGCATGCCACAGCTGGTAATACCGCAAGGGTTGCGCCGGCACCGGAAACGCTTCGATCCGCAGCGGCAGCAACTCGGTGTAGTGCTTGGCGAACGAGCGTGTGGTGGTGAAGATCAGGTTGGATTTGACCAGTACGTAGGGCGCGATGCAGAAGTAGGGCAGGGTCGTGGTCACCCTTCTTGCCAGGCCACTCTTGGCCAGTTCGGCGCCGATGGTGCCTTGCCCGGACGCGTTGTGGGTCATGACGGCCAGATGGTCGGCGTCCGAATAGGCTTCCCGTGTCAGGCCGCCGGGCCGGATGGGGTGTTCTTCGCGCATCAGGCACACCAGGTCGTCGTCGCACAGGGGTTGCAGGTGCAGATGTTCGGCCGGCGTGTTCCAGTTGCCGATCACCAGATCCAGATAACCGTCTTCCAGGCCACGGGAGTAGCCACCCTCGGCTTGCAGGTGGGTCAATTCCAGCGTGGCCAAGGGCGCCTGCGCATGGAAGCGTTCGATGATGGCAGGCACGAAGAACACGCTCAGGTAATCCGGCGTGCTGATGCGAAAGGTCTGGCGGGTAGTGGCGGGATCGAAGCGGTCGAGAGGGTGCAGGATTTGATCAATCCCCTCCAGCGCCTGCGCGACCGGTTCGATCAAGGTCTGGCCGTGGGCGGTCAACACCATGCGGCTGCCGCTGCGCACGAGTAATTGGTCGCCGGTCAATTCGCGCAACCGGCGCAGGGCGACGCTGATCGCCGGCTGGGTTTGCCCCAGCAATTCGGCCGTGCGCGAAACGCTGCATTCGCTCAGCAGGGTTTGCAGGGTCCGCATCAGCTGGACATCGAAATTGGGCAGGGAGTTGGGCACAGCAGCCTCGGTTTTGATGAGTCATAACGCTATATAAAAGATCATATAGCGCTATGTCCGAATGCGTCCATGCAAGGCTCGGCTAGCGCCAGTCCGGCAGTGTTTTCAGCAGTTCGGATTTTTCCTGCGTCGCTGCCCCCATCAGCACGAAGCCCGACATCCGCTGCTGTTGGTCGTAATAGAGCGACTTCACATTGGCAATGCCTTTGTCACAGCGACCCACTCGCTCGGTGGACCACAGCCCTTCGCTGTCCATCGGCGAGGCCACGATGGTGGGCAGGACGCTGGTCTTGATGGTCACCGGCATGGCGGGGTAGGCAACCGGGGTCGGTTGGCCCGCCAGTGTTCGAGCCAGGGCGCGGGCCTGCAGCATGATCGGCATGACATAAGGCAGCACCAGGTCATGGACTTGCGCGCAATCGCCCAAAGCGTAGACGTTGCTGGCACTAGCCCGCAGGCAGGCGTCGGTGATGATCCCGCTGGACACCGAAATACCCGCCGCACGCGCCAGATCGACCCGCGGTTCCAGGCCGATGGCGCACAGCACGTAGTCCACTTCGAGCGCTTGGCCATCGGCCATTTGCAGGTGCAGTCGCTCACCAATACGCTGCACCGCAACCGGGGCATTGCCCAGTTCCAGGCGTACACCAATGGACTGAAGGGCATTGGCCATTTCCTCGCCAGCCTCCACCGGCAGCAGGCGACTCAGTGGCCAGGTGGCGCGGTCGGTGACCCACACGTCATGACCGGCATGGCGCAGGTCGTTGGCGAACTCGCAGCCGATCAGCCCGGCACCCAGGATGGCGATGCGACTTTCAACGCCGATCTGCTGGCGAAAGGATCGGTAGTCCGCAAGGTCGTTGACGGTAATGATGGCGTCCACCCCGTCGCCTTGCAGGGCAGGGCGCCGAGCATCGGCGCCCAAGGCCAGCACCAGCGCACTGTAGGGATGTGGCTGGCCATCGATGTAGACCTGTTGCGCGTCGGTGTCGATCCGCTCGATCGAGGTGTGGGTCTTGATCTGTGCTTGCAGTTGCGCCGCCATCTGTTCGGCGCTGGAGGTGATCAGTTGATCTGGCAGGCGCCCGGTCTGGAAGGCATTGGACAGTGCGGGCTTGGAGTAAAACTCACCGCCATCGCGGGTCACGATCATGATCGGCACGCGGGTGTCCAGCTTGCGCAGCTCGCGGGCCACGGTGTAACCGGCCAGCCCCGACCCCAGAATAATCACCGGATCAGGCTGCGCCGGTGGCAGCGCGGCCACTTCATCCTCCGCCATTCTGCGCATGTCGAAATCAGCCTTGCCGACCCCGCATTCCGGGCAATACCAGTCGTCCGGCACGTCCTCCCAACGGGTCCCCGGCGCGATGCCGTCCTGCGGTATACCGGCCGCTTCATCGTAAATGAAGCCGCATACAAGACATTCCCACTTGAACATGATCGTGACTCCCATCAATCGGTTGGCAGGCAGGGCATCAGCTGGTGAAGGCGCGACCCAGGCCCAGTGCTTTCAAGGCGCGGCGATAGGCGGTGGAGGAGCGATCGGCGGGAATGTGGATTTCCAGCGAAAGATCCAGCGGCAGGTCTTCCGGACGGCACAGTTCGACAATGTCGCGGTCCTCTTCGAACACCTGCTGGTTGAAGGCGTACACGTCATCCAGCGGCAGCTCTTTGTCGAAATTGCGGGTGATGGCGCAGAACATTCGGGTCTTGCGCGCCGAGATAGGGCTGGCCGCGTTCAGGATTACCAGGCGGTGCTCGGGATCGGGGAAGTTGACGGTCAAACGAGCGGTGAACGGCGCAAAGACATCGAAGGTGCGGCTCCACAGAAAACCTTCCGGAGCGCGATGTTGCAGGCTCTTGGGGAAATTGCTGACGCTGCTGACGTATTCGGCGTGCACCCCGTACGGTGTGACTTCGGCCTTGTAGGTGGGCACCACCGGGTTGTCGCGCTCGGCAAAGGCTTCGTGGTGAATCCAGGCGAAGTGGGCGACGTCGATAAAGCCTTCCACCTGACGCCCGGCCGAGGCGGCGATGTCGATCGATGGCGGCAGGATTTGCTGGTAATCGTCATCATGCCAGGACGGCATCTGCGCGAAGGGCGCGCTGGTGCCGGACATCAGGACCCAGATCATCCCGAAGTCTTCGCGGGTCGAGTACACTTGGATGCGATGGCGCTCGGTGAGGTTGGCATTGGGCTCCGACGGGATGCGCGTGCAGCGGCCATCGGTGCCGAAATGCAGGCCGTGATAAGGACAGATGATGTTCTCGCCCTGAACCCAACCCTTGCTCAGGGGCGCGCCGCGATGGCTGCAGATATCGCGGGCGGCGTTCAGCTTGCCGCCGGCACGGTAGAGCACCACGGGTTCGTCCAGCAGGGTGACGGCATAGGGCTTGTTGGTTACGTCCGCCGAAAAGGCGACGGGGTGCCAGTGCTGGCTGAGAATCTGGCGATCCTCTGCGGTGAAGGTGCTGGATTTGGTGATCGGGTTCCAGGTAACGGTCTGGCAGGCGATGGCGGCCGTGGACATTTCAGTGCTCCTTTGACAGGGGAGTGATACCGGAGAAGTACGGGGCCCATGCTAGAGAACCGGGCCGGTCGCGCCCATGTCGTGAAGAGCATGTTCGTTATGCGTAATTCGTTATGTCGATATCGCGAAAGACGACGTGGTCTTTTCCTACAGGAATCTAGACTTGACCCTACGCCCGACGAGGCGAAGCAACGAGCGGCAGGCGTCGAGGTTCAACCTGGCGAGGAGGGAAGGCGATGAGTGTATTGCGATGGTGCAGGTTGTTGTTGGTGGCATGGGTGACCCTGGTGGCGGCATCGGGCATTGCTCGCGCCGAACCGGTTGCCATGATCACCGGCGAGCAGTGGATGCAGTCGACGGAGCAGCTCAAGAAGGTCTATCTCATTGGCATTGCCAACGCCTTCGAGGTCGAGGCTGCCTACCATGCAGCCAAGCCTCCGACCGATGAGCAGAGCCTGATTCCACGTTTCGGCAGGGGCTTGAAGGGCCAGACGCTCGACACCGTGCGCGAAAGGCTCAACCAGTGGTACGCCGCCAACCCCGACCGAGTGAAACGCCCTGTCCTGGAGACCATCTGGTTCGAGATGGTGGTACCCGGCCTGAAACAGAACAAGTAGCGGAGGGGAACATGAAGAAGGTTCTATTGTTTGCCGCAGTCCTCACCGCAGCCAGCATGTTCGGTTGCACCTCGATGTCCTCCAAGCAGCAGGGGACCTTGAGCGGTGCGGCCATCGGTGCTGCGGCTGGCGCTGGCATTGCCGCGATTGCCGGTGGCAGTGGCTGGACGGGCGCGGCGATCGGCGCGGTTGCCGGCGGCGTTGCCGGCAATATCCGGGGCGGTCGGCAGCAGAATTAGCCGGCCCGCTGAAGCAAAGGATCGCAGCCTGCGGTTGTAGGAGCCAGGCTGCGATCTTTTTCATTCGGCTTCACCGCTTGATCTTGGAAATCTTCGCGCCTTCGATACTGATGCCCGCCATCAACCCCTGCTGGTCGAAGATGAACGCGTAGGCGTCGTCCTTGAGCGTCGAGCTGGACAGGTTCTTCGCCGCCCCTTCATCGACCACCACCACCGTTGGCCCCACGCCGATCTCCCAACCTTTGGATTCAGTCAGGTACTTGAGCGCCTTGTCGCTCATCAGAAACACCGCATAACCATAGGATTGTGCGCCTGCCTGCAGCCCCCACGACCCGCTGACGGAGTTGTAATAGTCCTCGACCTTCGTGCCTTTCATCAGCACGCCTTCGCCATAACTGCCGCCGAACACCAGGCCGGCCTTGACGATATTCGGGAAGACCAGCACGGCCTTGGCTTTATGGGAGATCGATTCAGCGACCGGATGGCTCTTGTACAGCGCTTGCAACGCTTGGCGAGAGTCGGCATTGAGGTCTTCGGCGGTCGCCGCGCCCGCCGTGTTCAACAGGCTCGCCGAGGCCAGGGCGGCAGCGGCGAGGAAGATCGAAATGAAAAATCGCATCGATTGAGTCATTTGCGTACTCCTGAAGTTTACGAGTTGAAAGCAAGGCGCTGGCGTGCAGCACGATGCCATCAATGGTAGTGACCACAGTGGGTGGGCCGGGTTCGTTGTCAGTGTCTGGGTTTGGCTGTTCACTGCCGGCAAGTAGCGTGCAGCCGCTGCCCAGCATTTAATGTAGTTGTGGTGGTTAAAGAGGTCGTCTTTTTGATCAAGGACAGTGCAGGAGCCGATGAAGGAGGCGATTTTTTACCGTCAGCAGTCGAGCAGCGAGGCCAATTCGCTCAGGGAATCCACAACGACGTCCCAGTCTTGAGTGGGCTGCAGGTCCGTTGTCTGTTCCGGACCGTATTCCGTGGGGCGCCGGATGAACACTGTGTGAAATCCGCAAGCGCTTGCCGCGACCAGATCGTCATTGTGTGCCGCGACCATGGCCACCCGATGCGCTGGCAATCCCACGGCTTCGGCCGATCGCAAATACACCTCTGGCTGCGGCTTGTAGGCGCGGGCCAGTCCCGCGCCGGTGATGACATCCCAGGGCAGGCCGCCGTAGCGGGCCAGGTTCATCATCCCGGCGATGTGGCCGTTGGAGATCGGGCCGATGGCGAAGCGTCGTTTCAAGCGTGTGAGGCCTTCGACGGAATCAGGCCATGGATCGAGCTTCTCCCAGGCGGCGCTCCAGGCGGCGATATCCATTTCCTGAAGTCGCCCGGCCTCGATGCCGTGCTGGATCAGCAACGCCTCCAGATTCTCTCGGTTCAAAACGTCCAGCGTCACAAACGGACGTTCGCCGCTGCGCACGCGTTGCATTGAGGGTTGGTAGAGCGAGCGCCATTCATTGGCGAAATCCAGCGGGTCGATCTGCAAGGCAAGTCGCTGTAGATACAGCGCGGACTGCCGCGCAATGCTGGTTCGCCAGTCGACCACGGTGCCAAAGACATCGAAGCCGAGAAACCCAACGTCTTTGATACCGGTCATGCTCAGTCTCCTGTGCGGTCGGGGAACACCTCAGCGCTAGCCGAGGGCCGGGGCGACGTGCTTGAGGATGGATTCGATGACATGCGCGCAATAGTCCACGCCCAGTTGGTTGGGGATTGTCAGCAGCAGGGTATCGGCTGCGGCAATGGCTTCATCTTTGGCGAGTGCTTCGATCAGGGCATCGGGTTCTGCCGCGTAATTCCGGCCGAAGATCGTCTGGATGTCACCGTCGAGGAAGCCGATGGTGTCCTCGTTCTGGCCGTCTCGACCGAAGTACAGGCGGTCCATGTCATTGGTGATCGCGAAGATGCTGCGGCTCACCGACGTACGCGGCTGCCGGGTATGCCCGGCCTGTTTCCAGGCCTCGTGAAAAGCGTGAATCTGTTCGGCTTGCTGGATGTGCAAGGGGCGGCCGTTTTCATCGACCTTCAGCGTCGACGTCTGCAGGTTCATGCCCATTTGCGCCGCCCACACCGCCGTCGCGACGGAGCCTGAACCCCACCAGATCCGGTCGCGAAGGACTTCGGCGTGTGGCTCAAGTCGCAGCAAGCCTGGCGGGTTGGCAAACATGGGGCGCGGGTTCGGCTCGGCGAAGCCCTTGCCACGCAGTAGTGCATAAAACACTTCGGTGTGACGTCGGGCCAGGTCGGCATGGGTCTCGCCTTCCTTCGGCGCATAGCCAAAATGGCGCCAGCCGTCGATGACCCGCTCGCCAGAGCCGCGGCTGATGCCCAGTTGCAATCGCCCTCCGGCGATCAGGTCCGCCGCGCTGGCGTCTTCGACCATGTAGTAGGGGTTCTCGTAGCGCATGTCGATGACCCCGGTACCGATTTCAATCCGGCTGGTTTTTGCCCCGACGGCCGCCAGCAAGGGGAAGGGCGACGCCAGTTGCCGGGCGAAATGATGGACGCGGAAAAACGCCCCGTCGGCGCCCAGTTCCTCTGCCGCGATGGCCAGATCGATGGATTGCAACAGCACATCGGCCGCCGAGCGGGTTTGCGAGTGCGGGGAAGGAGTCCAGTGCCCGAAGGACAGGAAGCCGATTTTTTTCATGGGATGCTCGCGACAGGAATTGGAAGGATGGCGCCAATGTAGTCCGCGCCGTCCACGGTCAGTACCCCCCATGCCTTTGTGACAGCTTCAACCATTGGTTGTAAGTGTGAGGGTTCAGCTCTTGGCGGTGGAAGCCAAATGATGCGCCACCAACGCATTGGCATGGCCATGGCCCATGCCGTGTTCGGTTTTGAGCACCGCGACCATTTCCATGTGCTTCTTGCCATCGAGGGTATTGAGCAGGTCCAGCCAATGAGTGACAGGCTGCCCGTACTTCTTTTCGATCGAGGGGAAATACGATGCGGGGCCTTTGACTTTTGCCTCTTCTGTCATGAGGAAAACTCCATTTCTTCGGTTAAGGAGCAGGCATTAGTTGCCTTATTTTTGCTTGAGATCGGCCTCTTTCCAGGCGCCACTCAACGGACCACCCGGCAAGCCTTCAACGGCTCGCGACAACGGGAAGGGTACCGGGATGAAACCGGCATCGCGCACCAGCCGGGCACCCATCTCACGGGCCTGGGCGTCGTCGGCGAAAACCGGAATCGCCTTGCCCTGGCCGGACTGATCTTTCATGGATTGGAAACCAATGGCATTGAAGCCCCGTACCAGATGCACGCCGGGCAGGTACTGCTGGTCGGCCAGGGAAACGCCCGTCTCCAGCGCCTTGCGCCCGATATCGCCGTCACGCCCGGTAAAGGGATTGCTGGTGCTGAACACCACCTTGCCATTCAACTGGCCCTTGAGCTGTTCCGACAGCGCCGGCATGGCGCCGTAGGGCACGCTCAGCACGATCACATCGCCCCATTTCGCGGCATCGCCGACCGTGCCGGCCTGTGCGTTGGGACCGGCATTCTTGACCAGCTCCGTCAGCTCCTCGGGGTGGCGTGATGAAAACATCACCGAATGCCCGGCCTTGACCCAAAGCGTGCCGAGCGTGCCGCCAACCTTGCCGGCGCCGATCACGCTGATTTTGAGGCTGTCTGCCGCCACCTGGCCGGCGTACAGAACCAAGCCGGAGAAGATCAAAAAAAGAATCTTGAACATGCCCTGTGCCCCTGAATCCGGAAAAAGTGATGTAACCACCGTAGTAGAGCCAGCGCAGATGCGAAAGGCGGGAGACGGGCGGTTTTCGAATCAGCTGCTTGTTCGAATTCCTGCCATTCGTCCGTTGAACTTGGGTTGAAAGTGCCGCTCTATAGAAAATGTGGGAAAATTTCCCACGCAAATACGCTAACTGGCTATGATGGATCGTGCGGTAACCGCAGTGGCTCGTCAGCGCTGCAGATTGATGGCCGTGCCGGTTGGCTGGTCGCACTTTTTGCGGCTGGAAACTCACTGGATATTGCGTTCGATACGGACATGACTACGCGGCTCCAAGCGGAGGTGCAGCATGCATATCAACAAATGTTTATTGGCGCTGGCCATTGGCGGCGTGTTGTCGGCATCCACGGTCCTGGTACCGGATTACATCAGTGGTTTCTCCAGCGCATACGCCAGAGATGGCGGTAGTGGCGGGGGAGGCGGTGGTGGAGGCGGTCACGGCGGTGGCGGTGGCTCAGGTAACGGTGGTGGTGGCCATGGAGGCGGCGGTGGCGGTTCCGGTAACGGTGGCGGTGGCCATGGTGACGGCGGAGGCGGCAACGGTGGCGGCAATGGCGGCAATGGCGGCGGTGGCGGCGCTGGTGCTGGCAACGGTGGCGGTGGTGCTGGTGGTGCCGGCGCGGGCAATGGCGGTCATGGAGACGGTGGCGGTCATGCCGGCCAGGGCCACGGCGATGATCATGGCGGCGTGGCTGGCAACAGAGGCCAGGGCAATGCCCGTGACCACGATGCCAATGATGACAATGGCGGCGTAGCCGGCAACAGGGGCCGGGGCAATGCCCGTGACAACGATGCCAACGATGACAATGGCGGCGCAGTCGGCAACAGAGGCCCGGGCAATGCCCGTGACAACGATGCCAATGATGACAACGATCGCGACAGAAACGCTGCGAGAAACGATGCGGATGCCGCCCGCGACGCAGCCCGCGCTGATGCGGATGCTGCTCGCGATGCCGCCCGGGCCGATGCGGACGCCGCCAGGGCTGCTGCAAGAGCGGCCGGCGATCCGAACGCAGACGCCACTCGGGATGCTGCAAGGGCTGCGGCCGATGCAACGCGCGACGCTGCTCGCAGAGACGCGGATGCAGCCCGGGATGCGGCCCGAGCGACTGCTAATGCGACCCGAAATGCCGCCAGGAATGGAACGACCGCTCCAGGTGCGCCGGTTCAGGCGCAGAACTAGGTTCGTCGGTTCGTCGGTTCAGCAGTGAGACAGGCGCAGTGCGCTGCCTGATCCACTTTGAATGGACGTCGCTTTGAAGATCGCAGCCTACGGCAGTTTCTGCGGGGATTGCATACCCTGCAGCTGGCTGCGATCTTTTTTTGATCTTCGACCACTCGTCGCCCAACTAAAAAATAATCTTTGACTTCATTCGGTGTTTGGATGAGTATCTGTACATCGCATGCGATCTAATCGAAGGCGATCAAAAGAAAGCAACCCTTGACGCTTGGAGATCCAGTCATGAACACCGAAAGCAGCCACAGCCTGTTCCACTTTACCGATCACGCTTTCGATGGTCACAACGGCAATAACTGGATCACCGCCCCAGCGGCTTGATAAGCGACTTTTTAAATCACTAATATCGCATGCGATCAAATCGCATAAGAAATTGAACTGAGAGGAAGCCCCCATGAGCAAGATCGAAAAAGTCCTGGTAACCGGCAAAACCCACACCACCCACAGCGCTGCCGGCAACACCTTGCGTGGCCACAACGGCAATCTCGACATCGAACTGTCTTCGCCTGGCAGCAGCACGCCGGCCCACGTGTTCAGCGGCGTGCAACCTCATCCGAAAGCCGAGCAACTGTTCGCTGGCGCCTGGTCGGCCTGCTACACCGCCGCGGTCGGCCTGGTCGCTCAAGAGCGCAATATTGTGTTGCCGGCGAACATGGCCGTGGACATTGAAGTGGACCTTGGCCAGACCGGTGCGGAGTACTTCCTCCAGGCCCGACTGACCCTGAACGTGCCAGGGCTGGCGCATGACGTCGCGACCGAATTGGCGCACATCGCCGACTCCATCTGCCCTTACTCCAAAGCTACACGCGGCAATATCGACGTTGCCCTGAATGTAATCACTGCGTAACCCGCGAATTTTTATCAAAAACATCGCGTGCGATATAAGCGCATACGTATGTAAGCCCTGAAAACCCGAGGAAATCACCATGAGCAAGATCGAAAAAGTACTGGCCAGCGGCAAGACCCACACCACTCACAGCAGCACCGGCAACACCTCGCGCGGCCACAACGGCAGCCTCGACATCGAGCTGTCCTCGCCTGGCAGCAGCACGCCGGCCCACGTGTTCAGCGGCGTGCAGCCTCATCCGAAAGCCGAGCAACTGTTCGCCGGAGCCTGGTCGGCCTGCTACATCGCCGCAGTAGGGCTGGCCGCCCAACAATTGAAGGTGACACTGCCGGCCGATACCGCTGTCGACATCAAAGTGGACCTTGGCCAGACCGGTGCGGAGTACTTCCTCCAGGCCCGACTGACCCTGAGCGTGCCGGGCCTGTCGAACGAAGTCGCGACTGAACTGGCACACAAGGCCGATGCGATCTGCCCTTACTCCAAGGCCACTCGCGGCAACATCGACGTCGCCATCAACGTCATCACCGCTTGATGCAACACGCCGCCGGTTCACCTGGGAATCCCGGGTGAACCGGCGGCGCTCTTTCATGAACGACGGAGAAAGTGAGCACTACCGATACGATCGCATGCGATGTATAGTCGGTGCCTCGCAATCCCTTCGTTTCTGGCCACAGAGAACGCTCATGAAATCGACCAAGAAGCCCGCCGCCCTCGACCTCAAGCTCTCTGAATTCCTCTGCTTTGCGGTCTATTCCTCCAACCTGGCCTTCGGCAAGGCCTACAAGCCGATGCTCGAGCGGCTCGGCCTGACCTACACGCAATACATCACCCTCGTGGCGCTCTGGGAAGAAGACAACCAGACCGTTGGCAGCCTCGGTGAAAAGCTGTTCCTGGAATCCAACACCCTGACGCCGATCCTCAAGAAGCTGGAGGGGATGGGGTATGTGCGGCGCCAGCGCGACCCGGAAGATGAACGTCAGGTGCGTATCAGTCTGACAAAGGAAGGGCGCGAATTGCGCGAAGGCCTGACAGAAGACGGCTTTCCACAGACCGGGCTGGATCCCGATGACTTCGAGCAAATGCAGAAAGCCATCGTCAAATTACGCACCAATCTCATCCGCTCGACGAAAGACCGGGAATAAACGCAAGCGAGCAAGATTCCAAAAGATCGCAGCCAACGACAGCCCCTGTAGGAGCTGCCGCAGGCTGCGATCTTTTTTTTTGGCCGCTACGAAACCCCGCCGACCTGGCGACGATTTCCCAATCCCCTCGCCACCAAAAAAACGGGATTGTGTATCGCTCTGTATCCCAACCCGCTGTTCGGAGACTGGCTTACAAATGCCCCTCGAACCGGATACATCCGGGATACACGGTTGCAGTCAAATAGCCCTGCCTTAGCGAGAAAGCAGATGCGACTCGCACCACGGCTTATCGCCTTTGTGGCAATGACCCAAGCGGATTGACCGCACACTGTAATCGGAGAAACAACCATGTCCCGTATGTCCAACAAAACCCGTTTTGGCCTGATCGCAGTCGCTCTGGCCGGTAGCATGAACCTCGGCGCCTCCGCCTTTGCCGCTGATGCGCTGCCGCAGGGCTATCAACTGGCCTCGGCGGAAAAAACCAGCGAAGGCAAGTGCGGCGAAGGCAAGTGCGGTGCCGGCGAAGCCGCTGCCAAAGTGACCAAGGCCGGCGAAGGCAAATGCGGTGAAGGCAAATGCGGCGACGCGTCCTTCGCCCGCACCGACGCCGACCACGACGGTCGCGTTTCTCTGAAAGAACTGCTGGCCGTGGCGCCACAGGGCGGTGAGGAATTCAAGGCGATGGACACCAACGGCGACGGCTACCTTTCCGAAGCCGAGGTCTACAAATTCCGCACTAACCAATACATCTCCAACGGCAAGAAAGTACCAACCGAGCTGTTCACCAAAATGAGCAAGGCGCAGAACTGATTGCTTGAAACGGTTGTAAAAAAACCTCCCCGGTCTTGTGGCCGGGGAGGTTTTTTTTGTGCCTGATCAACAGTGGCAGGCTTATCCGTCAAACGCACTGCGATAGGCAAAAATCCCCGGCAACCCACCGGTCATCACAAACAGCAGATTACTTCCCGCCGGAAAATCCCCCCGACGCACCGCAGCCAGCAGACCGGCAAAAGCCTTGCCGCCATAGACCGGATCGGTGAGCAAACCTTCCTGGGAAGCGAGCAGGCGCACGGCTTCCAGCATGGCTTCAGTCGGTGCGCCATAGGCCTCGCCGCGCTGGCTGCCATCGACCTTGATCGAAGCTTCGGCCAGCGCGGTGGAGGGGGAGAGCAGTTGCAGGACTTGTCCGGTTTTTTCCACGGTCAGGGCCGATGCCTGTTCTTCGGTGGCCAGTACGGAGTAGCCGAGGATTGTAGTGGGTGCCTGGGCGAGGGTGACACCGGCCAGCAAGCCGGAGTGGGTCCCGGCGCTGCCGTTGGGCACGGTGATTTGCTCGAACCGGATGCCGAGTGTATCGGCCTGGCGCAGGATTTCGCCGGCGCAGGCGGCGTAACCCAGACTGCCTCGGGGGCTGGAACCGCCCAGCGGCATGACGAAGGGTTTGCGGCCTTGTTGCTTGAGCCTGTCGACCCGTTCGGCAGCGAATGTATCCGGTGCGACGCCACGCGGCAGGCGATGGATGCTTGCGCCGAACAGCGCGTCCAGCACGACGTTGCCGTTGTGGCAGAAATCGTCATCGCTGCGCACGGCCGACGGCGTCAGGATCAGCTCGCAGGCCAGGCCTTGTTGCGCAGCGACGGCAGCGGTCAGGCGGGCATGGTTGGATTGAAAACCACCCCAGGTCACCAGGGTGTCGGCACCGGCGGCCAGCGCTTCGCCCAGCAGGAATTCGAGTTTGCGCAGCTTGTTGCCGCCACCGCCCAGGCCAGTCAGGTCGTCGCGCTTGACGTAGATATTGCAGCCGTTCAACTCGGGAAGTCGGCTCAGTCGCTGCAGTTTCTGGATCGGTGTCGGGCCTTCGAGCAGGGCCACCCGTGGGTAGGTGGCGAGCGCGGCATCAAGATGACTCAAATCGTGGGGCATGAAGGATCACTCTTGGCAGGGAAGAACGCGGTGCGTCGGCCACTGTAGAAAGGCGTCTGGTGAAGATATACGGCTGTTGGGGAATTACTGTTGATACACGGTGTAATCAACGGGCGGCACCGAACCCCTGTAGGAGCGAGCCTGCTCGCGATGGATGACTGAACACCGCGGGGCATCAGGCCTCCAGCGTCATCGTTAACGACCATCGCGAGCAGGCTCGCTCCTACAGGATGGTGGTATCTGTTATTTGGATATCTGTTGCCTAATTAATTCGTTTATTGAGATATCGCCTGCGCGCGTAGAGTCGGCCCAACTAAAGAATGGAAGGGCAGACGATGAACAGCGTGAAATCAGCAACGGCGCTCCAGCCCGCCAGCCCATGGCGAGGTACGGTGGCGGGGTTTTCGGCGAGCCTGGTCGGCATCGGGCTGGCGCGGTTTGCCTACACGCCGTTGCTGCCGGCGATTGTCGGCGCACATTGGTTCGATGCCTCCCGGGCGGCGTATCTGGGCGCGGCGAATCTGGCGGGCTATCTGGCCGGGGCGTTGTTCGGGCGCGCGCTGGCGGCGAAAACCTCAACCCGCTTCACCCTCCGGGCGATGATGCTGCTGGCGAGCATCGCGTTTTTCGCCTGCGCCTATCCGGTGTCCTTTGCCTGGTTTTTTGCCTGGCGATTGTTCTCGGGCGTCGCCGGCGGAGCACTGATGGTGCTGGCCGCGCCGACCGTTCTGGCCCACGTGCCGCCTTCGCGTCGGGGCTTGGTCGGCGGGGTGATCTTCATGGGTGTCGGGGTCGGGATCGCAGCGTCCGGCACCCTGGTGCCGTTGCTGCTGCAACAGGGCCTTGCGCAAACCTGGTTGGGCCTGGGGTTGATAGCACTGTTGCTGACGGCCATCGCCTGGAGTGGATGGCCGGCGCAGGATGCTCCGGCTGTCGAAGCTGTGCATCATCGACGCCCACCGTCCCAAGGCACCCTCAAGGCGTTGTATGTCGAGTACGCACTCAACGCCGCAGGCTGGGTGCCGCACATGATTTTTCTCGTGGATTTCGTCGCCCGAGGCCTGGGGCAGGGGCTGCAGACCGGCGCGCAATATTGGGTGCTGTTTGGCCTTGGCGCCACCGTCGGCCCTCTGCTGGCGGGGGCTGTGGCTGACCGGATCGGCTTTGGTCGCGCACTGCGGGCAGCGTTCCTCATCGAGGCTGTGAGTGTCGCGGTGCCGGCTTTGGGGCTGGGGACGGTCTGGCTCATGGCCTCCAGCGTGATCGTCGGCGCCTTTGTCACGGGCACTGTGCCGCTGGTACTCGGTCGCCTGCAGGAAGTGCTTGAGAGGCATCCCGCGCAACAGGCCGCTGCCTGGCAAACCGCCACGGTAGGGTTCGCGCTGTTCCAGGCGGTCGCCGCCTATGGTCTGTCCTTCCTGTTTTCGTACAGCGGTGGTGACTACCACCTGCTGTTCGGCATCGGCACGGCGGCCATGTTGATCGCCTTTGTCATCGACGTGATTGCGGCACTGCGAAGCGCCCGGTCAATCGAATCTACGGTCCTCTGACGGAGCGCTTTTCACGTGAATTATGCCAATCGAAATCTTCCCTACTGGCGACGCAACCTGGCGGTTTGCGTGTTCGGCTCGTTCACCACGCTGGTGAGCCTGAGCATGCTGCTGCCGTTCTTGCCGCTGTATGTTCAACAACTGGGCGTCACGGTCCAGGCCGATGTGGTGCAGTGGTCGGCGGTGGCCTTCGGTGCGACGTTTTTCGGCACGGCGATGACTGCACCGCTCTGGGGCCGGCTGGCGGATCGCTTTGGGCGCAAGCCGATGCTGATCCGCGCCGCCATCGGCATGGCGATTGTCATGTCGCTGATCGGGCTGGCACGCAACGTCACCGATCTGGTGGTGCTGCGCCTGATCGCCGGTTTGATCGGTGGTTATGCCTCTGCGTCGATTGTGATGATCGGATCCCAGGTGCCACGTGAAAAGGCCGGGTGGGCGCTGGGCGTGCTGTCGACCGGCGCCTTGTCCGGCAACCTGATCGGACCGCTGGTGGGCGGTTTTCTGCCGCAGCTGGTGGGTATTCGCGGCACTTTTTTCGTCGGCGGCGCGATGATCGCTGTGGCGGCGATCACCACCATTCTCCTGGTTCGCGAGGATTTCCAGCCCGGGGTGGATGGTTCGCGTCGCCCGAAAACCGAGACGCTCGAAGGCGACACTGCCCGCTGGCCGATCATCGCCGCGCTGCTGGTGACGGCGATGATGGTGCTGCTGGCCAACATGTCGATCGAGCCGATCATCACCGTCTACATCGGACACCTTGGCGTAGCCTTCGATGATCAGGCACGGGTGGCCGGGGTGGTGATGGCTGGCTCGGCCCTGGGCAGCATTCTGACGGCTGCCCGGTTGGGCGCACTGGCCGACCGCATCGGCAGTTGGAATGTGATCATCGGTTGCCTGGTGTTGACCGGCATCGTCATGGTGCCCCAGGCGTACATCACGCAGTGGTGGCAGCTGGCAGTGCTGCGCGGCTTGATGGGCATGACCATCGCCGGGCTATTGCCGGCGATTGCCAAGCTGGTTCGCCAGTCGGTGCAAGAACACAACACCGGCAAAATCCTCGGTTATCTGCAATCGGCGCAGTTTTCCGGGCAGGTGATCGGGCCGCTGATCGGCGGCCAGATCGGTGCGCATTTCGGTTTGCACTATGTGTTTCTGGTGACCGGCGCGTTGCTGGTGCTGTGTGCCGGCATCAATGTCTGGGTAAAGAACCGGTTTTACCCGGTGACGACCTCGTCATCGCGCACGCTTTGCAGAAAAGTCGACAGGGCGCTGGAGTAATAGCCGTCGATGCGGCGCACGAACACGGTCTCCACTTGCGCCATGTCGGCCGGAAGATCGTGCATCGCGACCAGGCCATCGCGGGCTGCGTTGGCCGCCACGCCCCGGGGCAGCAGGCTGATGCCGACGCCCGCCGAGACGCAGGCGATGATCGCTTCGATCGAGCCGAACTCCAGCGGCTCCGGGGCGACGATGCCGAGGTGGGTCAGCAGCGTGTCGAGGCGCTGGCGATAGGAACAGCCGATGCGAAACACCACGGTCTTGAGGTTCTTGACCCCGGCGATGGCTTCCAGGCTTTGCAGGGCCGGCGAGGTCACCAGCACCAGCTCTTCGCGAAACGCTGCTTCGCTGTGCAGTTCCGGATGATTGACCGGGCCTGCGACGAACGCGCCCTCCAACTGGCAGTCGATCACGCCCTGAATCAGGCTGCAGGTGGTGCCGGTGCGCACCACCGGGCGGACTTCCGGATAGGCCTTGGCGAACTGCGCAATCAAGCGTGGCAGGCGCATGGCCAGGGTAGTTTCCAGCGTGCCGATTTCCAGCACGCCTCGAGGCTGGCCATCGTCACGGGCGGCGCTGGAGGCATCGAGCAGCAGCTTGGACAGTCGTGCAGCGAAGGGCAGGATGCGCCGTCCCGCCGGCGTCACTTGAACGCCTTTGGCGCTGCGTTGAAACAGTGCCACCCCAAGCTCGTCCTCCAGCGAACGAATCCGCGCCGACACGTTGGATTGCACGGTGTTCAGCTCGCTGGCGGCCTTGTTCATGCTGCCGTGCCGAGCAACCGCATCCACCACCTTCAGGTCCGCCACGTCCATCGCCATCACCTATCTGTAAAAGTCATAACAGGTGCCGAATCTAAAGCTTCTCAGCGATTAGTGAAAGCGCCATTCGGAGAAAGTACGGTTCACCAAAACAGATCAACTGATTCACAAATGATCATTTTACATGATCACTTGCCGAGCATAGGTTGAAGGGGCACAGATACCGCAGCCAGTGGCGGATCGAGTCTGAATCTGAGGCTGTGGAACAACAATAACGCAACCACTGCTACACGGAGTCAACGTGAACCATGCAACTGAATCAGCCAGAATCCGCAATCACCCGCGCTACAAGGAACTGGTCTCCCGGCAACGCAAGTTCGTCGCCGGCCTGACCACGGCAACCCTTGTTCCGTACTTCACGTTCATCCTCGTCGCCGCCTTCGCGCCCCGGTTGCTGGCGACCAAACTGTCCGCCGGCAGCATCATCAACATCGGCTGGCCATTGGGCCTGGTGTTCATTGTCGGCGCCTGGTTGTTCACCGGGCTCTATATCCTCAAGGCCAACGGTGAGTTCGATGCACTGACCGCGCAAATCCGCGCGGGGGCCATCGTATGAAGCAGGTCCTGCGCCACCTCATCCTTCCTGTTCTGCTGAGCGCATTCGCGGCGCGCGCCATGGCTGGCGATGTCTTGCAGAACGTCGAAAAACAACCGATCAACCTCACCGCGATCAGCATGTTCCTGGTCTTCGTCGTGACCACCTTGGGCATCACGTACTGGGCGGCGTCCAAGACCAAATCCATGGACGATTTCTACAACGCCGGCGGTGGCATCACTGGCTTTCAGAACGGCCTGGCGCTGGCGGGTGACTACATGTCGGCGGCGGCGCTGCTGGGCGTGACCAGCATGATTTTCTTCAACGGCTTCGATGGCGTGCTGTACTCCATCAGCTTTTTCGTCGCCTGGCCGTTGCTGCTGTTTCTGTTTGCCGAACGCATCCGCAACCTGGGACGCATCACCATCTCGGACATCGCGTCCTTCCGCCTCGATCAAAACCGCATCCGCACCATGACCGCCTTCGGCTCGCTGACAGTGGTGTGCTTTTACCTGGTGGTGCAGATGGTCGGTGCAGGGCAGTTGATCCAGCTGTTGTTCGGCCTGCCGTACAACTACGCGGTGATTGCCGTGGGCCTGTTGATGGCGGTGTACGTGACCTTTGGCGGCATGGTCGCCACCACCTGGGTGCAGATCATCAAGGCCGGGTTGCTGCTGTTGGGCGGGACTTTGTTGGCGTTCCTGGCACTGAGCAAATTCGGCTTTTCCTTCGATGTGCTGTTTGAAAAAGCCGTGGCCGCGCACCACGACGGCGAGAAAATCCTGTTGCCGAGCAAACTGGTGGCCGACCCGCTGTCGCTGATCTCGTTGTCGCTGGGACTGGTGTTCGGCACCGCCGGGTTGCCGCACATTCTGATGCGCTTCTTCACCGTGCCCGACGCCAAGCAGGCGCGTAAGTCGGTGTTCGTCGCCACCGGCTTCATCGGCTTTTTCTACCTGATCGTCGCTGTGCTCGGCCTGGCCGCCATCGTGATCGTCGGCCAGGACCCGGTCTTCTACGAGTCCGGCAATCTGGCGGGCAAGTTGATCGGCGGCGGCAACATGCCGGTGATGCACCTGGCCAAGGCGGTGGGCGGCGACCTGCTGCTCGGTTTCATTTCCGCCGTGGCGTTCGCGACGATTCTGGCAGTAGTGTCCGGGCTGACCATGGCGGGCACCTCGGCGATCTCCCATGACCTGTATGTGATGGTGGTCAGGCAGGGCAAGGCCAATGCGCGGGACGAGCGTCGGGTGTCGCGCATCGCTTCGGTGGGCATCGGCATCGTCGCGGTGGTGCTGGGGATTTTGTTCAAGGACCAGAACATCGCATTCCTGGTAGCGCTGACGTTCGGCGTCGCGGCGTCGGTGAATTTCCCGATCCTGGTGCTCTCGATGTACTGGAAGGGCCTGACCACCCGTGGCGCGTTGATCGGCGGCGTTGCCGGGCTGATCAGCGCGGTGGGGTTGGTCATCCTGTCGCCGGCAGTGTGGGTCAAGGTGCTGGGCAACGCCGAGGCGATTTTCCCCTACGACTACCCGGCCATCATCTCGATGAACGTGGCGTTCCTCTTCACCTGGCTGGGCTCGGTCACCGACCGCAGCCACGGGGCAGGGCTTGAGCGCGAGCGCTTCGACGACCAGCTGATTCGTGCCCAGACCGGGCTCGGTGCCGCGCAGGCGGTCAATCACTGATTCGTTCCATCTCCTCTTATTCCTGATTGGCGTTAGCTGCAAAAGGAGTCAGCCATGCAACTGAAAGACAATGGCTTGAGATTTTCCCCCATCACCATCGCCCTGCATTGGGTCGTGGCGTTTTCCCTGCTGGCGATCTTCGGCCTGCAACTGATGATCGGCCAGGCGTCCGACGATGCCGTTCGGATGGCCCTCGGTCGCGTGCAAAACCTGGTCGGCCTGCTGCTGTTCCTCGTTTCGATCTACCGCTTCTGGGCGCGCATCACGGCCTATCATCCGCTGCCGGTGGGCACGCCCAACCCCATCGAAGTGATCATCAGCCGCTCGGTGGCGGTGTCAATGGCCCTGGCGATGGTGCTGTTGCCCATCGCGGTCTGGGCGTCGCGCTGCGCCGGCGGCGAGGTGGTGGAATTGCCCGGCGGCGGTTGGCTTCCGAGCCTGCTGCCGGTCAATGCCACGCTCAAGCATGTGGTCGATGTGCTGTTCAACATCGGTGCTTCGGCGTTCCTCGCCGGGTTGGCGCTGCACATCTTCGGCGCGGTCAAGAATCACTTTCTCCTGAAGAACAACACGCTCAAGCGCATGCTGGGCAAACACGTGGAGCTGTGAGCATGAACCAGGACAGAATCGATTTTGCCGGTAACGCGATCACTCGGCTTTGCGGTGTGAAATACCCGATTTTTCTCGGTGGCATGGCGGCCATTTCCGGACCGCAACTGGTGGGAGCGGTGGCCAATGCCGGGGGTATGGGGGTGATCGGCGGCTTGCGCCTGCCGCCGTTGGCCCTGCGCCGCTGGATCCACGAAACCCGTGCGCTGACCGACCGGCCGTTCGGGGTGAATCTGGTGCCGCAATTTGGCGGCCCGGATGTGTTCGAAGCGCAGTTCCAGGTGATCCTCAAGGAAAAACCCAAACTGCTGTCGCTGTTCTACGCCGAGAAATATTCCGCCGATATGATCCCCCGGGCCAAGGACGCCGGCTTGCTGGTCATGGTCCAGGCGGGGTCGGTGGAGCTGGCGCATATCGCCATCGAGCAGGGTGCCGACATCATCATCGCCCAGGGCAGTGAAAGCGGTGGGCATCTCAATCGCGGGACCATCGGCATCATGCCGTTGCTGACCTCGATCCTCGCCATCTGCGAAGGCCGGCCAGTGCTGGCGGCCGGCGGTGTGACCCACGGCGACGATGTGCGGGCGCTGATGTCGTTGGGCGCCTCCGGGGTAGTGGTGGGCACGGCGTTTATCGCCACCGAGGAGTCGAATGCCCACCCGCTGTACAAGCAGAAGATCGTCGAGGCGAGCACCGATGACACCGAGTATCGCACCGGCTATTCGTTTGGCTGGACCTACGGCACCCCGCATCGGGTGATCCCCAATCGCGACAAATGGAACCTGTTGCGCTTCATCGGCGGCGGCGCCCGGGCCATCGACAAACCGCGCATGGCTGAAAAGTTATCGCTGTATGCGGGGCAGGGGGTGGGCAAGATTCACAGCGTGGTGCCGGCGGCGCAGCGGGTGGCGGAGTTGGCCAGTGGGCTGGGGACTGTAACGGATCGATCGTCCACCCAATCCCCTGTAGGAGCGAGCCTGCTCGCGATGGATGACTGAACACCGCGGGGTATCACGTCTCCAGCGTCATCGTTAACGACCATCGCGAGCAGGCTCGCTCCTACAGGGGTGGCGGTGTTGATTAGACCGCAGTCGGCCGTGATATCTGCTGCTGCGCCATCCCGATGAATGCACTCATCGCCGAGGTGATCATCGAGTCGTTGCGGCGAATGAACACGGTGGAGACGTTGGCGAATTGCGCCGGCAAGGCGTGCCAGCGAATGCCGTGGCGCACGCTGCAATTTTCCGCGATGGCCCGGGGCAGCAGGGTCACGCCCATGCCCGCCGCGACGCACGAGAGGATGCCGTCGAGGGTGCCCAGTTCCATGATCTGGTTGGGTACCAGGCCCACTTGGTAGAACCAGTTTTCCAGGGTCGAGCGATAGAAGCAGCCGGTGCGAAACACCAGCACCGTCTGCTGGGGCATTTTCTCCATCAGCGCTTCCAGGGAATCGAACTGGTTGCTGCTGACCAGCACCAGTTCTTCGCTAAACACCTCTTCCTGGGCCAGTGCGGAGTTCTGGTGAAAGCCGCCGACGAAAGCGCCGTCGAGGCGATGGCTTTCAATGGCCTTGATCAACTCGACGGTGGTACCGGTCTGCAACGACAACTGCACGTCGGGGTATTGCTCGCGGTATTTGGTCAGCACCTGCGGCAAGCGGATGGCCGCAGTGGTTTCCATCGAGCCCAGGCGCAACAGGCCTGCGGGGCTGCCAGTGTCCAGCAGGGCGCTGCGGCTTTCTTCGGTCAACTGCAGGATGCGCCGCGCATAGCCGAGGAAGAGTTCTCCCGCCGCCGTCAGCATCACGCCGGATTTCTTGCGAATGAACAGCTCGCGGTTGAGCTCGGCTTCCAGCTCTTTCACGCGCATGGTCACGTTGGATTGCACGGTGTTCACCTGTAATGCTGCGGCGGTGAAACTGCCCAGCTCGGCGACGGCGCAGAAAATCTTTAGTTGGCGCATTTCCATTATTGTTTTCATCCATCTCTAAAAGTGATTATGGACATATCTAACGATCACTTTACGGCTGTTATCAGCGATTAGTAAAGTGGCCAAGACCCTGCAAACGAGCACCGTTCGTCCCATGACACTGACCACGAAAATCGACCACGTCTTCGCCGGTGGCCTGGGTGTGTTGCAGCCCGAGGGGCAGCGCACCGGCATCTTCAAACAGCGCCATACCGGGCCCGTTCGCGTAGAGCTGCACGGCATTGTCGGTGACCAGCACGCCGACACCCGTGTCCACGGCGGCCCGGAAAAAGCCGTGCACCAGTACGCCACGCAGAACTACGAACGGTTGGCCCATGCTTTCGCCCGCAGCGCGCCGCAACTGGTGGCGGGCAGCCTGGGGGAGAACCTTGCCGCGTTCGGCCTCTGTGAACGCACAGTGCATATCGGTGATGTGTTCCAAGTCGGCAGTGTGGTGTTGCAGGTCTCCCAGCCGCGCAGCCCGTGCTGGAAAATCAATCACCGTTTCGATGCCGAGCACATGTCGATGTTCGTGGCCAAGGAGCGCATTACCGGTTGGTACTACCGGGTGCTTCAGCCGGGCTGCCTGCAAGCGGGGGATAGCCTTGAGCTGCTGGAGCGCCAAAGCGAGCGGTTTTCCATCGACCGGTTCTGGCAGGTGCAGTTGGCGCACCGGCCGGTGATCGAGGATCTGGTTGCATTGGCGGCGACACCCGGCCTGTGCGAGGACTGGAAGCGACGGCTGGGCGAGCGCGCGAAATACCTGCAAAACCGTGCTTCTGCTCCACTGTAGGAGCGAGCCTGCTCGCGATGGTCGTCAACGATAACGCGGGAAACCTGATGCCCCGCGGTGTCCGTGGGTCCATCGCGAGCAGGCTCGCTCCCACAGGGGTGGTGATTCATAAAATATGATTTATACGATCATTAATCATCATTTTACATGATGATGTATCTCACCTATTTTTAGGCCTCCGCTCCCGATTCCCCCGCGAGGCCAGGCGCCATGCCACTGCTCAAGTTCGACATCATCCACGGCCGCACCGATGAACAATTGCGCACGCTGCTGGATGTGGCACACCAGGCCATGGTCCAGGCCTTCGATGTTCCATTCAGTGACCGCTATCAGAGCGTCACGCAACACCGTCCGGGGGAGCTGATCCTGCATGACACCGGTTTGGGATACACGCGCTCGGCGAAGGTAGTGCTGCTGACCGTGGTGTCACGACCCCGCTCGCAGGAGCAGAAAATCGAGTTCTATCGCTTGCTGGCCGAGCGGCTGCAGGCGGCCTGCGATCTGTCCCCCGATGACCTGATCGTTTCGCTGGTGGAAAACAGCGATGCGGACTGGTCCTTCGGCGGCGGGCGGGCGCAGTTTCTGACCGGCGAGCTCTAGCCTTTTTTCACATGTTTCGTTCAGGTGCTGTCATGTCCAATCCCTTGCTGTCGCTGTTGAACATCGAACTGCCGATCATCCAGGCGCCCATGGTCGGCGTCTCCACGCCCAAGCTCGCTGCGGCGGTGTCCAATGCCGGTGGACTGGGTTCCATCGGTATCGGTGCGAGCAACGTCGAGCAGGCGCGAGCCATGTTGCGCGAGACGGCGGCCCTGACCGACCGACCCTTCAACGTCAACCTGTTCTGCCATGTGCCTGCGGTGCCAGACGCGACGCGTGAAGCGCAGTGGCTGGAGTTTCTCGCGCCGCTGTTTGCCGAATTCGAAGCGCCCGCACCCACGGCGCTGCGTGAGATCTACACCTCGTTCGTCGAAGACTTCGGCATGCTGGAGATGTTGCTGGAAGAAAAGCCGGCGGTGGTGAGTTTCCATTTCGGCCTGCCACCGCAATCGTCCATCGATGCATTGAAGGACGCGGGTATCGTCCTGCTCGCTTGCGTCACTAGCCTCGCCGAAGCACAGCAGGCCGAGCGTGCTGGTGTGCATGCCCTGGTGGCGCAAGGTTACGAAGCCGGCGGCCATCGAGGCGTGTTCGACCCACAGCAAGATAGTCAGATGGGTACCTTCGCTCTGGTGCGTGTGCTCAGCGAATCTTGTGAACTGCCGGTGATCGCGGCCGGCGGCATCATGGACGGAGCGGGCGTCAAGGCTGTCATGCAACTGGGTGCCAGCGCGGCGCAACTCGGTACGGCATTCATCCTGTGCCCCGAGTCCTCCGCCAACGCGGCCTACCGCGAAGCCCTCCAGGGGCCGCGCGCGCACCAGACCCGCGTCACCAGCGCCATTTCCGGGCGCCCTGCACGGGGCATGGTCAACCGCAACTACATCGACCTTGAAACCAACGCCCCGGCGTTGCCGGACTATCCCATCGCCTACGACGCCAACAAGGCACTCAATGCCGCCGCCGCAACGAAAGCCAACACCGGCTTCGCCGTGCAATGGGCCGGGCAGGGCGCACCACTGGCCCGGGCCATGCCGGCAGTGGCCTTGATCAATGTGCTCACAGCCGAAATGAACGCCTGACACCACCCCCTGTAGGAGCGAGCCTGCTCGCGATGGTGGCCAACGATGACGCTGGGCACCTGACACCCCGCGGCATATTCGGGTTCATCACGAGCATGCTCGCTCCTACAGGATAGAGATCCGAAGCCACCTCAGGTGGCCAACTCTTGCGCCAGAAAATCGGCAAACGCCCGCGCCGCCATCCGCGTTGAGCGACCCATGGGAAAGTAGGCATGCACCGGCAGGTCGGCCATTTTCCATTGCGGCAGAAGCTGCACCAGCGAGCCGTTTTCCAGCTCCAGTCGGCACGCCCAGGAGGTAGTCGACACGATGCCAAGCCCTCCGGCAGCGGCGGCCAGCGCGCCAGCGGTGTCGTTGATAATGAGCTGTGGCTTGAGATCAAGGGATTGGGTGTTACCGTCCCGCTCCATTTGCCAGGACGACGCATGCGCCCCCACCGGCCCACCGACGATGCGATGCTCCTGCAAATCCTCAGGCAGCAGCGGCGTGCCGTGACACGCCAGATAATCCGGTGACGCGACGATCACCCGCTGCATCGTGCCGATCAGCCGGGCGGTGCCGGACAGGTCCGGCAGGTGGCCCACGCGGATCCCGACATCGACCGCCTCCTTGATCATGTCCTGTCTTTTGTCTTCGAGCATCAATTCCAGATGCAGTAAAGGGTGACGCTCGGTAAAGGCCGACAGCCTTGGAATGATCACGCGGATACCCATGGTCGACGGCATGCCGATGCGCAGCAAACCCCGCAGCTCGCCGGTTTCGCGCACGCTGTTCTCGGCATCGTCGAGGGCCGCGAGGATCGGTTCCATGCGCGCCAGAAACTCAAGGCCCGCCTCGGTCGGCGCCACGGCGCGGGTGGTGCGCGACAGCAGCCGCACGCCCAGGCCCGCCTCCAGCTCGGCGACCATCCGCGACACCTGGGATTGGGTGAGCCCGCTTTCCCGGGCGGCCGCCGAAAAGCTGCCCAGGTGCGCGACGCGGGTGTACAGCCGCAGGCTGAGGATGTCTTTGAAGGGCATGCGGTTTCCTGTGCAGGCTCGCTTTTGCGGCGCGCGCGTCGATTGATGCTGGTTGAAGATAGATGTTAGTCGAAATCGACGGCTACCGACCCTCGGGTGGGGAAGGGATAGTAGGCCCATGCGGTAGCCCCGGCGCCGCCTTACCCTTCAACGATCGAGGTAACCCATGGACTTTCTCCAGACCCTTGCCCAACGCAATTCGGACTTCGCAGACAACGAATTTACCGCCGGCATGAAGATGATGCCGTCGCGCCGGACCACCATCATCGGCTGTGTCGACCCCCGGGTAGACCCGATGAATGTGCTCAAGCTTGAACCCGGTGAAGCGGCGGTGATCCGCAATGTCGGTGGCCGGGTCAACCCGGCGCTGCTGGAAACCATGGCGCTGTTGCGCAGCCTTGCCAAAGCCCGTGGCTCGGAGATCGGCGAAGGCTGGAACCTGATCCTGCTGCACCACACCGATTGCGGCATTGTGGGCTGCTCGCACCATGCCCCGGAGTTGCTGGCGAAACACCTGGGCATCGCGCCGCAAGACCTGCCGGCCAAGGCCATCGACGACCCCTACCAGTCGGTCGCCCAGGATGTGGCGATGCTCAAAGCCAACCCGAACCTGCCCGGCGACCTGGTCGTCACTGGCCTGGTCTACGACGTGGCCACCGGGCGGATCGAAACGGTGGTGCCGCCGAGCCCTCTGAGATCTGCATAAACCACCTGTAGGAGCGAGCCTGCTCGCGATGAACCTGAGAACGGCGCGGGGTGTCAGGCATCCAGCGTTATCGTTGACGACCATCGCGAGCAGGCTCGCTCCTACAGGGGGGATGGATCAGAAGTCCACGGTCGCCGACAGTTTCAACGTCCGTGGCTCGCCCTGGGTCAGGTAGTTGTTGGCGGTCGAGGCCGCAGACCAGTACGCCTTGTTCGCCACGTTTTCGACGTTGGCCCGCAGGGTGATGTACTTGTCATCGGCTTTGAAACCGTAGCGGGCTCCGAGGTCCACGCGGGTCCAGGCCGGAATGCTCAGGCTGTTGGCGGCATTGACGTACTCGCCGCCGGTGCGCAGCAGGCGACCGTTGAGCGCGGCGCCCTGAATGCCTGGCACGTCCCAGTCGGCACCCAGGTTGTACTGGAAGCGCGGAACCCCGGCGGCACGATTGCCATCGTTGAGACCGTTGGAGGTTTTCTTCTGTTCGGTGTCCATCCAGGTCGCGCCGGCCAGCACCCGCAGGCCATCCAGCGGTTCACCGAACACGTTCAGCTCCACCCCCTTGTTCACCTGCTCGCCATCGACGCTGAAGGTCGGCAGGCGGTTGCCGGTGAGGGTCGAGGTCGAGCTGTTCGGCATCTCGATGCGGTACATGCCGAGGGTCGCGCCGAAGCTGTTCCAGTCGAGCTTGACCCCGGCCTCGGTCTGCTTGCTGCGGTTGGGCGCAAAGACTTCGCCGGGGTTGGTCACGCCAGTGGTCGGCGCGGTCGGGCCCTGTTGCAGGCCTTCGATGCGGTTGGCGTAGAACGACACGTGTTCCCACGGCTTGATCACCAGGCCGTAGACCGGCGTAGTGATCGACTCTTCATAGTTGGCGGTGCGCGCACCGCTGGTGGTGTTCCAGCTGTCGACTTCGATGGTCTGGCGACGCACACCGAGGGTCAGCAGCACGCGGTCGTCGATGAAACCCAGGGTGTCGGACATGGCGGCACTCTTGATCCGGTTCTTGCCGACGATGCGCGGGTCATGGATGTCGCTGCCGAAATAGGTGTTGGTCGGGCGCGGCACTTGCACCGGGTTGTACAGGTTGCCGTTGACGCGGTTGGCCACCAGGATCGCTTCGAACGCCGAGCGCTGCTCGCCCCAGGTGCCCGACAGGCCGAAGTTCATCTGGTGGGTGACAGGGCCGGTGTTGAAGTGGCCGTTCAAGCCGGCCATCGCGCTCTTGTTGTCTTCGTCATGGGGCGAATAGAGAAAGCCCACCTTGCCGCTGCCGTCGTTGGCCACATACAACGAGGAGTATTCGCCGTTTTCCCGGGTGTGCTTGGCGCCGCCACCGGCATAGGCCGTCCAGTTGTCGTCGAGGTCGTACTCGGCGTTGACCATGCCATAGGTGTCTTCCAGCTCCGACCAGGTCCAGTTCTGGGCGTAGTTGTCCCTGGCCGACGGCGCATGCGGGACCTTGGTTCCGGTGGGGTAGACCACGGAGCGGCCGTTGTTGATGCGCAGCTTCTGATAGCCAAGGTCAGTGGAGACGCGCAGGCGATCGCCGCGATAGTCCAGCCCCAGGGCCACCAGTTGTGAGTGTTCGGACTCGTCATCCACGGCGGTGTCGCCACCGTGATTGGCCAGGTTGACCCGGGCGCCGAAGCGGTTGTCTTCGCCGAAGCGCTGGCCAAGGTCGAGATGCCCGCCGACCTGGGTGTCGCTGGCGTAATCGAGGGTCACGCTGCGGGTCGGGGTGTCCTGCGCGCGCTTGGGCACCAGGTTGACGCTGCCGCCGATACCGCTGCCGCCCGGCGCCACGCCGTTGATGAAGGCGTTCGGGCCCTTGAACAGTTCGACCCGCTCCAGGGCCTCGGTGGTGATGATCTGCCGGGGCAGCACGCCGTAAAGACCATTGAAGGAAATATCGTCGGTGGTCAGCGGCAGGCCGCGAATGGTGAACACCTGGGAAAAGTTGCCGAAGCCCGCCGACTGGCGCACCGAGGCATCGTTGAGCAGCACATCGCCCACGGTCCGCGCCTGTTGGTCCTCGATGGTCTTGGCGGTATAGCTGACCACGCTGAATGGCACGTCATTGATGCTGCGATTGCCCAGCACACCCAGGCGCGCGGTCTTGGCCACCTGACCACCCGCATAGGTGTCGGCGTCCTCGGTGATGCCGCTGACCGTGGTGGCGCCCAGTTCCAGTGCCGCGCCGCTGTCGACCTGCGGGGCCAGGGTGTAGCTGTCGGTGCCGGTGTTGATCAGCGAAAAACCGCTGCCTTGCAGCAGGCGCGCGAAACCCGACGCTACGCTGTAATTGCCTTGCAGGCCGGCGCTTTGCTGGCCATTGAGCAAGTTGGCATCGAACGACAGCAACACGCCCGATTGCACGGCGAACTGCGCCAGTACACCGGCCAGCGAGCCCGGGCCGATGGCGTAGCTGTGGGTGGCTTCGTTCTGGATGGATTCGGCGGCCAGGGCGCTGTGAACCGGAGCCATGGCGGTCAGGGCGATGGCCAGGCTCAGCATGTTCAGTGGGAGCTTGTTCAAAGAGAGACGGGTAGGGCGGTTTCTGGAGCGCAACTGCGGTGAACTGGAAGTCATGCGGCATGCCTGCGGATGCAAAGGATAAAGAGAGTTCCTCTACACACCGGACGAGCGCGAAAAAGGTATCAGGCCATTGTGAAATAAATTTCTGTCGCTGTATTCCAATGTATCTCGTACACCGACAGCTACTTGCGCATACAAAAAACGGCATTGGGCGACACGCGCGGGATACAGGGCGAGCGCGTAATGGGCCTGCCTGATCAAGGCACCCCGCGCTATTTACCCCGCGCTCATTGGAGAATTGCGATGTCCCGAAATAACAAGACAAAAATAGCCTGCCTGCTCGGCGGCACCTTCGTCGCGACAGCGTTGACCGTTTTTGGCGGTGTGTCTCACGCTGATGAAGCCAAGCCAGCTTCCACCGGCCAGGCGCCTGCCAAGAGTTGGCAAACTGGCCTGAAGCGTACCGACCTGATCAAGCGTGACCTGGATGTCCAGGGGCAGGAAGTGGTCCAGGTGATCGTCGATTTCGATCCGGGCGTCGTTTCGCCACGACATGCTCATCCGGGTGTCGAGGTGGCGCACGTGCTTTCGGGGACCTTCGAGTACGAGCTTGAGGGCCAGCCGAACGTCGTGCTCAACGCCGGCGAGTCCCTGTACATCCCGGCCGGTACGGCCCACGTGGCGAAGAACGTCGGCAAGGGCAAGGCTTCGGAACTGGCGACCTACATCGTCAAGAAGGACGCGCCGCTGGTGATCCTCAAGCAATAAACACAAACGTCCCCTGTGGGAGCGAGCCTGCTCGCGATGGACGCAAGGACGCCACGGGGCATCAGGTTTCCCGTGTCATCGTTGACGACCATCGCGAGCAGGCTCGCTCCTACAGAGGGTGATGGCGATCAGGCAGGCAAGGCTGATCAACCCCGATGCCACGACGAAGGTCACGCGCATCCCGGCGCCGGCACCCAGTTCCATCGTCGTAGAAGCCAGGGCAAACACCGCGCCCAGTGCCGAAGCCCCGGTGATCAACCCCAGGTTGCGCGACAGATTGAGCAGGCCTGACACCACCCCCCGTTGTTCGGGCTGAACATCGGTCATGACCTGCGTGTTGTTCGCCGTCTGGAACGCGGCATAACCCAACGTCACCACCACCATTGGCACGATGTAGCCGACAACCCCGAGGCTGCGCGGCAACAGCGCCAGCAGCACGCAGCCAAGGCCGATGGTGAGCAACCCGGCCAGGGTCATGCGCCGGGCGCCGAATCGATCGGCGATGCGTCCGGCCGGTACGCCCGTCAGGGCCGCGACCAAGGGGCCGACGGACAGCACCGCTCCCGCCTCGAGCGTGCCCAACCCGAGGGCCTGTGTCAGATAGAACGGCCCGACCACCAGCGTGCCCATCATCACCGTGGCCACCAACAGACTCATGAGCAGGCTGGCGCGCAGTGGCCGGTCCCGGAACATCGCCAGGCGAATCAACGGCGCAGCGACCCGTTGCTCAACCCATACAAACACCCCGGCACCCACGCAAGCCAGAACGATCAACGCCAGATTGAGCACGCCGAAATGTCCACGACCAAGGGTCATGGCCAGCGCATAGGCGGCGAGGGTCAACGCGAGCATCAGCGTGCCCGGCCAATCGAACGTCGTCCCCGGGGTCTGGGCTTTCATCCGGTCGGCCGGCAAATGACGCTTGGCCAGCAGCCAGGTCAGCAGCCCCAGGGGCACGGTGATCAGGAAAATCCCGCGCCAGCCGAATTCACCAATCAACAAGCCACCCAGCGCCGGCCCCATTGCCGTACCGATGGCCGACATGCTGCCGAGCAACCCCATGGCGCTGCCGGACTTGTCCTTGGCCACCGTCTCGCTGACAAACGCCAGGGTCAACGCCATCATGATCGCCGCGCCCAGGCCCTGAAGCGCCCGCGCGCCGATCAACAGTTCCAGGCTCGGTGCGATGCCGCACAGGGCCGACGCCACGCTGAACAGGCCTATCCCGGACAACAGCAGGCGGCGTCGACCGATGAGATCGCCCAGGCGACCGACGCTGACAATCAGCGTGGTAATGGCCAGCAAGTAGGCGAGAACGACCCATTGCACTTGCTGAAAGGAAGCCTCGAATACCTCGGCCAATGTCGGCAGGCCGACGTTGGCAATGCTGGTGCCCAGTGATGACAGCAGCATCGACAGCGACAGGCTGGCCAGTGCCCACCTGATTGACGGGGTTCGTTGGCTATCTGCCGTGGCGGCTGTAGTGGAATTCATGGTGCACCCCCTTTGTGACCGCTCCCGATTGGAGCTACCACCAATCTACGTTCGCGCCTAACATGGCGGAAGACGCATGGGTTGCAGTTAATACATGCATTGAACGCCACTTCACTTGAGCCAGAAGGCGCCACTCATGTCCTCGCCCGATTTCAACCTGCTGATCACCCTCGACGTCCTGCTGACCGAAGGCAGTGTCGCCGCAGCGGCCAAGCGCCTGCGCCTGAGCCCGTCCGCCATGAGCCGGGCATTGGCGCGCCTGCGCGAAACCACCGGTGATCCGCTGCTGGTCAGGGCAGGGCGCGGGCTGGTGCCGACGCCCCGGGCGCTGGAGCTGCGTGAACGGGTCAATCAGTTGGTGCAGGACACCGAAGCCGTGCTGCGCCCGGCCGAACAACCGGACCTTCAGCAATTGGTGCGCACCTTCACCCTGCGCACCAGTGAGGGTTTTGTCGAAAACTTCGGTGCCGCGCTGATCGCCCGCCTTGCCGAGCAGGCACCGGGCGTGCGCCTGCGCTTCATGCACAAGCCCGACAAGGACAGTTCAGGGCTGCGCGACGGTACGGTTGATCTGGAAACCGGTGTCGTCGGCAAGGCCGCCAGCCCGGAACTGCGCACCCAGGGATTGTTCCGTGATCGTTTCATCGGCGTGGTGCGGCTCGGCCATCCGCTGGGCGAGGGCCAGATCACCCCGCAGCGCTATGCGGCCGGCCGTCACATCAGTGTTTCGCGACGGGGGCTGGACAAGGGACTGATTGACGATTGCCTGGCGCCGCTCGGCTTGCAGCGGCACATTGCAACCATCGTCCCCGGCTTCTCCACTGCACTGGCACTGGCCCGAACCAGCGAGCTGATCGCCAGCGTACCGGAGCGCCACACGGCCAATCTGCGGGCGGGCCTGCACAGCTTCGAGCTGCCGCTGACGTTGCCGGACTTTACCGTGGCCATGCTCTGGCACCCGCGTCTGGACGCCGACCCGGTGCATCGCTGGTTGCGGGGTTGTTTGCGGGAGGTGTGCGGGCAATAACGCAAAAAAAAGCTCCCCGCCACCTTTCAGTGTTGGGGAGCAAGCACACGGAGTTCAGTTCAAGTCGACGACGGAGGGCGTCGGCTCAGAAATATTGATGATTGCGACGGGCGGTCGCCGCCAGTTCAACTTCGAGCAAATGCTCGGCCAGCACGTCATTCAGGAAGCGGAACTGATCGTTCAGGCCCACCACTTCGTTGCTGAAGTGATGATCGGCAGCGGGAATCAGCAAGTCTTCGAATTTTTCGTCGAACACGAGGGTCAACTCCTTACGGGACTCGTAGGTCTGCTCGTAGTAGTTGTTGCCGAATACCGCAAAGCTCACGGCCAGGGTGACTTCGGTGATCATGACGTGCGCTCCTCGGTAAGGACGAACCAGGCAAATACGCTCAACGTGAAGGCCGTCAGGGCCAGACAGGTCAGGAGATGGATCACCATGATTCGACCCTCCGCTACAGGGTTTCGTGTCGGGTTGAGATCGATCCTACGCTGACGGCGGCGGGGCGGAAGGCAATCGTGGCGATTGTGAATATCGATGGGAGTGATGGTCGGTTCGTCGGTGTTCTTGCGGGCCCCATCGCGGGCAAGCCTTGCTCCCACAGGTTTGGAGGCGCACGCCGCATATCCGTGGGAGCAAGGCTTGCCCGCAATGGGGCCTGAGAGAGCACCATCAAAACCAGGTGGACAATGGCCGCCACCTATACTCAATTCAGGGCTTTGAGCGCCCCCTATGGGTTCGGCGCCCGACTTCAAGGAACCGCGATCTTGAACCTGCGTTCGCTGATCGTCGCCGTGCTGGTGGTCTTGGCCGGATGTGCCACGCCACCCCGCGCGCCGGTGGAAGTGCCGCAGGTGATGATTGCGCCAAGCACCTGGCAGCAGGTAGACCGGGAAATCATCGAGGCGTCGCAGTCCGCCACGGAGCAGACCAAGATCTACGCCCGAGGTGCCATGGACTACTGGCGCACCCGGGTCTATCAACTGACCGAAGAAAACTTCATCCCCTGGTTCAGCAGCTACTGGACCCAGGAATGGCTGTCGATGAAAGTCAGCTGGTACACCATCAGCGCCCAGGGCGAGAAGGACGCTTCGGAAAAACGCCTGGCCGCCTACCTGTTGGAGGCCTACCAGGAGAAGGTGCTGGCGCCGGTCGCGGTGGAAATCGATCCGGATGCGATTCTGGGCCTGGCCTCGGCGTTCTACATCGACATCCTCAAGGAAGAACTGCAGAAAATCTCCCAGCGCCACGGCGTGCCGATGCCCCAGCTCAACGGGCGCATCCAGAAAATCCCTGCCATTGCCCTCGGGCCGCCGCCGGCCCGTAACGCTTCGCTGTACCAGATTGTCTACGCCGAGCCGCTGAACACCTTGCCGGCCTACGCCGCGTTGATCGACAAGATCCATAAGGCCGGCGGCGACAAGGGCGTCGGGTCGACCGACACCGCGATGGCGCCGGTGGCCAAGCGCGCCAGCCAACGCATGGAGGCCGAAATGGCACCCCGTGGCGCGGCAAGTGCCGTGGCGGCGGCTGCAGGGAAGCTGGCCGGTGGCTTGATTACCGTGGGCGTCGCGGGCGTTCGCGCGTTGATCCAGGCCGCCGACCGGCCGGACAGCGAGGCGCTGATTCGCAGCAGCCTGGGCAACACCTTCGACAAGGCCTGGACCAAGCTGGTGCAGAACCCGACCACCGGTGTCATGGCCGGCACCCTGTACATGGCCTCGCAGATCGAAGGCAACCTGGCGGCCAGCGCGCAACCGCCGGTCGGGCTGGATGCCGGAAATGTCGAGTTGAGCCCGAGCCAATCGACTATCAAGCAGATCACCCCATGAGCCAAGGAGAACACCCATGTCCTACGTCAATGGTTTTGTCGCGGCAGTGCCCACCGCCAACCGCGAGAAGTTCAAGAAGCACGCCGAAATCGCCGCCGCGTTGTTCAAGGAAAGCGGCGCCCTGGATGTGGTCGAGTGCTGGGGCCTTGATGTGCCCGATGGCAAGCTGACGTCGTTTCCCATGGCCGTGAAACTCAAGCCCGACGAAACCGTGGTGTTCAGCTGGCTTATATGGCCGGACAAGGCCACCAGCGACGCGGCGATGGAAAAAATGATGGCCGACCCGAGGATGAAGCCGGACGTCAATCCCATGCCATTCGATGGCCAGCGGATGATCTTCGGTGGCTTTGAAATCATCGTGAAGGCGTGAACCGGCTGTGCAGGGTCACTCCGGCGTCGGGGTGATCCTGCAACTCTTGCGGTTGAGAATCTCACTGTCCGTCGGTCGTTCCCTGACGAATTCGAAACGCGGCTCGCCTTCGTTGTAATGAACCAGCCAGCCCCATTCCAGTTCGGACTCATCCTGACCGGGTTTCGGTGGCACGGCCCACCATGGCTCCTTGCTGATGATTTCTCGCATGGCCCCCTCCAGTTCAAGCGGTTGCATGAACTATAACTTGGATGTCAGGAGGTGCCACCGATGAGCGACGAATCCCGCGAACCCTTCAAACGACTGTTTTTTGCCCTCGATTGTGCACCCGCGCAACGCAAGGCCATTGCCCAATGGCGTAGCACCTTGCAACTGCGCAGCGGACGTCCGGTACCGGCAGAGAACTTTCACCTGACGCTTAAGTTTCTGGGCTCGGTCGATGCCGCGCAGATTGCGGCGATCTGTGACGCCGTGATGTCTGTGCATGCGTCGACTGAGCGCTTGACCGTGGTGCTGGATCGGCTGGATGTCTGGCGCAGAGCAGGGGTGCTGGTGTTGGCCCCGGAGCAGGCGCCGCCGGGGTTGCTGCGCCTGGTGTATGACCTTGAGCAGGCGCTGCTGCCGTTCGGCCTGGAGGAAACATCGAAGGAATTTCGCCCGCACCTGACTTTGGCCCGGGACTATCGCGCGCCCGCGCCGGAGTCGCCCACGGCACCGGAGTTCTTCCTGCGCGCCGACCATTTCACCCTGTTCGAATCCCGCAAGGGCCGCTATCACGCGTTGGCCCGATGGCCATTGCGCGACCAATAAAAAAGGCGCCCGAGGGCGCCGAACTTCACCTTAACCGAGGAGCCAGGTGAGCAATGCAGCGGTGGTAAGGCGCTGCATGAAGAGAAAAAGGCAGATATGAAATGTGTATTGAATGTTCCGAACTCATCGCGAGCAGGCTCGCTCCCACAGGGGAATGCATTTCAACTGTAGGAGCGAGCCTGCTCGCGATAGCGGTATCAAATTCAACAGTCTGTTGAGCGAATTACTTGCCCAGCTTCACCTTGGTCCAACCCCGGGTCATGACCCGCTGCACACCAATCGGCATATCCGGAATCGCATACAAGGTCGCCATGGTTTCCTGCGACGGGTACGAACCCGGATCGTTGCGAATCGCTTCATCCACCAAGGGCGTGGCCGCCGCGTTGGCGTTGCTGTAGCCGATGTTGTTGGTGATCTCGGCGATGATGTCCGGGCGCATCAGGAAGTTCATGAACAGGTAGGCGTTCTCGACGTTGGCGGCATCGCGGGGGATGGCGACCATGTCGTAGAAACTGCCGGCGCCTTCTTTCGGGATGCTGTAGTCGATCTTCACCTTGTCGCCGGCTTCCTGGGCGCGGGCCTTGGCCTGCAGCACGTCGCCGGAGTACCCCACGGCCACGCAGATGTTGCCGTTGGCGAGGTCCGAGATGTATTTCGAGGAATGGAAGTACGACACCGACGGACGAATCTTCATGAACAACGCTTCGGCTTCGGCAATGTGCGCCTTGTCCTGGTCGTTCACCGGGTAGCCCAGGTAGTGCAGGGCGGCCGGGATCATCTCGGTCGGTGAGTCGAGGAAACTGATGCCGCAGGCTTTGAGTTTTTCGGCGTTTTCCGGTTTGAACAACAGGTCCCAGGAGTTGGTCGGGGCGTTGGCGCCCAGCACTTCCTTGACCTTTTCCGGGTTGAAGCCGATACCGATCGAGCCCCACATGTACGGGAAGGCGTGACCGTTATCCGGGTCGCTGGCCGAGGCGTTTTTCAGCAGCACCGGGTTGAGGTTTTTCCAATTAGGCAGCTTGGATTTGTCCAGTTCCTGATAGACGCCAGCCTTGACCTGCTTGGCCAGGAAACTGTTGGACGGCACGACGATGTCGTAGCCGGACTTGCCCGCCAGCAGGCGTGCTTCGAGGGTTTCGTTACTGTCGAACACATCGTAGGTCACCTGGATCCCGGTCTCGTCTTCGAACTTCTTGACGGTGTCCGGGGCAATGTAATCCGACCAGTTGTAGACGCGCAGTACCTTGTCATTGGCTTGGGCGCCAGCGGCGATTGCGCCCATTAAGGACAGTGTCAGCAGAGTCCTGCCAAACATTTTCATCGGTACAACTCCATTCTTTTTACTGAAGAGCTTTTCTTATTCAAAATCACACGACACACATCTGTGGCAGGAACGCTGCGCGCTCCACTGTAGGAGCGAGCCTGCTCGCGAAAAACTCAAGGACGACGCGTTTATTCAGGTAGCCCGCGTCATCGTTGACGTCCATCGCTAGCATGCTCGCTCCTACAGAGGGGTTAGGCGGTTGCAGCGGTCCGTTGCGGTTGTTGCCAGGATTCGCTCGCCGTCTGTTCCATCGCTTCCTGGATCGCCCGCTTGCGGCTGGCTTCGGCGCGGCGGCTGAAGTACCAGACCATGAAGGTCACGATCGACACCGCCAGCAGAATCAGGCTGGCCACGGCGTTGATCTCGGGCTTCACGCCCAGGCGCACCGCCGAGAACACTTCCATCGGCAGGGTTGTGGAACCCGGGCCGGAAACGAAGCTCGCCAGTACCAGGTCATCCAGGGACAGGGCGAACGACATCATGCCGCCGGCTGCCAGGGATGGCGCGATCATCGGGATGGTGATCAGGAAGAACACCTTGAACGGCTTGGCACCCAGGTCCATGGCCGCTTCTTCGATGGACAGGTCCAGCTCGCGAAGGCGGGCGGAGACTACCACTGCAACGTAGGCGGCACAAAACGTGGTGTGAGCGATCCAGATCGTCACGATGCCGCGTTCCATCGGCCAGCCAATCAGCTGCGCCATGGCCACGAACAGCAGCAACAGCGACAGACCGGTGATCACCTCAGGCATCACCAGCGGCGCGGTGACCAGGCCACCGAACAGCGTGCGACCCTTGAAGCGGGTAACGCGAGTCAGCACGAACGCCGCCAAGGTGCCCAGTGCCACTGCCGCGACCGCGGTGTAGCAGGCGATTTCCAGCGAGCGCACCACCGAACCCATCAGCTGTGCGTTGTCGAGCAGGCCGGCGTACCACTTGAACGACCAGCCACCCCACACCGTCACCAGCTTCGAGGCGTTGAACGAGTAGATCACCAGAATCAGCATCGGCAGATAGATGAACGACAGGCCGAGCCACAGCATCATTTTTGAGAAACCGAAACGTTTCATCCCCGTGCCTCCATCTCTTTGGCCTGACTGCGGTTGAACAGCAGAATCGGCACAATCAGGATCAACAGCATCACCACCGCCAGGGCGGAAGCCACCGGCCAGTCGCGGTTATTGAAGAACTCTTGCCACAGCACGCGACCGATCATCAGGGTCTCCGGGCCGCCCAGCAGCTCCGGAATCACGAACTCGCCCACCACCGGAATGAACACCAGCATGCAGCCGGCGATGATGCCGTTCTTGGCCAGCGGCACGGTGATTTTCCAGAAGCTGTTGAAGGTGCTCGAACCCAGGTCCGAGGCGGCTTCCAGCAGGCTCTGGTCGTGCTTGACCAGGTTGGCGTACAGCGGCAGCACCATGAACGGCAGATACGCATACACCACGCCGATATAGACGGCGGTGTTGGTGTTGAGGATCTCGATCGGGTGATCGATCAGCCCGGTCCACATCAGGAAAGCGTTGAGCAGACCGTTGTTGCTGATGATGCCCATCCACGCATACACGCGGATCAGGATCGCGGTCCAGGTCGGCATCATGATCAACAGCATCAGGACGTTCTGCGCTTCCTTGCTCGCCTTGGTAATGGCGTAGGCCATCGGGAAACCGATCACCAGGCACATCAGCGTGCTGAAAAACGCGACCTTCAACGAACCCAGATAAGCCGACAGGTACAGCTCGTCTTCACCCAGCAACGTGTAGTTGCCGATGTTGAGCATCAACTGGAATTTCTGCTCGGCGTAGGTGTAGATCTCCGAGTAGGGCGGAATGGCCAGGGCCGCTTCGGAGAAGCTGATCTTCATTACCAGGAAAAACGGCAGCATGAAGAACAGGCACAGCCACAGGAATGGAATGCCGATCACGATCTTTCGGCCGCTGGGCACCAGGCGCAGGAATTGCTGATTGAAGGTTTTCATGCGCGCAGTACCACGCCGCTGTCATCTTCCCACCACACGTAGACCTGATCGTCCCAGGTCGGACGTGCACCACGGCGTTCGGCGTTGGCCATGAACGACTGCACGACTTTGCCGCCAGGCAGTTCGACGTAGAACACCGAGTGGCCACCGAGGTAGGCAATGTCGTGCACCTTGCCGCTGGACCAGTTGTAGCGGGTGTCGGGCTTGGTGGTGCTGACCAGCAGTTTTTCCGGACGGATCGCGTAGGTGATCGACTTGTCCTGCACCGAGGTGCTGACGCCGTGGCCGACGTAGATCTTCTGCTCCAGGTCCGGGCTGTGGATGATCGCGTGACCTTCCAGGTCTTCCACCACCGTGCCTTCGAAGGCGTTCACGTTGCCGATGAATTCGCAGACCATGCGGCTGACCGGAGCCTCGTAGACATCCACCGGGCTGCCGATCTGGGCGATCCAGCCCAAGTGCATGATGGCGATGCGCTGGGCCATGGTCATGGCCTCTTCCTGGTCGTGGGTCACCATCACGCAGGTCACGCCGACGCGTTCGATGATCTCCACCAGTTCCAGCTGCATTTGCGAACGCAGCTTTTTATCCAGCGCGCCCATCGGTTCGTCGAGCAGCAGCAGCTTCGGACGCTTGGCCAGGGAGCGGGCCAGGGCCACACGCTGACGCTGGCCGCCGGACAACTGGTGCGGTTTGCGCTTGGCGTATTGGGTCATGTGCACCAGGCGCAGCATCTCCTGCACACGGGCGTCGATTTCGGCAGCGGGCAAACGGTCCTGCTTGAGACCGAAGGCGATGTTCTGCGCCACGGTCATGTGCGGGAACAGGGCGTAGGACTGGAACATCATGTTGATCGGCCGCTCGTAGGGCGGCATGTCAGTGATGTCCACGCCATCAAGCAGAATCCGGCCTTCGGTCGGGCGTTCGAAGCCGGCGAGCATGCGCAGCAGCGTCGATTTACCGGAACCGGAGCCACCGAGCAGGGCGAAGATTTCGCCCTGATGGATTTCCAGGGACACATCGTCCACGGCGGTGGTTTCGTCGAATTTCTTGGTGACGCGATCGACTTTTACCAGGACCTTTTTCGGTGCCTGCTGACCTTCGAGAGCCTTCCTGTAAGTGCTGGAGGCGTTTGCCATGTGAAACTCCCAACAGATTTCAGTCGCCGGGCCAACGTGGCCCGACTTAATAGTTGATTGCAAACCCGGGGGCGGGTAACGCCTGCCACTGTAGGAGCGAGCCTGCTCGCGATGGACGCCAACGATGACGCGGGCGGTCTGAATGCCCGCGGTGTCCGGACATTCATCGCGAGCAGGCTCGCTCCTACAGGGAATTGCGTTGCCGCTCCTTTCGGGTTTATTCGGTGCCGCCTTCCTGGCTGCGGTACTTGTTGTTATTGCAGTGTGTTGTTGTCGTGATAGGCGGGCGCGCAGAGGCACGCCCGACTGGCTCACGGGGGCAGTAAATGGATGTCGGTGTTTTAGGTCAGCGCGCGTTTCGCAGCGCCGCCCGTTGCCGGCACGCTTCGCCGAACGCCTGGAAAATGCGCAGGTAAGGCGGGTTGTCCAGCACCTGCCATTCCGGGTGCCATTGCACGCCGAGGGCGAAGGTCTTGCTGTTTTCCACCGAGACCGCTTCGATCAGGCCATCAGGCGCGACGGCTTCGGCGCGCAGGCCGGGAGCGAGGCGGTCGATGCCTTGGCTGTGAATCGAATTGACCTGGAACACCGGTGGCAAGTCCAGCGCCTGGAATACGCCGCCTTCTTGCACGGTGACCGCGTGGGCCGGTGCGTACTGCACGGCCAGCTCAGGATGGTTGGCTTCACGGTGATCGAGGAAGCCGGGGAGCTCATGCACCTTCTGATGCAGGCTGCCGCCGAACGCCACGTTCATCTCCTGGAAGCCACGGCAGATGCCGAGCACCGGAACGCCAGCAGCAATAGCCGCGCGGATCAGGGGAAGGGTGGTGCGATCCCGCTGGGGATCATGTTCGGTGCCGGGGGCGCTGTCGGGGCCTTGATAGTGGAAGGGTTCCACGTTCGATGGCGAGCCGGTCAGCAACAGACCGTCGAGCTGCGGCAGCAGGTCCTCGATTTCGGTCAGTTCGGCCAGGGAAGGAATGACGACAGGCAGCCCCAGCGCCGCAACGCTGACAGCACGCAAGTACTTGTCGCCGCTGATGTGGTAGGGGTGCAGGCCAATTTGTTTGACGCACGCAGTAACGCCGATCAATGGCTTGAATGCCATTTTTATTCACCTCGAAGTTTGACACTTGAACGAGCTTTTCCGGAGCTTAGCCTCGTTGATTTTAATTAACAACTCTAATGTCAAAAATTATAAACGCCGCACGTCCGACCCCCAGGTTTTACGCATGTTTGGTAATAATATTGGTACATGCGTGCCGCTAAGAGGCCCAAAAATAAACGCTGAGCGGCTGGGTGTTAACTATTGACATCACTTGGTCTTTCGGATTGACTGGCTGCGTGAAAGGGCGGTGAACATAATAATTAACAGTAAAAAATAGGTGCATCATGTCGGTCCCTCTGCGTGCCGTTCAACTCAACGAAGCAAACGCATTCCTTAAGAAACATCCTGAGGTTTTGTACGTCGACCTTCTGATTGCGGATATGAACGGTGTGGTGCGCGGCAAGCGCATCGAGCGCACCAGTCTTCATAAGGTTTACGAGAAAGGCATCAACCTGCCGGCGTCCCTGTTTGCACTGGACATCAATGGCTCGACGGTGGAAAGCACCGGCCTTGGCCTGGACATCGGCGACGCCGACCGGATCTGCTACCCGATTCCCGGCACCCTGAGCATCGAGCCATGGCAGAAGCGCCCGACCGCGCAACTGCTGATGACCATGCACGAACTGGAAGGCGAGCCGTTCTTCGCTGACCCGCGTGAAGTACTGGCCAATATCGTGCGCAAGTTCGACGATCTGGGCCTGACCATCTGCGCCGCGTTCGAGCTGGAGTTCTACCTGATCGACCAGGACAACGTGAACGGCCGTCCGCAATCGCCACGTTCGCCAGTGTCGGGCAAGCGTCCGATGTCGACCCAGGTGTACCTGATCGACGACCTGGACGAGTACGTCGACTGCTTGCAGGACATCCTCGAAGGCGCGAAAGAGCAGGGCATCCCGGCTGACGCCATCGTCAAGGAAAGCGCCCCGGCGCAGTTCGAAGTCAACCTGCATCACGTGGCCGACCCTATAAAGGCTTGCGACTACGCGGTCCTGCTCAAGCGTCTGGTGAAAAACATCGCCTACGACCACGAGATGGACACCACCTTCATGGCCAAGCCGTACCCTGGCCAGGCGGGTAACGGTCTGCACGTGCACATTTCGATTCTGGACAAGGAAGGCAACAACATCTTTGCCAGCGAGGATCCCGAGCAGAACGCCGCGCTGCGTCACGCGATCGGCGGTGTGCTGGAGACCCTGCCGGCGCAGATGGCCTTCCTGTGCCCGAACGTCAACTCCTACCGTCGTTTCGGTGCGCAGTTCTACGTGCCGAACTCGCCGAGCTGGGGCATCGACAACCGTACCGTGGCCGTTCGCGTGCCGACCGGTTCGCCGGACGCCGTGCGCATCGAACACCGTGTCGCCGGTGCCGACGCCAACCCGTACCTGCTGATGGCCTCGGTGCTGGCCGGTATCCACCACGGCCTGACGAACAAGATCGAGCCGCCTGCCCCGGTGGAAGGCAACAGCTACGAGCAGAACGAGCAGAGCCTGCCGAACAACCTGCGCGATGCATTGCGCGTGCTGGACGACAGCGAGGTCATGGCCAAGTACATCGACCCGATGTACATCGACGTGTTCGTGGCGTGCAAGGAAAGCGAGCTGGCCGAGTTTGAAAACTCCATCTCGGACCTTGAGTACAACTGGTACTTGCATACCGTTTGATGGATTGAGTGGTGTACGCATTCCCTGCTTACACCACTCATCAACTGTGGGAGCAAAGCTTGCTCGCGATGGCGGCGGATCAATCAACATTGATGTTGCCTGGCACACCGCTATCGCGAGCAAGCTTTGCTCCCACAGGTCTTGCGATCACTTATTCCCCTGCGTCGAGTCACAACCATGACAATCACCCGCAGCGACTGGGAACAACGCTTCCAGTCCCTCAACATCGAAAGCCGTGCCTTCATCGACGGTCAATATTGCGCGGCTGCCAGCGGTGCCACGTTTGAATGCGTGAGCCCCGTGGACGGTCGCTTCCTGGCCAATGTCGCCAGCACCGACGAAGCCGATGCCAATGCCGCGGTCGCGGTGGCTCGTCGCACATTCGAATCCGGCGTCTGGGCCAAACTCGCCCCGACCGAACGCAAGCGCATCCTGATTCGTTTCGCCGACCTGATCCTGGCCAACCGCGAAGAACTGGCGCTGCTGGAAACCCTGGACATGGGTAAACCCATCAGCGATTCGATGAACGTCGACATCCCGGCGACCGCCAACGCAATCCGCTGGACCGCCGAAGCCATCGACAAGATCTACGACGAAGTGGCCGCCACGCCTCACGATCAACTCGGCCTGGTGACCCGCGAAGCAGTCGGCGTGGTCGCGGCCATCGTGCCGTGGAACTTCCCGCTGATCATGGCCAGCTGGAAATTCGCCCCGGCGCTGGCGGCGGGCAACTCGTTCATCCTCAAGCCTTCGGAAAAGTCGCCACTGACGGCGATTCGCATCGCGCAACTGGCGCTGGATGCCGGCATTCCGAAAGGCGTGTTCAACGTGCTGCCAGGCTTCGGTCATACCGTAGGCAAGGCGCTGGCGTTGCACATGGACGTCGACGTGCTGGCCTTCACCGGCTCCACCGCGATTGCCAAGCAGCTGATGATCTACGCAGGGCAAAGCAACATGAAACGCGTCTGGGCTGAAGCCGGTGGCAAAAGCGCGAACGTGGTGTTCGCCGATGCACCGGATCTGCGCGCCGCAGCGCAGGCCGCAGCAGGCGCCATTGCCTTCAACCAGGGCGAAGTCTGCACCGCCGGTTCGCGCCTGCTGATCGAGCGTTCGGTTCACGAGCAGTTCATGCCGCTGTTGGTCGAAGCGCTGCAAGCGTGGAAACCGGGGCACGCGCTCGATCCTGCAACCACCGTGGGCGCGGTCGTCGACCAGCGTCAACTGGACAACGTGCTGCGCTACATCGGCATCGGCAAGGAGCAGGGCGCTCAACTGATCGCCGGCGGCAGCCGCACCCTTGAAGAGACCGGTGGCCAGTACGTCGAGCCAACGATTTTCGACGGTGTGACCAACGCCATGACCATCGCCCAGGAAGAGATTTTCGGCCCGGTGCTGTCGGTCATCAGCTTCGACACCGCCGAAGAAGCCCTGGCGATCGCCAACGACAGCATCTACGGCCTGGCCGCAGGCGTCTGGACCAGCAACCTGAGCAAGGCCCACACCTTCGCCCGTGGCCTGCGCGCCGGCAGCGTGTGGGTCAACCAGTACGACGGCGGCGACATGACCGCACCGTTCGGTGGCTTCAAGCAATCGGGTAATGGCCGCGACAAGTCGCTGCACGCGTTCGACAAGTACACCGAGCTGAAAGCGACCTGGATCAAGCTCTAATAACAACAAAAACGGCGGCCGCCGGTTGTGCTGGCGGCCATCGGAGAATCTTATGAAACATGTAAACAGCTACTACGCAGCCACCCGTAACTTCACCGGCGATTTCCCGGTACTCGAAGAGCTGGTGGAATGCGACGTCTGCGTGATCGGTGCCGGTTATACCGGTCTGTCCTCGGCACTGTTCCTCGCTGAAGCCGGCTACAGCGTCACTGTGCTCGAAGCGGCCAAGGTCGGCTTCGGTGCCAGCGGTCGCAACGGCGGTCAATTGGTCAACTCCTATAGCCGCGACGTAGATGTCATCGAGTCGCGTTATGGCGACAAGACCGCTGAAGTGCTCGGCAGCATGATTTTCGAAGGCGCCGAGATCATTCGTCAGCGCATACAGCACTACGACATCCAGTGTGACTACCGTCCGGGCGGCATCTTCGCGGCACTGAACAAGAAGCAGTTCAAGGGCCTGGCCGAGCAGAAGAAAACCTGGGAACGCTACGGCAACAAGAACCTGACCCTGCTCAGTGAGTCGGACATCAAGCGCGAAGTGGGTTGCGACAACTATGTTGGCGGCTTGCTGGACATGCAGGGCGGGCACATTCACCCGCTGAACCTGGCGCTGGGCGAAGCCTCGGCGATCATCGGCCTGGGCGGGAAGATCTTCGAGCAATCGGCGGCGGTGGAAATCACCTACGGCGAGCCGAATGTCGTGCGCACCGCCAAGGGCGTGGTGCGGGCCAAGTACCTGCTGATTGCCGGTAACGCCTACCTGCCGCAGGGCCTGGACAATCGCGTGACCAGCAAGAGCATGCCTTGCGGCTCGCAGATCGTCGTCACCGAGCCGTTGACGGAGAAACAGGCCAAGAGCCTGATCACCAACAACTACTGCGTCGAAGACTGCAACTACCTGCTCGATTACTTCCGCCTGACCGCCGACAACCGCTTGCTCTACGGTGGTGGCGTGGTCTACGGGGCTCGTGAGCCGAACGACATCGAGCAACTGATCCGTCCGAAAATCCTCAAGACCTTCCCGCAATTGAAGGACGTGAAGATCGACTACAGTTGGACCGGCAACTTCCTGCTGACCATGTCGCGCATGCCGCAATTCGGCCGTATCGAGAAGAACGCCTACTACATGCAGGGCTACAGCGGCCACGGCGTCACCTGCTCGCACCTGGCTGGCAAACTGATCTCGGAAGTGATCCGTGGCGACGCCGAACGCTTCGACGCGTTTGCCTCCTTGCCACACATGCCGATGATCGGCGGACGCACGTTCTCCGCGCCGCTCACCGCCATGGGCGCGGTTTACTACTCGCTGCGCGATCGGTTCGGGATCTAAGCGTTACCTCGCCGGCGGTGGCCCCAAAGGGTATCGCCGGCTTTTTAATTGCCAAAAATACCGCAATCCCTTGTAGGAGCGAGCCTGCTCGCGATGGCGGCATATCAGCCAAAATCAATGTCGCCTGACACACCGTCATCGCGAGCAGGCTCGCTCCCACAGTTGATGCAATATCAGAACTGATGGGTCTTTTTTTCAGCCGTTTATCGAACCTGCTTTGCAACAACGACAAACGTGATTTAATAGCCGCCTTTCACGTTTCCGGGACCGGAAAACGGCGTTATCCGCGCCTGCTCTCCACCCTTCCATTATCACTGTAGGAGCGAGCATGCTCGCGATAGCGTAGGTTCAGCCAACATCCATGTTGAAGGTCAGATCCACATCGCAATCAAGCTCATTCCTACGGGTTGGCATATAAGGCTGTCATGGATACGGGCTCACGACTCAAATTAGTACGCGAAAGCTACAAACTGTCCCAGCGCGAGCTGGCCCGACGTAGCGGCGTCACCAATGCCACCATCTCGCTGATCGAGCAGAACCGCGTCAGCCCCTCGGTCAGTTCCCTGAAAAAGCTGCTCGAAGGCATCCCCATGTCCCTGGCGGACTTCTTCACCTTCGACCAGCCGCCGCGCGAACACCAATACGTCTTCCGCGCCAACGAACAACCGGACCTGGGTCGCCACGGCCTGCGCCTGCTGTTGATCGGCGCCTCCATCCCGAGCCGCCAGATGCGCCTGCTGCGCGAGCAATACGCGCCCGGCGCCAGCTCCGGTGAAGAGCCGATCGTGCACGCCGAAGGCGAGGAGTGCGGGTTGGTCACGCGGGGTACGGTTGAGCTCACCGTGGATGGTCAGGTCAGCATCCTGGGGGCAGGGGACGGCTACTACTTCCCGACTACCTTGCCGCACCGCTTCCGCAATGTCGGCCAGGATGAGGCGGAGATCATCAGCGCCAACACGCCGGCGAACTTCTGATACTGCGACAGGCAGAAATCGCATTTGCCGTGGTTGATAAAAGAACCGATGCCCATAAAGCATCGGTTTTTTTTGCTCAATTTCCGTAGTCGGACCTGTTTAAGCGGAAGGGAAGCGTTATCAGTTGCGCAGGCATTGGCCTGGGATCCTGAGATCCTGACGTCTCGATGTGTGAAGAGGGTCAGCTTTTTGGGGTTATATCTGCGGGGTCAGGTGGAACTCACGTCATCCGCAACGTCTAAAATTCACAGGCATTGGCCTGACTTGAAGGAACGACTCATGCGCAGATCCCGCTCATTGATCGCCGCTGTTGTTTGCCTTGCGTTGGTTACCGGCCCGGTGACCGCATGGGCCGATCCCGGTAATGGAAAGGGCCAGGGAAACGGCAAGGGCAATCCGCATACTGCCCAGGACTCGGGCGCCCATGGAAACAAAGGCAAGAAGTCAGAGGGAGGCGATTGGGAGTATGGCCCGAGTATCAATCGCGCCAGTGTTCTGGGAGTGGTCGGCGGCTATCGCGAATACTGGACGCCCGGCCCGGCGTTGCCACCCGGGATTCAAAAGAACCTTGCCCGAGGCAAACCGCTACCGCCGGGGATTGCCAAAAAGCTCGATGGCCGGCTGATCGGCAGATTGCCGCATTATGACGGGTACGAATGGCAACAAGCGGGCGCCGACTTGATCCTGGTCGCGTTGGCCACCGGGCTGATTTACGAGGTGCTCAACGGGGCTTTTGATTGACGTTTCAGGGGGACTTTCCGTCCGTCGCGAGGGTTTGAACTGAAAGGGGGTTACCGCGTCATATAGCACGCGATATCAATCCTGTGGAAGCAATCATGCTTTTAAATAACAAAAGTCTCGCCGCTGTCCTGTCCTGCGCCCTGATGCTCGCAGCCGCTCCGTTACTGCCTGCTGACCTATCCATTATCAACGCCGCACACGCCAAGGAAGGTGGTGGTGGTGGTGGTGGTGGTGGTGGTGGTCACGGCGGTGGCAACGGTGGCGGGAATGGTGGTGGTCACGGTGGCGGAAACGGCGCAGGTAACGGTGGCGGTCATGGCGCTGGTGCTGGCGGCGGTCGTAACGGGTCGGATCACGCGGGCAACACCTCCAGCAATGGCCACGGCAAGGGACTGGCCAGCGATCATGCCGGCAAGGCGACCCGCAACCACGGGGTAAGTGGCAATCACTTCGGTAGTGAGCGTAACGATGACAACGGTCACGGCGTCGCGACCTCCGGTGTCGCCCACTCCAAGGACACTCGTGGCGTCAGCAAGGCTCGGGCCATTTCGGCCACCAAGCCAGTTCACGACAGCAAAGCGCTGAGCAAGGCCGCCGTGACCGGAGCGCACAAGTCTCATTGAGTGAATGCCTGAAGCGACAAGCCAGGGCCAAAAAAAACCGCAGCGATGCGGTTTTTTTTCATCTGGAAATTGGCGCAAAGGCACACTCCACGGACAGAACGCGAATGGCGCGGACACATCGCGCTGTGATTTGCGTTTTTGCGGAATTTGTCATGTTCGTCGGCGTTTCGATACAGATAGTAGGCAGCCCAATGTGTCTTGAATGAGGCTGTCTCGTGTTTCAACGTCTTCTCTGTTCGCTGTCCGTTTTAAGCCTGTCCATCGCCGCCGCCCAGGCCGCCGAGCCTGTGGAGCTCAATACCCCGAGACTCAGGAGCATCGACAATTTCCGGGATGTCGCCGGCCTCACCACCGCCTACACCACGGCCCACGACGGCACCATGCGCGCCGGGGTGTTTTACCGCTCCAATGCGCTGACCCCGTCGCCGGCGGACCTGGCCACCTTGAATAGCCTGGGCATCAAGGCGATTTTCGATTTGCGCACCCCGGCGGAAATCGCCGCCACCCCCGATACGCTGCTCACCGGTGCGACCTACAGCAACATCGACATCATCGGCGGCACCACGTCCGGGTCGAACATCACCACGGTTTCGATTACCAGCGCCGCCAATGCCATCGCGATGATGCAGGAAACCAACCGCGCATTCGTCAGTGACGCGGGGATGCGTGGTCAGTTGGGTGTGTTGTTCAACGAGCTGGCCGGCGTCGACGGTGCCGCGCTGTTCCATTGCACCGCCGGCAAGGACCGCACCGGCTGGACCGCCGCAGTGCTGCAGAGCATCGCCGGGGTCGACGACGCCACCATCATGAGCAATTACCTGGCCACCAACGACTACACCGCCGCCCGTATCAAGGCGACCCTGGCGGCGATGCCCCCGGCCATGGCGGCCATCTATGGGCCGATGATCGGCGTGGATGCCAGTTACCTTCAGGCAGGTCTGGACCAGGTGACGGCGCAGTACGGCACCATGGATAACTACCTCAAGCAAGGGCTGGGGCTGTCCCAGGAAACCATCTACGTGCTGCGCGGGAAGATGGTCGAGTACAACAGCCTGCCGGGGCAGGCGGGTCTGTTGGGTAATGCCGCGGCCGGTGCGCAGCTGTTGCAACAGTTGCAGAACACCCGTCTGTCGGGCACTTACAGCGCCTACAACTATTACCTGCAATCGGCGATCGATGCCGGGACGCTCGCCGGTGTGGAATCCACCGTCGGCGGGCAAGTGCATGCCGACGCCGCCAGCTACCTGCTGCGCCAGAACGCCTTGATCGAGCAGGCCGCCGCACCTTACGCCAGCGGCACGGACCTGAAGGTCGGCCAATATCGCCTGTGGAGCACCGCGCTGGCCGGCTACTTCGGCACCGACGGATCGTCCCACGCTTCCAGCAGCAACGAGCACAGCCAGGGGATGATGGTCGGCGTCACCCAGCGTTTCTCCGAACAGCTCAGCGCCCACGGCGGTTTCGGTTACAGCCGTGGCAACGTCGGCGGGGCGGGTGGCGAGGCGGATACCGACCTGACCTTCATCAGCGTCGGCGCACGCTTTGCGCCCAATGGTCTGGAGCGTGGCCTGTTTGTCGACGCCGACGCCAGCGCCGGCTACCTGGACTACGACAGCAAGCGCGAACTCGGCGATGGCCTGGGCACAGCCAAGGGCGACAGCCATGGCACGCTTTCGGGGTTGACCCTGGCGCTGGGCTATCGTGTGCCGGTCAACACCGTGACCCTGGAGCCAAGCCTCGGCGTGCGTGTCAGTCATCTTGATTTGTCGGGCTTCCAGGAGAAGGGCAGCGAACTGGCCCTCGATGTCGATGGCATCCATGAGACCCGTCAGAGTGCCGTGGCTAACCTCAATGCATCATTTGCAGCGATCGGCATGGGCGCCTGGCAGCTGGTGCCGGGTGTGCAGGTGGGTTACGAGCATGTGTTGGGTGATCATGAAGTCGACAGTCAGGGCCATCTGCTGGGCCTGGATGTCGAGCAGCGTGCAGCCTTCGACAACCGTGACCAATTCACCGGAGGCGTGAACGTTATGGCCAGCCTCGGAGCGTTGAGTGTCGGGGCTGAAGTGGGGGCCAGCGGTGGCGGTGACAGCCATGGCAGTTACGGCAGCCTCAAGGCCAGCTACCTGTTCTGACCGATGGTCAATGGCCCAGGCTATGGCTTGGGCCTGTCCTCACGGGTAGCCCGTTCGCAGACCTTTTCGGACGTCCGCCGGGCTGACCCCATAGGCTTTCTGGAAGTACTGGCAAAACCGCCCGACATTGCTGAAGCCCAGTTGCACGGCCACGTCGGTCACCGACGGCGCGGCGTTCCGGGCGAGGGCGGCATAGGCACGCTCCAGGCGCACTTGCCGCTGGTAGGCGACGATCGACGTGCCGATGAAACGCTGAAAACCGTCCTGCAAGGCGCGCAGGCTGACGTTGGTCAATCGGGCGAGGTCGGTGCCACTGACCAGGTTCTCGGGGTGATCCTGAATGTATTCCACCGCCAGCTTCACATGTCGTGGCGCGATCAGCGGGGCCGGTTGGCGCAGGGCCGCCGTGAAGTTGTGCGGCCAGCTCTCCAGCACCGCATCCACCAGCATTTCCCGCAGGCGCGAAGGCATCAGCGAGCCGGCATTGAGCAGCAGGTCGAACTCGCTGCCGGTGGCCAGGTCCACCAGCGCCCGAATGCCCTGGAACGCCGGCGCATTTAAATCCACCACGGGCTCGAAGCGCAGCTTGTGCAGGATCGGTTTGCCCAGCAGTACTGACAGGCGTTCGGTGAGCAGCGCCCGGCTGATCGACAGGCCGTGCTGGGCGTGATCATCGATGAAGCGCATCGAGCGAATATCGACCTTGTCGATGGCCAGGCCCACCTGGCTAAAGCCCACCGACTCGGTGGCATGGTTGAAGATGATCTTGCCGGCGGTGGGGATGACAAAGGTGATTTCGTCAAAGGGCTCGGGAAACTCCACGGTGAAATCGCCCCGGTACTGCATGCGGCGAAAACTGACACCTTCGTGCCGGCCGTAGACGCCGCCGATGATGATGTGGCGGGGAATGGGCGGCGAGTCGGAATAACGGTTGCCAAACATCTTCGAGAACAGCGCGCCGAAGTCGTCGCTGCTCATGTCGTCGGACCTGAGGATGAAGGGTTTGCGGGTCGGGCTTGAGTACACCGGAAGTGTCACCTTGGGCGGTTGGCGGAGGGCATTTGCAAGAGAATGTTTCGGGGCAAACCCGCGGACGTTATCAACGGCTGATGACAGGCGCGTGACCGGCACCTTCGAGCAAACGCTCATTTCAACGTTCGTCGGATGTCAGGTGGCTATCAGTGCGATTGCCTGCCGATCCGTCCATGGCTGCTACGCTTGGACCTTGCGGCGCCCTGGCCCGACGGGTTTGCGTGGTGCCGCTAATCACGGAGTACGACCTCCCTTCCTGTCGACAACCTGCACGGAGGCAGGCGATGGTGATCAATCACATGGCCGGGTCGAGTGCGGACGGGCTTCCCGACCCGCTCGACCCACAAGAGATGGAGCGGGTGCTGGCGTCGTTGCTGGCCAGTCCCCAGTTTGCCAAGTCCCGACGCATGGGCAGCTTGTTACGTTTTCTGGTCGAGCATGACTTGCAATCTTCAAACATTCCCCTGACCGAGCACGCCATCGGCCTTGCAGTGTTTCGCCGCGACCCGGCGGTGTACTGCACCGGCGACGACCCGGTGGTGCGGGTGCAGGTGGGGCGGCTGCGACGCAAGCTCGCGGCGCACTACGCCAGCAACGGTCAGCAGGATCCGGTGCGCGTGAGCATCCCGCCAGGCTGTTATCGCCTGGTGTATCAGCGACTGCGACCCAAGGGCCTTGGTGTGCGCTGTCCGATTCTGCAGATTCAGCCGTTTACCTGCCTCACCCGTGAGGGGGATGACTTTGCACGAGGTCTGTGCGAGGAGTTGAGTTGTCGTCTGTTCGAGTCCTTCGAACAGGCGCCGAACGGGGCCAGCCACGTATTGATGCGCGTGCCGAGCGGTAGCGCCAGGGTCGCGGAAATCGGGCGGGGCGCACGTTACAGTTTTTGTCTGGAGGGCAGTGTGCGGGTCGAACCGGCGCGTGTGCGGGCGTCGTTGCGCCTGGTGGATGTGGCGCAGGGAAGGATTCGCTGGTCGGCGCAGTTTGATCGCAACCAGCCTTACGGCATTGCGACCCAGGAAGATCTGGCGGCCTCGATCTGCCAATCACTGTCGGGCTACTTCGCTCGCGGTGTACTCGATGAATGAAGGTAGGGGCAACCACGCGGTTGCCCCGGTTCAGCAGTTACACGGTTTTCCACTGACCGCCTTCGTACAGGCGACCTGCGGTGTTATCGAACGTCAGGTCGATTTCGATCGCCTTGGAGCGAGAGGTACTGAACATGGTGCTCGTCTGTACGTTTTGCTCGAACCACACGAGGATGGTTTCGACCGGGGTCAGCACGGTTCTGCCGGTGACCACCTGATCGACCGCCACGTAAATCGGGGTGCTGACCTGATTGCCGTCGATGCCGGTGGAGAGCTGGTTGATCCCCGGATGGATGGGAGCGTAGTTGTTCACGAAGGTCATGGAAATGTCCGGGCCGCCCGTTACGGCCGGGCTCAGCAGGCCGTGTTCATCGAGTGTCGAGGTTTGCCCCAGGCCGATGTTGACGGTGTTGGTCGAGACTTTGACCTGGACGTTCTCCTTGAACACGTTGGAGGCAAACAATTGGTACATCGGCGTCCAGCTGAATTCGTTGTTGCTCAGGTAATCGACATAGGACTGCCAGACCACGTTGTAGTCGGCATCGCCGACTTTCTTGGCAAAGCACAGTTTGTAGCCGGACTTCTTGAGCAAGGTCAGATCGCCAGGGGCGATCTCGATGGTGACGGTTTTCTGCGAAGCGGCCAGGGCGGCCCTCAGTACCTTGCCGTAGTCCGATGACTTCAGTTGCGTTGCACCCATGATCGACTTGACGGCTTCTTGCACATCGTTGTGAAGCTGCTGGCTTTGTTGGCTGACAGCGATTGATTTGCTCATGGTGTCCCTCTTCCCTGGTGGTGTGGTGTTGGAATCAATCAATGGGCGGCGGGCAATCTGGCCGGCGGCTCATCGAGGGCTTCACTCTAGGCGCGAGGGGCAGGCGAGCTAAGTGTCTTGCAGTTACAGGGAAGTAACGGGGTTGTATCAGCGGGCAAAGCAGCGGGGCGACCCGAAGGCCGCCCCGCTGTGCCGTCAGGCGGCCTGTGCGTCGGCCCAGACGAAGTTCCAGCTGGTGCGCTTGCCCTTGGCAACCTCGATCAGCTTGTTTTCGTACACCGTGTGATTGACCAGACCGGTGTAGGTCAGGGTTCGCGCCGCGTTGCTGCCGGTGCACTCGCCCGGCACGCCACCGGCTTCGACCATGGCTTTTTTCATGTCAGCTTCCGACGGGGCGCTGGCCTGGTTTTTTTCCACTTTGACGAAACTCATGATTTCACCTCTTCCGTGGTTATGGGATCGACGTGATGCAGGGCCGACAACCGGTGCCCCCGCAATCACACCGACGGCCATACTCTAGGGGGCTGCCCGACGGCGCAGAAGTGACAAGCGCGGCGCTGAGGTAACAGTCGGGAAACAGCGCAACGCCGTGATGTATCCGGGACGTATCACGTTGGTTGTTGTACGCAAGGTTTCAAGTTCAGGGAGAACCGCAATGACTCAGACACTGGAACACGCCATCGCCATCGCAGCCGGCGCCCATGCCGGGCAGGTCGACAAGGGCGGCTCGCCGTACATCCTGCATGCGCTGCGGGTAATGCTCAAAGTCGACAGCCCGGAAGAGCGTATCGTCGCCGTGCTGCATGACGTGGTGGAAGACTGCGACATCAGCCTCGATGAACTGCGCGAGGAAGGCTTCAGCGAAACCGTGCTGGCGGCCATCGACTCCCTGACCCGGCGGCCGGATGAGGCCTACGAAGACTTCATCGCCCGCGCGGCGCAGGACCCGATCGGCCGGGTGGTGAAGCTGGCTGATCTTGAGGAAAACAGCGATCTGTCGCGGATCGCCAATCCTGGGTGGGATGATCTGGAGCGGGTTGAGAAGTATCGGCGGGCGATGGGGGTTTTGCGGTAGTTGCGCTTGCTGGCAGTCTGCCGGATAGCTCGCTATTGGTGAAATATGTAGTCATAACTTTCTTTCCGGAAATGGAAAAAAGGTCAAAAAGACAAACGCATATCACCAATTTAAGGGGGTTGTTGTAATCCTTTTCTGAGTGGCTGTTTGAAACATCTGAAATGTTATGTAGGCATAGTTCCCAACATCGTGTGGGAAACTTCCGAGTCTATGTTTTGGGGGTGGCATGACAGGATCGGATAGTGCATCTTTGCCCTCCGGAAACATCGCTACGCATGTTTTTAGCGAGGTTTTTATTATTTGCGAGCTTGCATGGAGGATTTATGGCTTCGAACAGTTTTCAAAACGAAGTGCCCAAGGCGCGGGTCAATATTAAGCTCGATTTGCATACCGGTGGTGCGCAAAAAAATGTCGAGCTGCCACTGAAGTTGATGGTGATGGGCGACTACAGCAATGGCAAAGAACAGCGCGCTTTATCGGAGCGGAACAAAATTGATATCAATAAGAATAATTTCGATTCCGTACTTGGTGAGTTCTCCCCCGTGTTGAAGCTGGCAGTCGAAAATACTCTGGCAGATAGCACCGCTGACACGACGATCGAGCTGAAATTTCGGAACATGAAGGATTTCGAGCCCGAGCAAGTCGCCCGGCAAATTCCGCAGCTCCGAGCGCTGCTTGCAATGCGCAATCTGTTGCGCGACCTCAAGTCCAAACTACTGGACAACGCAACCTTCCGTCAGGAACTGGAGCGCATCCTCAAGGATGATGCCCTGAGTGACGAACTGCGCGCCGAACTGGCAGCACTGGCTCCGCAAGAAGTTCAATAGTTCAGACGGATTCTTATTTAAAGGGAAGTTTTCAATATGTCGGTAGATAGTTCTAACGTGCAATCGCGCGGCGTTACAGTGTTGTCTGAAGAAAGCAAAGGTGTGTACAGCGCACTGTTTGGAAAGATCAACCTGAACCCGGTTGAGACAATGGCCGGGATCGAAGTTTTCCAGAATGCCGAAGCACTTTCCGAAGCGACAGCGGATGAGCGCGTCACCGCCGCTGTCAGTGTGTTCCTTAAGTTGCTCAAGCAGTCGTCGCAGAAAGTCGAACGCCTGGATAAAGCGCTGCTGGATGAGCATATCGCCACGCTGGATGGACAAATCAGCCGGCAACTTGACGCGGTCATGCATCACACCGAGTTCCAGCGCGTGGAGTCCACCTGGCGCGGCGTGAAGTCGCTGATCGATCAAACCGATTTCCGGCAAAACGTGCGTATCGAACTGCTGGACGTCAGCAAGGAGCATCTGGTCCAGGACTTCGAAGACGCACCGGAAATCGCCCAAAGCGGGCTTTACGTGCACACCTACACCCAGGAGTACGACACGCCGGGCGGCGAGCCGATTGCCGCGGCCATTTCCAACTTCGAATTCGACCGTAGCCCCCAGGACATCGCCCTGCTGCGCAATATTTCCAAAGTGTCGGCGGCCGCGCACATGCCGTTCATTGGCGCCGTCGGCCCGGCGTTTTTCGGCAAGCAATCGATGGAGGAAGTGGCGGCGATCAAGGACATCGGCAACTACTTTGACCGTGCCGAATACATCAAGTGGAAGGCCTTTCGAGAAAGTGACGATGCCCGTTACATCGGTTTGCTCATGCCACGAGTACTGGGGCGCCTGCCGTATGGGCCGGACACTGTTCCGGTGCGCAGTTTCAACTACATCGAAAGCGTCAAGGGGCCCGATCACGACAAATACCTGTGGACCAACGCCTCGTTCGCCTTCGCCGCCAACATGGTGAAAAGCTTCATCGCCAATGGCTGGTGCGTGCAAATCCGCGGGCCGCAGTCCGGTGGTGCGGTCACCGATCTGCCGATCCATTTGTACGATCTGGGCACGGGCAATCAAGTGAAGATTCCGTCGGAGGTCATGATTCCCGAGACCCGGGAATTCGAGTTCGCCAATCTCGGTTTCATCCCTCTCTCGTATTACAAGAACCGCGACTACGCGTGCTTCTTCTCGGCCAACTCGGCGCAGAAACCGGCGCTGTACGACACTGCCGATGCAACAGCCAACAGCCGCATCAATTCTCGCTTGCCCTACATCTTCCTGCTGTCACGGATCGCTCATTACCTGAAGCTGATCCAGCGCGAGAACATCGGGACCACCAAGGATCGACGTCTGCTGGAACTGGAGCTGAACAAGTGGGTCGGCGGCCTGGTGACGGAAATGACTGATCCAGGCGATGACCTGCAGGCCTCACACCCGTTGCGTGACGCCAAGGTGACGGTGGAGGACATCGAAGACAACCCGGGCTTTTTCCGAGTCAAGCTGTATGCCGTGCCGCATTTCCAGGTGGAAGGCATGGACGTCAATTTGTCGCTGGTTTCGCAGATGCCCAAGGCAAAAGCCTGACCCGTACAAGTCACTTCGTAGGGAAACGACTTCATGAAAATCGACCGCCCCTTGTGGGCCGCGGGGGCACTGTTGTCTCCGCAGCAATTCCAGCAGCAGGCACGCTGGGAAGCCTTGACCAATGAGGCTGTGGCTCGTTTGTGTCTGGTGAACCCTTGGGGCGTCCAGGATGTCGCATTTGATCTGCAAGCGCTGCGCCTGGGTAAGCTCAAGAGCACCCGGCTGCGCTTGCGGATGCCCGATGGCACGTTGATCGATAGTGATCAGGTGGATCGCCTGCCCGACGGCCTGGAGCTGGCTCGCCTGCCAGCCGAAGACACCCAGCGGGCGATCTTGCTGCTGGCCTTGCCACTGGAACAGGCCAACGGCAACAACTGCCTGTTCGAGACGAGTCATACGGATCGCCCGACGCGCTATCGCCAGGATTGGCGGTCGGTGCAAGACCTCTATGGCGATGAGTCGCAATCGGTCGGCGTGCTGGAGCACGTGCTGAGCCTGCGCTTGGCGAATGACGATAATGGAAATTACCTGACCTGCCCGATTGCGCGCCTGATGCGTGACGAGCAGGGCGCGTGGAGTCTCGATCCCGCTTACGTGCCGCCGCTGTTCAGCTTCGATGCCCATCCCGGGCTGCTGGTACAACTGGACAATCTGTTGACCCAGCTGTCCGCCAAACGCCAGCGGCTGATGGACATGCGTCGCGAAAGCAACCAGCGCATGGCGGACTTCGCCGTGGCAGACGTTTCGTTGTTCTGGCTGCTCAATGCCCTGAACACCTATCAGCCGGTATTGGCCGACATCAAAAGCTTTCCCGCACGGCATCCCGAGCAGGTGTATCGGGAGCTGGTCAAGTTGGCCGGTAGCCTGCTGACCTTTTCACTGGAACACGATATCGAGCAAATTCCGCCTTACCGGCACGAAGAGCTGGAAAGCGTGTTTCCACCGTTACTGGACCTGATCTCGACATTGCTGGAGGCCAGCCTGCCTTCGCGAGTCGTTGCCCTTGAGCTGGAAGAAGCCGGCGCCAATCGCTGGAAGGTTCGCCTCAACGATGAACGCCTGCGTGAGCCGGACAGCGTCGATTTTTATCTGTCGGTGCGCTGCCGCATGCCGGCTGCGCAGTTGCAAGAGCAGTTCCCGCGCCTGTGCAAGATCGGCGCGCCCCACGATCTCGATCAACTGGTCAATGCCGCGCTCGACGGCGTGCCCCTGCAATCGCTCAGCCATGTACCGGCGGCCATTCCCTTGCGTCTGGAAAACCAGTACTTCGCCCTGGATCTCAGCCATGCGAAGGGGCGAGCCATGTTGGCTTCGGGCAACTGTGCCATCTACGTCCCCGGCACCCTGGCCGACGTCAAACTTGAACTCTTCGCGGTACTGCGCACATGAATCCGATCCCATCAAAAAAACACCAGGCCTGTGCGCTGGCCGTCGACTCGCTGTTGCAGGACAGTTATTTGCTGGTGGTCGAACTGCGGCAAAAAGCGTCCATAGACAGCAGTCAACCCTTCATTGATCTGTGCACCCGGCAAGTGGAGTACGTGCGGCAACGGCTGGAGCAGGCAGGGTTGAACCCGCGCAGCATCGATCACATCAGCCATGCGCAATGCGCCTTGCTGGACGAAACCGTACTCGGTTGCGCCGAGGAGAGGGACCACGCCAAATGGGCCAGCGAACCTCTGCAAGCAAAATTCTTCAACCGACACCAGGCGGGAGAGTTCTTGTATGAGGACATGCGTGAAGTGCTGCGCGAGCCCGCGCCGGACCTGCATGTACTGACCGCCTTCCACCGGGTACTGATGCTGGGTTTCCAGGGGCGCTATCGCGACATCAATGATCCTGAACGTGAGCTGTTGCTCACGGAACTGAGTGCCCGGGTCGCACCACTGAGCCTCGGCCAGACCATTGCAACACAGGTTACTGCGGGTTCCCGGCGCGCAACATTGCCCGGGCTGCAATCGCCGCTCGCTCAGGTATTGGCGGTGGTGCTCCTGCTCGGGGCGACCTGGTGGGGGCTGGACCATCTGCTGGCGGGTTGGGTTGCCACGCTCGTGCCTGAGGTGTGAGAGAACAATGACGTTCAAACTCAAACGCCTTCTCTGGCTTTGGGCCGGTGCGCTCGCCATCGCGTTGCTGGTCATCATTGCGCTGTCCGTCTGGACGCGCACATTGGCGATTCTGGCTGTGATTGTTGGCGTGCTCCTGATCTGCAGGCGGATCGGCGAGCATGCGGCTCGCCAGTGCGACACGCTGGTGTTCGCGGACAATCAGTCGTTGCCCAAGGCTTCGTATCGTCAGCCGGTGGTGCTGGTCTGTGGTGATGGATTGGTTGGCCTGTTCGGCGCGGTCCCGATCGAGCAACTGGCCCTGCGCACCACCGGCAAGGGCTGCTATATACGGGTGCCCGACCTGGAACTGTTTGCGCAGGTGGTCGACAGCCTGATGGCTTCGCGCCCTGATTGGGGCCGGCAACTGAGCGTCATGTTCATAATCAATCCGCAGGCGCATACCGACCGCGAAGTCCTCGCTGGACGACTGCGTGCCTTGCGTCATCAGTTGCAACGGGTGCGCAAGCAAGGCATCGCCTTGCCGCTGATGTTGATCGGTTACCTGCAAGTGGCTCGAGGCGAGGGGCCATGGTTCAGTTGGGAGCAAGGACGAACCTGTCCGCGTGTGCGACAAGACGGTGCCTGCGACGAACTGGATGATTGGCAGACGCAAGCGGCAGACAGCACCACTCGTGCTGCTCGCGTGCAGGCCTGTGTCCGGTTGAGCAGTGCGGCGACATGGCTGTCGGAGGTGGTGCTACCGCATCTCGCCGCTCGTGATGCACACAACTCCAATGCACCGGTGGCCAGCGCTTTCACGTTGGTCACGTCATTGCCGCACGAGATGCCCGGCAATCTGTGGGAGCAATGGTTGCGTGAAAAAACTGCCTTGGTCGGCGGGGCGTTGTCCGACGAGGCCAGGGCCTTGCCGTTTCCTGATCCCTTGCTGGCGCTGCTGGTCAACGACACCCGCTACGCCCCGAGCCGTCGTGCCGGTCTCATTGCGCTCTGGCTGTTAGCGGCTGCCGGGTTGGTCGCGCTGGTCAGTTCAGCGTGGCAGAACACTTTGTTGGCGAGGCAGGTCAGTGATGATTTGCGTCGATACACAGCCATCCCCCATAACGAATTCGCCCGGCGTGAAGAGGCCATGAGCGAATTGCGTCAGGTTTCATCACGCCTGGACGGCTACTACCGCCACGGCGAGCCATTGTCGCTGGGCTTTGGCCTGTATCGCGGCAACATCCTGCGCGAGCAACTGTTGACGGTCATTGGTGCTCACCGGCAACCCATAAAAGCCGTCGCCAGCACCGTACGCCTCGACAGCCTCTCGCTGTTCAACAGCGGCAGCGCCCAACTCAAGCCTGACTCGACCAAAGTCCTGATCAATGCCCTGGCCAGTATCAAGGCCCAACCCGGCTGGCTGATCGTCATTGCCGGGCACACCGATGCCAGCGGCAGCGCAGAACACAACCTGCAATTGTCACGCGCCCGCGCCGCAGCGGTTCACAGCTGGATGCGCCAGATGGGCGACATCCCCGACAGCTGTTTCGCCGTGCAGGGCTTCGGCGCCAGTCAACCCATCGCCAGTAATGACACCGAGGCCGGACGCCAGGCCAACCGCCGCGTCGATATCCGCCTGATTCCGGAAGCGGGGGCCTGTGTGCTTCCCGTTGTGGGGTCGGGCATGCAACCCGAGCCGCATACCGCGGCATTCACGTACTGAGAAAAGGAGTTTCACATGGCAATTCCCGTTTACCTGTGGCTGCAAGATGACGGCGGCGCGGAAATCAAGGGGTCGGTGGATGTGCAAAAGCGCGAAGGCAGCATCGAAGTGGTCGCCCAGGACCACAGCCTGTACATCCCCACCGATAACAACACCGGCAAGTTGACCGGCACGCGGGTGCACACCCCGTTCCTGTTCAGCAAGGAAATCGATGCCTCCAGCCCGTACCTGTACAAGGCGGTGACCACCGGTCAGACCCTCAAGAGCGCGGAGTTCAAGTGGTTCCGGATCGATGATGCAGGGCAGGAAGTCGAGTACTTCAACACCCGCCTGGAGAACGTCAAGGTGGTGAAAGTCGCGCCGAAAATGCACGACGTCAAAGACCCGTCCAAGGAGAAACACAACCACCTGGAACAGATCGAACTGCGCTACGAAAAGATCACCTGGACCTACAAGGACGGCAACATCATCCACTCCGATTCCTGGAGTGAGCGCCAGAGCGCCTGACGCGTCATCGCCAGCAGGCAGGCCCCTGCCTGCTGGTTCTGGTGTGCCGCGTTGAGCGCCTGTTCGCGGGCGTTCAACTCGACACATCCCAACACTCCCATCCGCACAATCGACTACAGGCTGGACCTCCAGCACAAGGACGTAGCCCATGGCACATCACTCCACCCGCTTGCTTCGCCGTCTTAATCCCTACTGCGCCCAGGCCCTGAGTGCGGCGGCCTCGCTGTGCCAAAGCCGTGCCCATGGACAGATCACCATCGAACACTGGCTGCTCAAGTTGCTGGAACAGGGCGAGGGCGATCTGACCCTCATCGCCCGCCGCTACGAGTGGGGCATGGACGCGCTGTGGTGCGGGCTGCTCGACCACCTCGATACGCTGCCACGCAGTGTGCAGAGCAAGCCGCAGCTGTGCGGAAAGTTGCAGGAGTTGACCACGAACGCCTGGCTGCGTGCATCGCTGGAGGGTAATGAGCATCTGCGTTCGGCGGACCTGCTCGGTACGTTGCTGGAGAACCCTGACTTACTGGCGTGCGAAGCAGCATGGCCACTGCTCAGTGTCAGCGAGAGCCAGTTGCAGCACCTGTTGCCGGTACTGGATCAACACTCTGAAGAGCGACCGCAAGTGCAGCAAGAAGTGGCGCTGGACTCGTCCGGCGATCCATTGGTAATGACGACAGCGCCTGCCTCATGCTCCGTGGACTCAAGACTCGCTACGCCAGCCATCACGGCGTGCACATCCAGGACGCGGCAGTGCAGGCGGCAGTCAGTCTGTCGCGGCGCTATTTGACGGGGCGACAGCTACCGGACAAAGCCGTCGACCTGCTCGACACCGCCTGTGCACGGGTACGCATGAGCCTCGATTGCGAGCCGCAGGCACTGGTGCGGCTCAGGGCCCGGCAGGCGGCGCTGGATCTGGAGTGGCATGCCCTGCAAGAGGACCAGCAATTGAGTGGCAAGCGCGCGGACGAACGTCTGGCGGTCATCGCAGCGCAGCACGTAGAAGCCGACCACCGGCAAATTGAATTGACCCGGCAATACCAACTTGAGCGAGAGCTGACGCAGGCGCTGCTCGAAGCGAGGCAGAGTGACTCACCTGACACCCAAGCCTGCGCTCAGTTGCAAGCATTATTGATTCAGGTGCAGGGCGGTCAGCCGCTACTTTCTCTGGATGTTGATGTACGCCAGGTCGCCGAAGTGATTGCCGACTGGACCGGTGTGCCCTTGAGCAGTCTGCTCAAGGACGAACAAACCAGTCTGCTGATGCTGGAACAGCAACTCGGTGAACGGGTGATCGGCCAGGATCATGCCCTTGGTGCGCTGGCCCAGCGTCTACGTGCAGCCAAGACCGGCCTTACGGATGAACAGGCGCCGCTGGGGGTATTCCTGCTGGTCGGCAGCAGTGGCATCGGCAAGACCGAGACCGCGCTCGCCCTGGCCGATGGCTTGTTTGGCGGTGAAAAATCCTTGATCACTCTCAACCTCTCCGAATACCAGGAAGCGCACACCGTCAGCCAGCTCAAAGGTTCGCCACCGGGCTATGTCGGTTACGGCCAGGGCGGGGTCCTGACCGAAGCGGTACGCCAGCGTCCCTACAGCGTCGTGCTGCTCGATGAAGTGGAGAAAGCCCACCGCGACGTGCTCAACCTGTTCTATCAGGTCTTCGATCGCGGCTTCATGCGCGATGGCGAAGGCCGGGAAATCGATTTTCGCAACACCGTCATCCTCATGACCTCGAACCTTGGCAGCGACGAACTGCAGGCTGGACTTCAAGAACAACCCGATGCGCCGGACAGCACCCTGCAGCAATGGCTGCGTCCGATCCTGCGCGAGCACTTTCAGCCGGCCTTGCTGGCGCGCTTTCAAACCCTGATCTACCGCCCGCTGGACGCCTGCGCGCTCAAACGCATCGTCGCGCTCAAACTCGCCAAAGTCGCTCAACGCCTGCAACGCCATTATGGCCTGACCTGCCAGATCGAAGACTCACTCAACGACGCGCTGGTGGCTGCGTGTCTGTTAACGGACTCCGGCGCGCGCAACATCGACAGCCTGCTCAGCCAGCAGATATTACCTGTGCTCAGCCAGCAGCTTTTGCAGCGACAGGCTGTCGACATGAAAACCCTTGGTGTAACCCTGGGATTCAGTGACGAACACGGGGTTTGCCTGTCCTTCACCGATGCTGAGCAAGCGGCGTCCGCATTGGTCGGGGAGGCCTGAGCATGCTCAATTCACTTCCCATCTTCTTCGACCACAGCCGCCACAAACTCTGGGTCCGCAACCTCGACGCCCACCTCGACGTCCTCGCCTTCAAGGGCGAAGAACACCTCAGCCAACCGATTGACCTTGCGCGCGCTGGCCAGGGAATGACCGATGACCGATTTGAATCCTTCGCTCTACGAAATGCTCCTGCAGAACTTCAACGGTGACCTGGATCTGCATCAGGTCAGCGAAGAGGATCAGTACACGCTCTCGGTGCTGGACAATGTTCAGCGCATCCTCAACAGCCGTGCCGGCGCGCTCGCTCACTTGCCCGATTATGGCCTGACGGACATGGGCCTGATCCTGCAAGGCCTGCCCGCCACCGCGCATTCATTGATGAGCACCCTGCAAGACACCCTGCTCAAGTACGAACCCCGGTTGGCAGCCATCAGCGTCGCACTGCTGCCGCAAGTTCAACCTGGACATCTGGAGTACGGGCTGGATGTGCAACTTCGAAGCGGTAGACAGGTAAGTTTCGGCACCACTCTGACGCCTGAAGGCAATGTCATGGTGCGTCATCTGAAACGGCAGAACTGGTTGTCGCAATCGAACCTGTAACGGAAGGGATACTGAATGACAGATTTGATTGAAATGCGTATTCGCGTGGGTGGTGATCCGCGTAATTTCAGTGAGTTCTCGGCGTTGCGAGAAGAACTCGGCAAATTGAATCATCCGGCATGTCCGGACGTCGATTGGGGCAAGGTCGAGCAACTGTGCCTGACGCTGTTCCAGCTCAATGGAGCGGATTTGCAATCGGCTGCCGCCTTTGCCCTGGCGCGTAGTCAGCGCCATGGCCTGGAAGGCATGGCACAGGGAGCGGCACTGATCGATGCGCTCGGTTGCCAATGGTCGAATGTGTGGCCACCAATGGCGTCACTGCGCCTGGAGATCCTGAGCTGGCTGTTCGCCCAATGGCAGTCGTTCTTGCGCGGCCTGCCGATGAATGCATGGAGCCTGCCAGCGCTGGAACATCTGGATACCGAGCTGCTGCGTCTACAACTGCGTCTGGACCATTCGATGCAAATCCCTCTGGCTTCACTGCGCCAGCAGATCGAAAGCCTGACACGGCGCCTGCAGCAAAACGGCGCCCTGGTCGCCCCGATACACCTGTTGCCCAGAGCACCGGAGCCGGCCCGCTTGCCGCCGATCGTGATTTGGCCGGCTCCGCCTTTGCCTGAAATCAAGCGACCTCGACGGCGTTTTTTTCTGTGGTTGAGTGCTATTTCGGCGACGATCGTGTTTGTCGGCGGGGGTTGGCTAAGTGGCTTTGGTTCGGACGACAAGGGCGGGCGGCGCTTTACACAGCTCTTCGAACAGCAGCCGATGACGCCCATGCCCGTACGTCTGGACAGCCTGGCGCTGTTCGACGCCGGCAGCGCCGACCTCAAACCTGATTCGACCAAAGTTCTGATCAATGCTTTGGTCAACATCAAGGCTCAGCCGGGCTGGCTGATCGTCATCAGCGGCCACTCCGATGATCGTGGCAATCCCGAACAGAACCGCCAGTTGTCCCACGCCCGTGCATCGGCCGTGCGCGGCTGGATGCAGGGCATGGGCGACATTCCCGATAGTTGCTTCGCCGTGCAGGGGTTGGCCGACAGTCAGCCGATCACCACGAATGACAGCGCATCCGGACGCGCGGCGAACCGTCGAGTCGACATTAGTCTGGTACCGCAGGTCGGTGCCTGCGAGCAGTTGGCCGGCGGTCGCCCATAGCAACCATTCATTTGCTCGATATCTATCATTAAAGAATGCAAGTTCTGTTTTTCTGTCATCAGAGGAAGATAACGTCATACCGATCTCGCCTTTGAAGGAATCAGCGCGATGAGAATTTCGACCCTGCTGGCTTTTGTCGCCGTGTTCGGCGCCAGTCTCGCCACCACCGCACCGGCTGTTGCAGCCGATCCATCCTGCCGTTTCCTGCCCATCGCCGACAGCACCACCGTTTTGCAGCAGGCAAAGACGGTGGCGGTGCTTTACAGCGAAAACACCGTCAATACCCAGCAATACCTGGAGAACTACCACTCGGTGGCGGTGAACGGTGCGAAGAATCCTGAAATGGACAAGCAAATCAGCAAGGCCTTCGTCGACAGCTCCGATCCGCAGCGGGCGATCAACTGGCTGATGGGCTCGCTGCAGAAGGAATTCGCGTCGGTGACGGTCTACGACAGTCTTGATGCCGCGGTGCAGGCCCATCCGGATGTGGTGGTGATGCTCGACACCTATAGCCGCCTGGTGTCCAAACGCAATAATCAGGTCGAAGCGCGCTTCATGGCCAAGTTCTATGACGGCAATCTGCAATACATCGGCCAGGCCGAAGGCTCACGGTCGCAGCAAATGCCTTCGGTGTGGGTGAAAGGCAAGGCCGCGCCGCAGATTGCCGCGCAGATCAATCAGCAGACCGAGTTGCAGGTCAATGCGCTGAAGCAGTTCGATGCGTCGTTGAAAGTGCTGATGACCTCGGGTACGGCCGGCCACGTTGCCAGTAATTGACGCGAATCCTGCCGACGATCAGCTCATTTTCAGCCACAGCGACACACACAACCCGCTGCGTGCCTGTTCATCGCTAAAGCCCAGTTGAACCCGCGCCCCGGTGCGCTCGACGATGGCCTTGACGATCGACAGTCCCAACCCGGAGCCGGACTCCTGCGTACCGAGGCTGCGATAGAACGGGTCGAACACCCGCAACTGCTCCGCCGTGGCAATACCCGGCCCGGTGTCCCTGATCTGCAGCAGCGCCTCGTCCTTGTCCCTGACCAGCGAAAGGTCCACCCGTCCATGGACCGGGGTGTAGCGGATGGCGTTGTCCACCAGGTTTTTCACCACGGCCGTCAGGTCGATTTCACTGATCAAGACCTGCAAGTCCTCCGTGGAGTCGACACCGATGTCCAGGTGCTTGATCTCCGCCAGTGGCAGCAGGTCCTCCAGCACACGACGATAAACACCGAGCACCGAGACCTTCGATACCGCCCGATTTGCCGCCGATTGCGCCCCGGCCAGGGACAGCAACTGGTCAATCAGGTTACGCCCGCGATCGATGCCACGGCGCAGTTGCACCAGGCGCTCGCGGGCAACGGGTGACATGTCGGCGGCGGCCAGGCGCTCGGCTTGCAGGGACAGGGCGGTCAGTGGTGAGCGCAGTTCATGGGCGGCGTCGGCGACGAAGCGGCGCTGGCTTTCCATGGACTGGGCCACGCGCTCGAGCAGGCGGTTGATGGCGACTACGAACGGACGGATCTCCACCGGCAGGTGCTGTTCGTCGACCGGGTGCAGCTCCTGTTGGTCGCGGCGATCGATTTCAGAAGACAGCGTGGCGATCGGACGGAACAGTTTGCGCACCAGATCGCTGACCACCAGCAGCAGCACCGGCAGCAGAATCAGGAACGGCAGCACGCTGCGCAGGGCGCTGGTCCGGGCATCCCTGTCGCGGGCGCCGGTTTCCTGGGCGACAGCAATGCGCTGCCCTTGAGCCGTGGTCTTGACCAAAACGCGAAAGGCTTCGCCGGCAATCGGCACGGTGGACAGGCCGTCGGCCAGGGTGGTGGGGAAGGGCAGAGGTGTGCCGGCGTCATCGTTGCCCTTGGCTTTGCTGCCATCGGCCAGGTACTGAAGAATGATCCGTGATTCGTCATCGTCTTCGGCGGCACTGTCCGGATAGGTGAGGGTCATCTGTTGGCGATCGAACAACTCGGCCATTTGCCGCAGGGTGTCATCCTGCATGTCGTGCGCCTCATCAAAGGCCGACACGTAGGCGAACACCCCGGCTACCACCGCGACGATCAGGATCGCCAGCGACAGCGCCACCGACAACCGAAGCTGGACCGACTCGCTCAGGCGCTTTTTGAAACCATCCATCCCATACCCCTGACGTTCTTGATCACATGGCTACCCAGCTTGCGACGCAGCCCGTGAATCAGGAACTCCACCGCGTTGCTTTCCACTTCATTGCCCCAGCCATAGAGCCGGTCTTCGAGTTCGCTGCGCGAAAGAATCGCCCCCGGCCGGATCAGCAGTGCCTGCAGCAGGGCGAACTCGCGGTGGGAGAGTAGAACACCGGGGTGCTCGTCGGTGCTGGCTTCCTTGGACAGCAAGTCCAGCGAGACGATGCCGTTGTCCAGCCGCGACTGCGCTCTGCCGCCGTGGCGGCGCAGGACGGCGCGGATGCGCGCGAGCAATTCCACGGTCTCGAAGGGTTTGAGCAGGAAATCGTCGGCGCCCCCGTCCAGCCCGCGCAGGCGATCGTCGAGGGTGTCCCGGGCGGTGATGATGAGCAAGGGGACGGGGTTGTTCGCGCCGCGAATGCTGTCGAGCACTTCCAGCCCGTCCTTGCCGGGCAAGCCCAGGTCCAGCAGCACCAGGTCGTAGTGCTGCGCCTGCAAGGCGGCCAGGGCCAGGAGGCCGTTCTTGATCCAGTCGGTGGCGTAGCTCGCATCCTTGAGGGCACCCTCGAGCGCTTCGCCGATCATCGGGTCGTCTTCGACCAGCAGTATCCGCATGTCCTTCTCCGGCAAAAAAAACTGTGGTGAGTATCGCTGCTCATTGAAGATCGAGCAGCTGTACTCACCACAGTTTACGCGTCGCTTGTTCTAACCATGCACTGGCGGCAGGTTACGCCTTGCCTTTCATCGAGTCGAAGGCCTTCAACAGGTCATCCATGGCGGCCTTGCAGTCGGCCTGGACCGGGCTGCCTTTGCGCAGGGCGGACAGGGCATGGTCGATGGCCTTGTCCACCACATGCCAGTCGGCGGCGGCACGGGGCTTGATGCCGGCTTCGGCTTCGTCCCAGGAGGTTTCCAGGTCCTTGATCCGGGTTTTGGCGCCCGCCAGGTCATTCTTGTCGACGAGGCCGGCGACGTCGACAGCGATATTGCGGAACTCGGACAGATCGCCCAGCTTCGATCCCGCGACGTTCTGGCTGGCGGCAGCGCCCGAACCTGCTGCGGCATTGGGTTTGTCCGCAGGTTTCGAGCAGCCGGCGGCGATGCTCAGCAGGGCGATGGAGGTGACGATGGCGACGTGACGCAGGGTGTTCTGGAAGAAACGCATGGTGATGGATTCCCTGAAAATAGAGTTATTGAGCCAAGAGTTACTGTGGGAGCTGTTTGCGGTTGCCGACGCTGATCTGCGCCACGGTGACCAGGATGACGATGACGCACAGGAACAGCGCACTGGTCCAGGTCGCGCCCATGCCGAGCCCGCCGTAGGTCTTGGATTGGGTCAGCAGATCGCCGAGGGAGGCACCGAAAGGCCGGGTGAGGATGTAGGCGATCCAGAAGGTCAGCACCACGTTGGCACCCAGGCGCCAGGCGATCAGGGTCACGGCAAGCAAGGCGGCGAAAATCACCGCGCCCAGGCTGAAGCCCAGACCCAGGGCTTCAGTGGCCAGATCGCCTGCCGCCGTGCCCAGGGCGAAGGTGCAAAGCACGGTGGCCCAATAGAACAGCTCGCGCCGGGGCGTGTTGATCTCGCGGATGGAAAGGTTGTGTTCGATGCGGTACCAGACCAGGAAATTGACCACCAGCAACACCGAAAACACTGCCGTGCTGGTGTAGAGGCTGACGTCCAGTACGTCGGTGAGAATGTCGGTGATCTGCGTGCCGACGATGCTCACCAGCACCACCGTGAGCCAGTATATCCAGGGGGTGTAGGCCCGCGAGCGCAGTTGCATGATCAGGGCGATCGCCAGCAGCACGGCCATGGCGACACTGGTCCCGCCAAGCCCGAGCCCGGCGTCGACCGCGAGAAAGTCCGCACCGGTTTCACCGACGGTGGTGGACATGATCTTGATCACCCAGAAGGACAACGTCACTTCGGGCACTTTATTGAGCCATCCGGCTATGGTCGGGTTCATGTCGGTCGAGTTCCTTTGGCAGCGCGGTTATGTGCGCAATGCAAAGGCTACGGACCGAAACTTAGCTCAGACTGAGGCCGGGAAAATGCAGGGAGATTCGATGCGGCACCGATCAGGTATGCACCAGTGCGATGGTGAACGAGACCACGATCATGCAGGCGAAAGCGAAATTGAGATTCATGAAGTTATCGTCCAGAACAGTTTTGATGGCGCCATTCTGAACAGGGGCAGGGCAAATAAAAAATTCCGCTGCTTGATTTGAAAGATCGAAAGAAATGATACCTGGCGCTCTTTTCCAGCCATGGCGGTTTGTGTTTGGCATGGGCTTTGGCTAACCTCGGCACAAACACGCAGTTACATGCATAAACAGGCATAAAACGGGCGCAACCATGCACGACCAGCATTCCCCGGCGGAGCTACCTCATCTGCGCCGGCAGAAAATCCTCTTGATCCTCGAACGCGACGGCAAGGTCATGGCCTCCGAGTTGAGCCAGCACTTCGCCGTGTCCGAAGACACCATTCGCCGCGACCTCTCGGAGCTGGCCACTGCCGGCCTGGTGCAACGGGTGCACGGCGGGGCACTGCCCAGGCCCAAGGACACCGGCAAGGACTACTTCACCCGCATCAGCGAAACCGACGAGGTGAAGACCCGATTGGCGCAGCTGGCGGCCGGCTGGGTGGAGAACGGCCAGACCGTGATGTTCGACTCCGGCACCACCACATTGCAGATTGCGCGTTCGTTGCCGTCGGACATTTGCATCACGGCGGTCACGGCTTCGCCAATGACCGCGATCACCTTGTCCGAATACAAAGGCATCAAGGTGATCCTGGCGGGCGGGCAACTGAATCCGGCGACCCAGTCCGCTGGCGGTCATGAAACCCTGCGCCTGCTCGAAGGCATCAAGGCCGATCTGCTGTTCACCGGGGTCTGCGCGATCCACCCGCAAGTCGGCATCAGTTCCCTGCACTTTGACGAAGTGCCGGTCAAACAGGCGATGCTCGACAGCGCGTCCCGGGTGATAGCGGTGACCACCGCGGACAAGCTGGGCGCGGTGGAGCCGTTCGTGGTCGCGCCCTGTTCGCGATTGCATGCGCTGATCACCGAACGGCACGTGGCGTCGGGCAATATCGAGGACTACCGTGCGCAGGGGATCGAGGTGGTGCAGATCGATATCTGAGGCAAAAAAAATCCCCCTGTAGGAGCGAGCATGCTCGCGATGCACCCGAGGACACCGCGGGGTATCAGTTGACCCGCGTTATCGTTGACGTGCATCGCGTGCATGCTCGCTCCTACAGGGGGTTGGCGTCGATCACAGGCGACATCGTTATTTGCCCCGCCGCCAGACCTTGACGTAATCGATACTGAACGTCGACGGCAGGTCGGCATCGTCGACCACGCCGAACCAGTCCCACATGGCTTCGCTGTCGAAGACGATCTGCATCGGGAAGAACCAGTGGCTGTTCTTCGCCTCCCTGACCAGCACGCCGTCGACATACCAGCGCAAGGTGTCGGGCTGCCAGTCAAGGCCATAGACGTGAAAGTTGTCGGCAAACCGCCAGGGGCTGATCCAGCTGCTGCCTTCGGCCAGGTGCGCGGTGCTGGTGGGGGTCGCCCAGACATGGGCGTTCATGTTGTACATCCGGTCGAATTTGGCATCTTTGGTTTTCCCGCCGATTTCGAAAACATCGATTTCCGTGGCGTTGTCCGCAAGCCCGGTCCAGGCCAGCCAGAACGCGCTGGACCCCGCCGAATTCATCGGCCTGGCCCGTGCCTCGTAGTAACCGTAGCTGCCGCGTTCAATGGTGCGGACCATGGCGCTGCTGTAGTCCTTGTAGCCCAGGCGCACGTATTTGTCGGGCAGGGTTTGCTTGCGAAAGACGATGTTCAGGTAGCCGTCGCTGACACTGGCGTTCTCGGGCAGGAACAGGGCCGGTTTGCGCCCCAGCGAATCGGTGCCGGTGGCGTCGTTTACATGCCAGCGTCCGGGGTCGAGGGTGTTGCCGTTGAAGTCGTCGCTCAAGCGCGAATCCAGTTGCCATTGGCCGGCATTGGCCTGATCGGACAGCGGAAGGTCGGGATTGGTCCGTTGTGGCAGTGGGCCGAGGGGACCTGTACGGGTCCAGGCATTGGCTTGCGACGGGATGGTGACCTTCCATTTTTGCGCCAGATATTCGAATGCCGCCTGACGCTCGGCCTGGGTGGCAAAGGGGCGGTCGTACACCAGCACTTCGGCGATATCGCCGCGCAGGATTTCCGACGTCCCCACCACGTTGCGGCCCACGGCGAGCGGGCCGATCGGCACGTCGCCGGCTTCAAGGAAGGCCAGGGCCGGCTCGTAGGCAGTGGTCTGTTGCACGCTGATGCCGAAGTTCGGCGCCACGTTGTCGTTATCGGCCAGTTGCGGGCGTGAGCTGAACAGGCGTTGCCAGGCCTTGCCACCGGCCTGTTCCGGCAGTCGCCGCGACACGACCAGCAACGTCACCGGCCCTTTGGCGCTGCGCAGGGCCTTGGCACTGAACGCCGCGGTGCCATTCAAACGCACCACACCATGGCCGTTAATGGCAGCACTCACGTATTCGGGCAAAGCACCTGGCGCGGCATTGTCCGCATTGACGTCATTGCCGTGGCCTGACTTGTCCAGCCAGCTCAGCACACGTCCCTGTTGATTGAGGCTGAGGTTCGAGGCGTCCGCCCCGTCGAGCCACAGCACCAGGCCCTCGGCGGGTGGTCGCGAGGTTGCGGCGGACACCTCGAACATCATGCACATCAGAAAGAAACCCAGTAGACATTCCCTGATCATGGGCAGGCTCCATTTATTTCATGGCCATCGCTAAAGGCACGGGTGGGCGGGATTGGTAACCAAAGGGATTGGCTGACTGCCAGCGCCAGGTATCGATGATCATCTGCTCCAGATTGCGCTGTGCATGCCAGCCCAGGTCGCGCTCGGCCTTGCTCGGGTCGGCCCAGCACTGGGCGATGTCCCCGGCCCGGCGCGGGGCGAAGTGGTAGGGGATGCGGATGCCGGTCACGTCTTCGAAACTGTGGATGATCTGCAACACGCTGTAGCCGGTGCCGGTGCCGAGGTTCCAGATGTTGATGCCCGGGCTGTATTGCAGCATCTGCAATGCCTTCAAATGCCCTTCGGCGACATCGACCACATGGATGTAGTCGCGCACACAGGTGCCATCGACGGTGGGGTAGTCGTTGCCGAACACCGTCAGTTCGGGCAGTCGGCCGATGGCGACTTGGGTCAGGCACGGCAGCAGGTTGTTCGGCAGGCCATGGGGGTCTTCGCCGATCAATCCGCTTTCGTGGGCGCCGATGGGGTTGAAGTAGCGCAGCAGCGCGATGCTCCAGCGCGGTTCGGACTGCGCCAGATCCTGCAGCAGTTCTTCGATCATCAGCTTGCTGCGGCCATAGGGATTAACCGGATGACCGGTGCCCAGGTCTTCGGCGATCGGTATCTGCGCAGGGTCGCCGTAGACCGTGGCCGAGGAACTGAACACCAGTTTGAACACGTGTGCCCGGGCCATGGCCTGGCACAGGTTCAAGGTGCCGGCCACATTGTTGGCGTAGTACTCCAGCGGCTTGCGCACGCTTTCGGCGACGGATTTGAGGCTGGAGAAATGCATCACCGCGTCGATGTCGTAGGTCGCGAAAATTTCGTCGAGCAATGGCGTGTCGCGCACGTCGCCTTCGATGAAATCGACGCTGCTGTGAGTCAGTTGCTCAAGCCGGTGGATGGACTCCCTGCAGCTGTTGCACAGGTTATCGAGCACCACCACCGAGTGGCCGGCGTCCATCAGGGTCAATACGGTATGGGAGCCGATGTAGCCGGCCCCGCCAGTGATCAGCGTGGTTTTGCGCATGGTGGGCATCCTGTCACGAAGATTGCGGGGGAAAGAGATCAGCGGGAGGTGAATACCGATTTGAATTCCTGTGGCCAGCGTGGGTGCAACAGGCTGTAGGCCAGGGCATAAGTCAGCGCACCGATGCCAATGCTGCACGCCAGGTGTACATATCCGTGCACTTGCAGCCGAGGCATCAACCACAGCACTGCTGCGGTCATCACCAGCGAGGCCGCCACGCTGCGGTAGCTGGAGGCGAAAAACGCGTGCCAGTCATAACCGATGGCCGTCTTCAGCCCGCGAATCTGCAGCGGCGTGACCAGCACCATCCGCACCAGCAGCGACAGCGCGGCGGCCATCCCGCCATATAGCGGGCCCAGGGCGTAGACCAGCGCCAGGGCCAGCAGCGTGGTGCCCACTTCCGCCTTGAGGGTCAGGTGCGTGCGGTTGACGGCCACCAGCGCGGTGGTGGCGTACATCGCGGTGTTGCCGATGGCGGCAGTGCAGGCCAGCACCTGGAGCATGGGGATCGCGTCCGCCCACTTGGCGCCGAAAATCAACAGGATGATGTCCTCGGCAGTGACGGCAATGCCGATGAACACCGGTGTCAGCAAAAAACCGCTGACCGCGGTCGAGTCGCAGATAAAACCGATCAGCCGCTCAGGTTCCGCTCTGCGCCGGGCGAACGCCGGCAGGGCGTAGCTCATCAGGCCGTTGTAGAACGCCGTGCGCGGCAGGTCGATGATGCGCATCGCCAGGTTGAACATGCCCACCGCGTGGGTGCCGGCGGTGATGCCCAGCACCACATTGACTCCGCGCTGCAGGGTTTGCGAGCTCAGGGTGTTGATGGCCACCGGCAGGCCGGCCCTGAGCAATTCACGCAAGAACGGCAGGTCGATGATCCATGGGATCCGGCGACGGTCGCCGTTCATCAAGACGATGATGGACACCAACTCCATGACCAGTGCCTGGGCAATCACCGCCCAGGCACCCAAACCCCAGAACGCGACGGCGATGCCGGCGACGCCGCCGAACACCTTGCCCAGCAGCGTGCGCGAAGCCAGCATCCGGAAATTGCTGCTGCGGCGCATTTGCGCGACATACACCCGCGCCATCATGGTGAACAGGATCTTCACCGAGGCCACCGCCGTCATCCATTGCAGGTTGGGGGAGTCCAGCCACAGCACCGCCACGCCGCTGATGAGCGCGATGGACGCGAGGCTCGCCAGTACCGCCGCCCAGAAGGCCGTGGCGATCTGCCGTTCGTCCAGGCGTTCGAGGCGCACCAAAGGATCTTCCAGCACCGAGGAATACAGGATGCCGATCACTTCGACGATGGCGATGATCACCGTACCCACGCCCAGTTCTTCCGGCGACAGCAGCCGCGCGTAGATGACGAAGGTGATCATCGACAGGAAGATCAGGCCGAATTTCTCGGTGAAGATCCAGGTCAATGTGACGAGGCGTTGATTGGCCATGGGGTCATCCGGCGAGTCCTTCGGGAATGAAACGGTCGAATCACGAAGCCTTGAGCAGCGTCCTGAACCGCGCATAGAGGTAGCGCAGGGTCGGTTTGCCATGGAAGAAAATCAGGGTCTGCCAGGAGTGGCCGAGCATCTGCCCGAACACCTTGATCACCTGCGCATGATCGCCACGCCGTGAAAAGGCATTGAGGAATTCGGCATGGTTGGCCAGCACGAAATGAATGCGCTGCTGCCGGGTCAAACGTTCGCCGTAGCGGGCCAGGTACAGCTCGATGAATTTGACTTTGTAGGGGTAGTACTTCTGCGGTTGCGCGGTGATGTTGCCGTCGGCCACGGCGCGCCTGAGCAGAATCTGCGGCACGGTATGGATCTCCCAACTCTCGGCGATCCGGGTCCAGAGCAGACGGTCCTCGGCGAAGCGCAGGGATTGATCGAAACCGCCCAGCGCGCAGACCACCTCGCGCACCACCAGCACGCCGGACGTGCCGTTGATGACGTTCTCGCGGATGAAATCGGCAAAGTGATTGCCATCTTTGCGCCGCTCTTCCAGCTGCTGCCGGCCGTCGCTGAACACACTCATCTGGTAGCAATCGATCAGACCCACCGCGTGGCCCCGGGCGGTCAGGCGGTCATACAGCGCCAGCTGTTTTTCCAGCTTCTGCGGATGCCATTGATCATCGGCATCGAGGAACGCAATGAAGGTTTCCTCGGCGGCAAAGATACCCCGGTTGCGCGCGCAGGCGGGGCCCTGGTTGGCTTGCTGCAACAGGGTCAGTCGAAAGGGCGCGGCAAAGTCCCTGACCCGCTGCGCACAGTCGTCGCTGGAGCCGTCGTCGATCACGATCACCCGATCCGGCTGGCGGGTTTGCAGGGTCAGGGAGGCCAGGGTTTTTTCAATGGTGCTGGCGGCGTTGTACATCGGAATGACCACGCACACCGACGCCGGCGCAGAAGGCTTGTGTCTCAGCATGGGCTTTTCTCCTTGGGTACGACCCTGGCGGTTGCGCCGGTGAAGACATTGCGTTGCGTCGGCGTTTGCGACCCCGCGCGTTGGCTGGCAACACCGACCCTGGCGTGCTGATGCCGGAAGGACAGGGCCAGGATGCAGAACACCAGGAACTCGGCGGAGCGGTAGTTGGGGATCACATACGCCACGTAATTGGTGACGACGAACAGACCGATGATCACCAGGGCACTGGCGCGGTACTGCGCCGACTGGTTCGCCGTCACCGCGCGGTATTGCTTGACCAGCGCTTCGCCCAGCATCAACCCCAGCGCCGTCAGTTGCACCACGCCGCCGTTGAGCAGGGTTTCCATGTAGCCGCTGTGGGCGTTGCCGATGTAGCCCCAACGGGCAATGAACCCGTCGGCATCGGTGCTGGACCAGAAGGCGCCGAAGCCGTAGCCCCGAAGCATCTGGGCATCGATGAAGGGGCTCAGCAGCTCCCAGATCTGCATGCGGTCGGTGAGTGTCGGATCACGCCCCAGCATTTCCAGCAGCAACGTGTAGTTGCCGTAGAGAAACGCGCAGATCAGCCCGTACAGCACCGTGGCGGCAAAGAACGCCAGCACTGAGCGGTTGATGCGCAGGCGGATCATCGTCAGGAAATACCAGTAGCTCGCCGCGCCTGCGCAAATCAGCGCCAGTCCGGTGGCGGACTGCGCCAGCCCGATGGCCACCAGCGAGCACAAGGCGCTGAACATCGCCCAGGGATTGCGCCGGCGGATCATCGGCAGCAACAACACGATGGCGATGGCGTTGATCCGCGCGCCGGCGTTTTTTTCCGGGAAGATGCCCTTGAACGCACCGTCGCGAATGCCCCCGGAAATGAAGGCGATGTCCGGCAGGATCACGGCACAGATCAGCCCGATGAACGCGGCGACGCCGATGGTGCAGCCGAGCACGAAGCTGATTTTTTCCAGGCTGTAGTTGTAGGCGATGTAGCCACCAAAAAACACCACGCTCATCAACGCGACAAAGCGCTTGAGGCTGAGCATCGGGTCCTGGGACCAGCTGATCGACGCGGCGACGCACAGCACGAACAGCAGGAAAAAGGCGTTCTGCCGGTAGAAGGTCTTGCTCAGGAAGACTTTGTGGCGGATGAAGAAAAACAGCGGCACCAGCAAGGTGATCAGCCCGCAGACCTGATTAACCAGGTTGCCCTCCAGGTCACGCTGGGCGTCATCCAGGCTCGATGCGCCGCCCAGTCCGCTGAAAAAAGCGATCACCTGCATGTAAAACAGCACGCCGAACAAGGCGAACAGATCGCGCAGCGTGTTGTACCGGACGGGCAGTGAGTTCATGGCTGCGGACTCCCGAGCAAGGCGTGCAGATAGGTCTTCACTGCCCGCGCATTCATGAAGCGGGCGGCGGCGTCGATGCGTGCCTGGCGCCGTGTATCGATCGGCGCGCCGAGCTGATCACTGATCGCCAGCGCCAGCGCCCCGGGGTCATCCACCGGCACCAGCGGTGCGACTGCGCCATCCTGCAGAATGTCCTGCGGACCATGGGGGCAGCGAGTGGCAACCACCGGGGTGCCGGTGGCCAGGGCTTCGACCAGTGCGTTCGGGCTGCCTTCGAAGCGCGACGAGAGCACAAAACAGTCGGCCGCCGCGACTTGCGCCATAGGATCGCCGGTAAAGCCCGGTAGGTCGACCCGATCGGCGACGGCCAGCGCGCGGGCCTGATCGAGCAAGCGTTCCCTGAGCGTGCCTTCACCGAAGATGATCAAGCGCGTGGTGCGATCCGGCAGCCGGGCGAAGGCATCGATCAGCGTGTCAAAACCCTTCTGCTGGGCCAGGCGTCCCACGGCAACCACCACCGGTGTGGTTTTGTTCTTGAGCCACGGATGCTCGGGCATCGACGGAGGGCGGTCGTGGAAGTCGTTGTCCAGCACCGGGTTGTCGGCCACCGTGACATCGCGCTGGCGGGCGATGGTGGTTTGCACCAGATCCTCGGCCACCCCCCGTGACACGCAGATCACCGGGTTGGGGATCAGCCGGTACAGCAGCGGCGCCAGCTCGTAGGCCAGTCGTACCCGCAGTGACGGGTTGACATGCTTGTCATGGGAAAACGCGTTGCGCTCACTCACATGCAGGCGCGACAGGGTGCCGGACAGCGCGGCGGCGGCAATCGCGATCACGTTGACGTGGGTGAGGGCGGCCAGCTGCGCATCGAAGCGATTGCGCCGCAGAAATCGCGCCAGCGCCGGCACGGCATTCGCGCTGCGCCCGCTTTGCAGTTCGACCTGCCTGACGCGAGGGTCCAGGCTCCCGGCATGCACACCGCCACCGGTGAGCATCAACAGCGTCACCTCGACGCCCGCATCGGCCATGGCACCGGCCAGGCGCGCCATCATCTTCTCGGCACCGCCCGCGCTCAGGTCATGCAGGATGATCAGCAGCTTCTTCATAGGTTCCATACCTGGTAGTAGGCCTGGGCGGCCTGACGACTGCCGTACTGGCGAACCGTTTCTTCGGCGATGCGGCCGGCCGGCATACCCGGACCCTCCGGAGTGAGGCTGTGCAGCAGTCCTTCTGCCAGCGCGGCTACATCATTGACTTTCACCAGCCGCCCGAGCCGGCCGTGGTCGAGCAGCTCCCGGGGGCCGCTGCCACAATCGCAGGCCAGTGTCGGGGTGCCCAGGGCCAGGGCTTCGATCAGCACAGTGGGCAGGCCTTCGTGGAAAGAGCTCAGGATCAGCAGCCGGGCGTGGCGGATCAGCGGGTAGGGATTGCTCAGGAAACCGGTGAAATGCACGCGCCCGGCGATGCCCAGGCGTTGCGCCTGTTCGGTCAGCGCGGCGTGCTCCGGGCCGTCGCCGGCAATCACCAGATCCGGCAACGACTGTTTGCCCGCCAAGGCCATGGCGTAGGCATCGAGCAACAGATGGAAGCCCTTGGGCTGCACCAATCGCCCCACGCCCAGCCAGTAGCTGGCGGGTATCCCTGCGGGCAAGGGCGCCTGGGCGGCACTGAGCATGGCGTCGGTAATCACCGCGTTGGGGCAGTAACGGACACGTTGGCGACCCCAGGGCATCAGTTCGGCCAGGCCCTGACGCAGGCCGTTGGACACCGCCACGACCTTGCCGCTGCCGCACAGGTACAGCGCGTAGAGCAGGCGCAGGCTGGCGGGCCCGGTTTTCTGCTCGGCGCAGTCGAGGGCGGCGTGGCGGGCGTAGATGACCTTGCACTGACAACCCAGGGTGGCGAACCAGGTGCACAGATTGGCCTGTTCCTTGGCGGCGATCAGGTGGGTTACACCTTCGCGACGAATGATCCGGCGCAGCAACAGGATGGACCGCAGCAACCCTGTCAGGCCCTGGCCCGCGCCCCGGTAAACCGTCGCGCCTTCCTGCTGCGGCGTATCGCCGTTCATGACAAAAAAGCCGACCTCGCGACCTTCGCGCAAAAATTGCCCCGCCAGGCGCTGCTGCACGCCTTCGACGCCACCGCCGGGGGTGAAGTCCTTGAGAATGAACAGGATTTTCATGCTCGCTTCCCGGCCCTCGGCGCGCAGCAAGTCAACCGCCACCTTGCGCCGGACGAACAGGGAGCACAGTCGCAAGAAGTTGCTCGGGTAGTTGAACAGGTAGCGCCTGATCGTGTGCGGCTCGCGGTACATGCGGTAGAACGCGCGCAGATGCAGGCGGTTGATGATCTCGGGGTAGTAGTTGAGGGTGGCCGTGGCTTGCTGGCGAATGAAACCGCCGCAGGTGAAGGCCACCCCGGCATATCCCAGATTCATGCCCTGCTCGACGAACTGTTCCTGCAAGCCGGCGCCCAGCCCGGTGATCAGGATGTCCGTCCCGCTGTCGCGGATGTCGGCATGAATATCCCGTGCCTGAACCTCATCGAAGTAGCCGTTGTGCGAGCCGGCGATTTTCAGGTGTGGATAGCGGTGGCGGATCTTCAGCAGGAACAGGTCCAGTTCCACTTGCCGGGCGCCGACGAAGTACACACCCAGGCCCTGTTGTTCGGCGGTGCGCAGCACCGGATCGGCAATCGAGGTGAAGTCGAAACTGACCCGCTGCACCGGCTGCCCGGTCATGCGTGACATGAAGGTCGACAGGAGCATGCCATCGCAGAAGTAGTTGATGCTGTTGTCCTCCGGGGCGTCGAGAAGACTGCCAATCGAGGCGAAATTGATGAAGGAAAACGCCTGGTTGGTCTTGAGCAGGTCGGGGCTGAACTGCTCGACCAGTTTTAGCCTGATCATTGCCTGACTCCTTGATCAAAGTGTCTGTCGGCCTACGGAGTAGTAGGTGAAGCCGCGACTTTTCAGGCGCTGGGGATCGAACAGATTGCGCCCGTCAAAAATCACCGGCTGCTGCAGGCGCTCGGCGAGCAACTCGAAATCCGGGGCGCGGAACGATTGCCATTCGGTGGCGATGATCAGCGCGTCGGCGTTTTTCAAGGCCGCTTCCTTGGTACCGGTCAGCATCAGGTCATCGCGCGCACCGTAGATACGCTGGGCTTCCTCCATGGCCTTGGGGTCAAAGGCCTGGACGCTCGCGCCGGCTTTCCACAGGGCTTCCATCAACACCCGGCTGGGGGCTTCGCGCATGTCGTCGGTATTGGGCTTGAAGCTCAGGCCCCACAGGGCAAAGGTCTTGCCCCGCAGCGCGCCGTCGAAGTGCTCGAACACCTTTTTGAACAGCGTGTGTTTCTGTTCGTTGTTACGCGTCTCGACCGCCTTGAGCACACGGGCATCGAAGTCGACGCCGTCGGCGATGCGGATCAGCGCCTGCACATCCTTGGGAAAGCACGAGCCGCCATAACCGAGCCCCGGATAGATGAACTGGTAGCCGATGCGCGGGTCGGAGCCGATGCCATGGCGCACCATCTCGATGTCGGCCCCGAGTTTTTCCGCGAGGTTGGCCATTTCGTTCATGAAGCTGATCTTGGTCGCCAGCATGCAGTTGGCGGCGTACTTGGTCAGTTCGGCGCTGCGGGCGTCCATGACGACGATTTTTTCCCGGTTGCGATTGAACGGCTCGTACAGCTCGCGCATCACCGCCTCGGCGTCGGGGCTGTCGGTGCCGATGATGATCCGGTCCGGGCGCATGCAGTCTTCGACCGCGCAACCTTCCTTGAGGAATTCCGGGTTGGACACCACATCGAACGTCAGCCCGCTGCGACCGGTATCGGCCAGCACCTGAGAGATATGCGCGCGCACCCGGTCGGCGGTCCCGACCGGCACGGTGGATTTGTCGACGATGATCTGGTGGCGCTGCATGTGCCGGGCGATGGTGTCCGCCACACTCAACACGTATTGCAGGTCAGCCGAGCCGTCTTCATCCGGTGGCGTGCCGACGGCGATCAGCTGCAATTGAGCGTGGTGCACGGCGGCAACCAGGTCGGTGTCGAATTGTAGCCTTCCGCTCTGGTAGTTCTCCCGTACCAGGCTTTTCAGGCCCGGTTCGTAGATCGGCAACGTGCCGTCCCGCAGCGCCTGTACCTTGCCGGCGTCGACATCCACACACAGCACGTTGTGGCCTGCTTCCGCCAGCGCCGCCCCCTGTACCAGGCCGACATAGCCAATTCCGAATACGCTCACATTCATCAGGAAAATCTCCGGGCATCACGGGGTCGATCCACGTCGCCAAGGCGTCAGTAGATGTCTTTGGAAAACAGGGTGAAGGGCGTCTTGACCAGGATCTTGATGTCCAGCCACAGCGACCACTGGTTGATGTAGTTGAGGTCCTGGGCGACGCGCAGCTGCATTTTTTCCACGGTCTCGGTTTCGCCCCGGTGCCCGGTGATTTGCGCCAGGCCCGTGATGCCGGGCTTGAGCCGATGGCGGGCCATGTAGGCGCGGACCTTGCCGGTGTAATAGAGGTTGTGGGTCACCGCGTGAGGGCGCGGTCCGACCAGGGCCATCTGGCCGAAGAGCACGTTGAACAGCTGCGGCAATTCGTCGATCGAGGAGCGGCGCAGGAAGCGCCCGAGCGGGGTGACGCGGTCATCGTCGCGGGTGGCCTGGCGCACCAGCTGGTCGTCGTGCACGCGCATCGAGCGGAATTTCCAGACCTTGATGATCTGCCCGTCGTGACCGTGGCGATTCTGCTTGAACAGCACGGGGCCGGGAGAGGTGACCTTGACGGCAATCGCCACGCCCAGCAGCAGCGGGCTGAGAATCAGCAGGGCCAGCGCCGCCAGGCTGCGTTCGAGCAGGTCCTTGCACAGCAGGCTGCCGGGGTGCGAACTGATCAGGCTTTCGTTGAGGTAGATCGCCGGCATGCGTTCGATTTCGGAGATCGACTGGTTGAGCAGCACCATGCTGCCCAAGTCCGGGATCCACACCACGTCGACGTTCATGTCCAGCAAGTCGATGTACAGGGCTTCGATGAGCTCGGCCTGGGCCATCGGCAGGACGATGTAGACGCGACGCACGTCCTGCTGCGCGATAATGTCGCGGATCTCGGCCACCCGACCGAGCAACGGCAGGACGCTGGGGGCCGGGCCCGTCAGGTCCTGGGTGGCGACAAAACCCAGGACCCGCGCATGTTCCGGCTTGATGAGCTTTCTGGCCAGCTCATCGGCGGTCGGGCAGGTGCCGATGATGATCGAGCGACGCTGGTTGCACAGCTTGCGCGCATGGATTCTGGCCAGATAGTGCAGTGGCAGGAAGCTCGCCGCCTGCACCACGAAACCCATGATTGCCCAGACGATGATCACCTGGCGGGAGAACAGCACGCTGGTCTGGGTGATGAAGGCGATGGCCATCAGTACCGCGAGCAGGATCAGCCAGCCGGCGAGCAAGCGCCCCAGGCCGTTCAACAGGCCATGGCGCTTGTGATAGACCTGCATGGCGCTGTAGATCGGCATTGCACCGAGCACGGTCAGCGTCATCAGCAAGCGATATTCGCTGGTCAGGTTGCCGACCCGCCAATACACCAGCAGCATCAGCAACAGGTTGATCAGCACCATCGCGCACAGCCACTGCCCCCAGAACATCAGCCCTCGGCGGTTTTCCATTTGTTGGGTTATTTGCGGTGTCATGGGCTCAATCTCTAAACAAGAGGGCATGCGCCGGCAGGGGAGTACTGCCGGCGGGTATCGGTTCGAGTGAGGTCAAGCGTTGGCAGACAGTGCCGCTCTCCGGGGATTACCGGGAGGCGAACTCGTAGTTATGGAACGTCTGTGAATGGCTGTAGCCGTATTTGCGCGCCTTGCGCAGGTCGACCTGATTGAGCACCACCCCGAACACCGGCGCGTGGCTTTGTTGCAGCATGGCGAGGTGTTTTTGCACCTGGCCCACCGGCGTGCTGTCGGCCTTGACCACATAGATCACCGCGTCCGAATGCTGGGCCAGCAACAGCGCATCGCTGACCATTTCCGCCGGAGGCGAATCGATGATGATGTGCCGGTAGCGTGCCTTGAGCACGTCGAGCATGCGCGCCAGGCGCGGCGAGCTGAGCAGGTCCTGGGGCGGCGGCTGGCGCAGCGGATCGCTCTGGGCCAGCGGCGATGTCAGGCGCGGTGAGCTGAACAGATCCTGATCGGGGGTAGGGAAGCTGCCGGCGGTCAACATATCGAGGTTGCCCACGGTGCGGATGCAATCTTCCAGGCGCGCGGTGCCGGCAATCACGTTGGCCAGCCCCGGGGTGTCGGGCGGGAAGTCGAAGTTCAGCGAGAGAGTGGGCTGGCGCATGTCGGCATCGATCAGCAGCACGCGCTCCAGCGGCGTGAGCGAACTGGCGAGGTTGTTGGCGATGGTGCTCTTGCCTTCTTCGGGGAGGGTCGAGGTCACCAGCACCACCTGCGACGGTGCCTCGTTTTCCTGCAGCATCAACCAGGTGCGCAGGTTGCGAATGGTCTCGGAGAAGTGCGGGTTGTCGTTGTCGTCGAACAGGCGCGCCAGTTGCCGCCGGCTCTTCTTCGCCACCAGCGGCACCACGCTGAGCAGCGGTATGTTGAGGGTGCTTTCAATGGTTTCGTCGGTCTTGAAGGTGTTGTTCAGGGCGTCGAACAGGAAGGCCAGCGCCACGCCGATCACCGCGGCCACCAGGGCGACAATCGCCACGATCAGGGTTTTGCGCGGCTTGCTCGGATCCACCGGCACGATGGCTGGGTCGACGATCCGCGCCTTGGTCGAGTCCATGTCGGACGTCGCCGCGGTTTCCTTGAGCCGGGTGATCACGGTTTCATACAGCGCCCGGCTGCTGTCGACCTCCCGTTGGTATTCGCGCAGCTGGAATTCCTTGCGCGAGATGTCCTGTATCTGTGCCTTGTTGGTGTTGAAGGATTTGCGCAGCGCGTCTTCGCTGGCCACCGCCAGCTGGTACTGGTGCTCGATCCCGGCAATCACCTGCCGGACCTGAATGCGCAGGCTTTCGGTGGCGGTGCGCAGTTCCGAGCGGGCAGAGATCATGGCCGGGTGCTTGGGACCATAGCGCCCCGAGAGTTCCTCGACCTTGGCCTGGGCCTTGGCCAGTTCGGCCTGGAATTGCTGCACCAGCGGGTTGCTCAACACGGCGGGGACACTGGACAGCCGGCTCAGGTCGCCATTGCCCAAGCCTTGTACCTGACGGTATTGGCTTTCGGCTTCGGCGCGGTCGCGGCGGGCGTCGATCATGCGATTGCCGGTCATTTGCAGTTCGTTGGCGCTGATGGTCGAGACGCCGTCGACGTCCACCAGCCCTTGTTCTTCACGGTAGGCCTGCAGTTTGTCCTCGGCCTTGCGCAGGTTGTCGCGCAGCTCGACCAGGCGGGTGTTCATCCAGCTGGTGGTGGTTTGCGCGGACTTCTGGCTGGTATCGAACTGACTGTCGAGAAAACCCTGGGCCAGCGCATTGGCAGCGGCGGCCGCCAGTTGCGGGTCAGGCAGCTCCACTTCGATCTCGATCAACTGGCTCTTGCCGACGAACTTGACGCTGGTGCGCTTCATGAAGTCCTGGGTGACCAGGTTGAACACGTCCTCTTCCGTGGGCGCGGTCTCGATCGGCGTCAGGAAGCCCAGACCGGGTAACCATTGGCCGGCATTGAGGTCCGCCAGCCACTGGCGCGGTTTGAACCAGGATTGCGGTTGCTGGCGCGGATCGGTCAGCGGGTTGGTGGTCAGCTTGAGCTTGCGCACCGCCCGTTCCGCCAGGTCCCGCGATTGCAGGAGTGCCAGCTGGGTCTGCAGATAGTCGGGCGTTGGCCCGCCCTTGTCGGTCGTCTGCTGAAAGTTCAGCGGCGGCGGGGCGGTGTCCTTGATCAGTATCGTGGTACTGCCGATGTACTGCGGGGTGATGCTCGACACCACGGCTACGGCCAGCGCACTGCACAGCAGCACGCACCAGCCGATGTTCCATTTGGCACGCCAGATCACTCTCCAGAGCTTGAGCAGGTCAATGGTGTCCTTTTCTTCGTTGTGCTGCACGGGTGCAAGCGCTTGAAGCGGACGTTCGACGTAGGTGCTAGGGCTGTTGTCCATGATTAGAAAAAGCCTTGTGCAATGGAAATGGTGTCACCGGGAGAAATCACGGTGCTGCGGGTGACGCTGTCGGTCAGTGTCTGGCCGCCATCGCCGCGCACGATGGTCACGCGCTTGATCGAGGCGCGCTCGGTCAGGCCGCCACCCAGGGCGATGGCCTTGTCCAGGGTGAGCCCCGGCACGAAGGGATAGCTGCCTGGTTTCTGTACTTCGCCGTTGATGTAGAAGGCGCGGTATTCGATCTGGCTCAGGCTGACTTTGGGATCGACCAGGTAACCCTGCTTGAGCCCGTCGACGATGATTTTTTCAACCTGGTTGGGGGTCAGGCCCTTGGCGGAAATTTCCCCGAGAAAGGGATAGGAAAAGGTCCCCGCGTCATTGAGGCGGATCCGTTTCAGACTCAGCTCCGGTTCGCCGAACACGGTGATGCGCAAAACGTCGCCGGCCGCCAGTTTGTATTGGGTACCCGGATCGCCGGCGTGGGAAACAGGGGACAGACACAGCATGAGCAAGAGGCCGGGAATACGCGTATTCATGGAAAATCTCCTCAGAGACTGATGTCGAAGCTGACCTGGAACACGTTGCGTTCGTAGCTTTGGTTATCGGCATCGGAGTTGTTGTCGCGGTAGCGATAACCCACTTCGATGTCCATCCAGCGGCGCATCGCATAAATCACCCCCAGATGGTATTCACGCAGATCGTCAGTGCGGCTCTGGCCCTCGTAGACGTTGCGTCCCGCACCGATTTGCGCAACGGAGGTGATGCGTTCGGTCCAGCCGTGTCGCCAGCCGACCTGGGTAAAGGTGGTCTTGACGGCATCGGAACCATCGTCACCTTCGGCCAGGGCCTGGCGGGCCAGAAAGGTGAAGGTCGAGTAGGTGCGCGGCTTCCATTGCAGGTCCACCTGCCAGGTCGGGTTGTTCAGATCCTTGGATTGGCTTGAATCGAAATTCTTGTGCTCATAACCCACCCGCACCTTGCCGGTGGTGCGCGCGGTGAGGTCCCATTCGGCGCCCGCGAGCACGGCATCGGACTTGCTGCTGCGGGTACTGTTGCTTTGCAGGTAGTCGAAGATCTTGTGGTCGTATTCCACCAGGCCCCGGGTGTTGCTGCCGATGCGGTGGTACCAGGTGGTGTTCAGGGCGGTGGTGTTGCGCTCCTTGTCGTCGTTGACGCCACCGGAGTTGTCGTAGCGAAGTTCCGCATAGTTGGCACCGAACTCAAGCTGGTTGGCGGCACTTCGGGCGCCATAGGTATAGACACCGTTGACCTGACTGTTCTGGATCTTGTCATTCTCGCCGGGAACCGCCGTGTCGGTGGTTCGCTCGTACTTGCGCCATTCCCCTTCGAGTTCCAGACGATGCCGGTCGGTGAACTCCATGATGCTCGCCAGTTGCACACGCTGTGCGGTGTTAGAGGCGTCCGGCTCATCGTGGTAGATGTTTCGGGTCGGTTGCCAGATCAGGCGAGTTGCACTGTTGCGGTCCTCGGCCTTGAGCTCGAAGGAGGGCGCAATACGCGTGACCATCGACGACTGCACATTGTGCTCAAGCTCGCGGAAGTTATCGTCATAGGCTTCCGAGAAAAACAGCGTCGGAGTGAAGTTGAAGCCATAGATATCAATGTTCTGAGGATCAAGGCACCAGGCATATCCAGGGTATAGCGTGGCCATAATAAGCACGAAGGGGTTGCAGGGTTTTATGGCCATATCTTTGCTCCTGGGGAATGGGTGCGCAGGTGCGGCAATCGTCACCTGGTCACGAACAGTGCAAGACTGGAATATAGATATAAGATCGAGTTTTAAGACCTTCGAAAGTCCACGCTTAGAGTGTTCTGGCAGCAAAGTTATTATTGTTTTGTTGAAGCGCAAGATCCCGCAGCGGTACACAGACACACTGTTCCCGGTTCAGGAATTGAAGTAATAACATCACCCGCTCCGCACCCAGTTTGGACAAAAATACCCCTTCCAGAGGCGATAGAGGCCCACGGGTTATTTGCAGAGTCTGGCCCGGTTCAAGCGCCTGGATATCGGTCGACTCGCAGGTGAGACAGCGCAATTGCAGTTGCTCTATCACGTCATCGGCCACGATGGCCGGCCCGCGATTGAATTCAACGAAGCGACTGACTCCGCGGGTCGAGCGTATCGGCCCCCAGTTGTCATCCTGGCTCAAGCGAATGAACAGGTAGCCCGGAAACAGCGATTCGCAAACCCTTTGCGGTTTGCCGCGAATCAGCCGGGTTGTAGCGAGTTGCGGGCGGAAGCTGTCGTAGTTCTGGCGCAACAGGTTGATTTGTGCCCGGTCATCCTGACGCGGTTTGCACTGGAGCAGGTACCAACTAGAGCCATCGGTGCTGTTAGTTAGCATGCTTACAAACTCCGAACTTAGCGAAAGTTAAAGCGCCGTGAACCGCTCTGGTATCCGGACGCCCTCAGGCTTGCTAGGCAGTGTTGGAGATGTGTACCCGGCGTAATTATTTTTATTGGGTAAAGTGTGTATCAATAATGAAGCACTTTACGCCTGGGTCTTGACCGGGACGCCCATCGTCACAAGACGGATTAGTACGCGCCGGCCGTTTTTCAATAAGACTGATATAAGACCTAGGACTGATAGTCGCCGGGCATCTAGCCAAATGAACTAGAGCAGTTGTCGACGTATTTGTTCAGGTCAAAGCTACCGCACGGTCCGTGCATTCGGGCCTTTAACTCGATAGCTACATTAGTGTTTCCCTTGGATCGGCGAACGCCGACTAGTGCTCCGATGGTGACCTGTTTTTGCCAGGCCGGACATAGTTATCTGCCACTCTGCATGGCCTGTCAAACTTTGATAGTCAAATTAGATGCCATTTATCCAGAAGTTACGGCGCGGTCTGGCAAGCGATTGTTTTGATGCATGAAATTTTTTTCATCGATTAAATTAAACTTTTTTCGATCCCAGAAGTCGCCTGGCCAATGTCTGCGAGTAAATGACGTCAATATGCCGTCACTGTATATTTGTACCGATGTAATTAGAATGCAATGTCATTAACTAACAGGATAAGCGGATGTGGCTCTGTTGAATACACAGGGCTATAAGTTATTGCCTCAACCCCAGGCTGAACGATGGAGTTCTCCATGAAGACGACCGTGCAAGGCATCCGAATCACAAGTCGACTGGGTTCAACGGGGGCTGCCCGATGACGGTCCTGGTCACCGGCGCTGCCGGATTCATCGGCTTTCACACCGCCAGACGCTTGTGCGAGGACGGCCATGAAGTGGTCGGCATCGACAACCTCAACGACTACTACGACCCAAGGCTCAAGCAGGCACGGCTTGAGGTGCTGGCGTCCGTGCCCGGCTTTCGCTTCGAGAAAATGGACATCGTCGACAAGCCGGCCTTGATGGACCTGTTCCGCGAGCAGGGCTTCAGTGAGGTAGTTCATTTGGCCGCCCAGGCCGGTGTGCGTTATTCGCTGGACAGCCCCGATGTCTACGGGCAATCGAATCTGGTGGGTTTCCTCAATGTGCTCGAAGCCTGTCGACACTATCGACCCGAACATCTGATCTATGCCTCAAGCAGCTCGGTGTATGGCACCAACAACAAAATGCCATTCAGCACTGAGGATCCAGTCGAGCACCCGGTGTCCCTGTATGCCGCCACCAAGCGCGCCAATGAACTTCTGGCCGACAGCTACTGCCACCTGTACGGCATCAAGGCCAGTGGCTTGCGCTTCTTCACCGTCTACGGGCCCTGGGGCCGACCCGACATGGCGCTGTTCAAATTCACCGACGCGATGCTCAAGGACCTGCCGATCGATCTCTTCAACCAGGGCGAAATGGCGCGGGATTTCACCTACATCGACGACATCGTCGAAAGCATTGCCCGCTTGCGTACACGTGCACCCGATGAAGGTCGCAACCGTCTGTTCAATATCGGTCATGGCCAGCCCGTGGCGCTGATGGATTTCGTCGAGTGCCTGGAGTCGGCATTGGGCCGGCGCGCGCGGCGTAATTTCCTGCCGATGCAGGCGGGGGATGTGGTCAAGACCTGGGCCGACACCCGTGCGTTGCAAGCGTGGATCGACTTCAGCCCCCAGGTCGGTGTCGAGACCGGGGTGAGGCAGTTCGTGGAGTGGTATCGCGGTTTTTATCAGGTCTGAGTTGGTGCTGTGCAGGAGCTGCCGACGACGGCTCCTGCACGGTACTGGCCGCTAACTCAATGCGCTTCCTCCAACTCGTCATGCAGCAGCCCGAAGATGTTGCGCTTCATCTCGATAAACGAACGCTCCATGACCATGTCCAGGCTGCGTGGACGTTCGATCGGCACGTCGAGAATCTGCTTGATCCGGCCCGGCCGCGCACCCATCACGTACACGCGGTCGCCCAGCAGGATGGCCTCGTCGATATCGTGGGTCACGAACAACACGGTCTTCTTGCTGTTGCCCCAGACCCGCAACAGCAACTGTTGCATCTGCAAGCGGGTCTGGCTGTCGAGGGCGCCGAAGGGTTCGTCCATCAACAGGATTTGCGGGTCGTTGGCCAGTGCGCGGGCGATGGCCACGCGCTGCATCATGCCGCCGGACAACTGCTTGGCGTAGTTATCGGCGAAGGCACTGAGGCCGACTTCGTTGACGTAATAGTCGACGATGTCCTTGCGCTGCGGTGCCGACATGCCGCGTCGCTTGAGTCCGAATTCGACGTTCTGGCGCACGGTCAGCCAGGGGAACAGGGTGTAGCTCTGGAACACCATGCCGCGATCCGCGCCCGGCCCTTGCACCTGCTGGCCGCCGACATAGATCTCGCCCGAGGTGGGCTCGGCCAGGCCGGCGGTGAGGTACAAAAGACTCGACTTGCCGCAGCCCGAGGGGCCGACCAGCACCGCGAACTGCTGGTCCGGCACCTCGAAAGACACTTGTTCCAGCGCGGTGAAGGTGCTGCCGTCGGGTTTCTGGTAGCGCAGGCTGACCTTGTCGACTTGCAGCCGTGGCGCAGCCTGTATTGGGGTCACGGCGGCGGTGACGAGTCGATGATTGCTAGCGGTTACTGAGCCCATGCGGTGATCCTCAGGCGTAGGAAGCGGAACAGTTGATCGGTGACCAGGCCCAGCAGGCCGATGATCGCAATGGCCAGGAAAATCACATCCACCTGGAAGCCGCGCATGGCCTTGAGGCTCAGGTAACCCAGGCCGCTGGAGGCTGCCACCAGTTCGGCGACCACCAGGTAAGTCCAGGCCCAGCCCATGGTCACGCGCAGGGTGTCGAGCACACCGGGCAACGAGGCCGGGGCAATCACATGCAGCACCGCGTCGCAACGGCTGGAGCCCAGGGTGTAGGAGGCGTTGACCAGATCCTTGGAAATGCCCTTGGACACGTCGGCGATCATCACCAGTTGCTGGAAGAACACGCCGAAGATAATCACCGACACCCGTTGTTCCAGGCCGATGCCGATCCACAGGATGAACAGTGGCACGAACGAGGTGACCGGCAGGTAGCGGATGAAGTTGACCATCGGTTCGAGGAACGCCTGGACGATGCGGAAGCTGCCCATCAGCAGACCCAGCGGCACCGCCACCAGCGACGACACGACAAAGCCCACCATCACCACTTCCAGGCTGGCCCAAACGTGCGTGCCGAGCGTGCCGTCACGGGCCAGGCGCGCAGCCGCCTCCAGTACGGCACCGGGTGTAGGCAGGAACATCGCCGGTACCAGGCCGCCATAGGACAGGCCGGCCCACAGGCCGACCAACAGGATCCACGCCAGGCCGCTGGCGCTCCAGATCACCGACACCGGCAGCCCGGTCTTGGGCGTGACGCAGCGGCTGACCCACGAATTTCGCTTGAACATGGCGGGTCTCCTAGAGCGGGCTGACGAAGCGGTTGTCGACCAGATCGTCATTGCTGACGTTGTACGGTTTGCCCTGAAGTTCACTGGCGGTCTCGTTGGCCAGTTTGATCAGTTCCGCGCTGTCGCCGGGCTTGCCCACGGAGCCCAGCAACTGCTCGCTCATGGCCTGGTCGTAGAAGCGCACACCCTTGGCCGCGGCCGCCAGCTCCTTGGGATCGGACAGGTATCCGCCCACGCCTTTGGCCATGATTTCGTAGGCCTTTTCCGGATGGTCCTTGGTGTACTGCACCGCCTTGTACAGGCCGGCCACCAGGGCCTTGACGTCCTCTGGCTGTTTTTCGATGACCGTGCAGTTGAGCGCCACCACGTCGACGATCACCGCCGGCGTGCTGCTGCTGTCGATCAGCACCTTGCCTTGTTGCTTGTCGCGCACCATCGACAGATGCGGTTCCCAGGTGACGGCGGCGGGCACGCGACCGGCGATGAACGCGGTGGCGGCGTCGTCGGCCGTCATGTTCTGCACGGTAATGTCGCTCATGCTCATGCCGTTCTTCTTCAGCAGATACGACAGCCAGAACTGCGACGTCGAACCTTCGTTGACCGCAACGGCCTTGCCCTTGAGCTCCTGCAGGCTCTTGACGTCCTTGCCCACCAGCACGCCGTCGCCGCCATGGCTGTCATCCAGTGCCGCGACGGCCTTGAAGCAGAATTGCGGGCGGTATTTGAGCACTTCATCAATGGTCGAGGCCGACCCCGACAGTTGACCCGAAGCCTGGGCCGCCATGTACATCGAGGCCTCTTCGACCACTGGCAATTCGACGGTCAGGCCGTTCTCCTTGAAGTAGCCCAGGTCCTGGGCGAGGTAGAGGGTGCCGTAGCCGACCCACGTGGTATGGCCGATGGACAAGGTGCCGGCCTGGGCACTGCCGGCGACGGTTGCGGCCAGGGCGGTGACCGCCAACGGAAGAGTTAAACGGGTAAGCAAGGACTTGGTCATGTTGCACTCCCAGAACGATGGTTTTTTTTGTTCGTACATGTCGGGGCAGTGGGCAGGGCGCCCGAGAAAGCGGAGGTCGTGGGGTCTCTGCCGGACCCTTTGCCTCTGTCAACGGCAGGGATGTTGGCTGATGTCTCGGGGCAGGAAAACCAGTAAATATGTCGTTACTGACTAGGAAAAAAGTGGCTTGTGCTTTGGCTGGTGGTCCGGGGGCTTTGCAGGAGCTGTCGTGCGCAGCGAGGCTGCGCCTGCAGAGGTGGTGTGGCTTGGTGCTCAACCCTGTAGGAGCGAGCCTGCTCGCGATAGCGGTGTGTCATTCGGCAAAAATGTTGGCTGACATGGCCTCATCGCGAGCAGGCTCGCTCCTACAGTGGGCATAGGGAATCAGCGCAGTCGTTCAAGCATCTGGTAGTACCACATGCCCGCCGCCAGCATCGGGTTGCCGAGCAGGTCGCCCATGGGCACGCGGATGTGCTGGCAGGCGGCGAAGGTGTCGAACTGCTGCAGTTGCCCGGTGATCGCCCGGCCCATGATTTCGCCCATGATGTGGGTGGTGGCGATGCCGTGGCCGGAGTAGCCCTGGCAGTACCAGACGTTGTCCGACAGCTTGCCCAGTTGCGGAATGCGGTTGATGACGATGCCCATCGCGCAGCTCCACTGGTAGTCGATGGCCACGCCCTTGAGTGCCGGGAACGTGCGCTCGATGCACGGGCGCAGTTCGGCGGCGATGTCCCGCGAATCCTTGCCGCTGTAGTTGGCGCCACCGCCGAACAGCAGGCGGCCGTCGGCGGTCAGGCGGTAGTAATCGAGCACGAAGCGGCAGTCATACACCGCCAGGTCTTCGGGGTTGATCTCTTTCGCCAGATCCCCCAGCGGCGCAGTGGTGACGATGCCGCCCATGGCCGGGAAGATCTTGCCCTTGAGCTGGCCGGGTTCGAGCTTGTGGTAGACGTCGCCGGCCAGCAGCACCTGGTTGGCGTCGATGCGGCCGTGGGCAGTGCGCACTCCGGGCGTCGGACCATGAATGATCTCCAGCACTTCGCTGTTTTCAAAAATCAGCGCCCCGAGGCTTTCCGCCGCCCGCGCTTCGCCGATGCACAGGTTCAACGGATGCAGGTGCATGTTGCGGGTGTTCTTGATCGCGCCGTGGTAGAGGTCGCTTTGCAACAGGTCGCGTACCTCACTGCGGTCGAGCAGGCTGACTTCATCGCCCATGCCACGGCGCACCGCTTCCTCGTAATCCTTGCGCAGGCCGTCCATGTGGCTCGGCTTGTAGGCCGCATGCAGATGCCCGTGCTTGAGGTCGCAGGCGATGCCGTATTTTTCCACGCGCTGCTTGATGATCTGGTGCCCGCGCCAGCGCAAGTGCCAGATGAAATCGTCCACCTCATCGCCGAGGGTACGACGCATCTGCTTGCGCATCGCTTCATCGCCCGAGAGGCTGCCGGTGACCTGGCCACCGTTGCGCCCGGTGGCGCCCCAGCCGATCTTGTGGCTTTCGACGATGGCGACCTTCAGGCCTTTTTCCGAAAGCTCCACGGCCGTGGCGACGCCGGTGAAACCGCCGCCGATGATCACCACGTCAACCCGGTGCTGGCCTTGCAGGGTGGGGTAGTCGGTTTCCTGGTTGAGGGTGGCGGTGTAGTAGGAGTTGGTGCGTTGGGTCATGAAAAAATATCCAGGCAAAAAAAGTGGAACCTTGTAGGAGCGAGCCTGCTCGCGATAGCGGTGTGTCATTCACCAAAAATGTTGGCTGATATGACCTCATCGCGAGCAGGCTCGCTCCTACAGGGAATTGCGTGTATCCAACTGGCTTACGCCTCCGTCAGATACCACCGCCAATCCTGCTCACCCACTTCAGCCATGAACTGCCGATACTCGGCGCGCTTGACCGCCAGATACACCCCCAGAAATTCCTGCCCTAACGCATCCCGCGCCCACGCCGAATTCTCCAGCGCCGTCAGCGAAGTCAGCCAGTCGGTTGGCAGCAATTGCTTGGCCTGCGCATAGCCGTTGCCTTGCACCGGTTCACCCGGATCCAGGTCTTCGCGAATGCCGCGATGAATGCCCGCCAGGATCGCCGCTGCCGCCAGATAGGGGTTGGCATCGGCGCCGCAGATGCGGTGTTCGATGTGTCGGGTATGGGCCGGGCCGCCCGGCACGCGCAGGCTGACGGTGCGGTTGTCGACGCCCCAGGTCGGTGCCAGCGGCGCATAGCTGTTGGCCTGGAAGCGCCGGTAGGAGTTGGCATTGGGGCAGAACAGCAGCAGCGAATCGAGCAAGGATTCGAGCATGCCGCCGATGGCCGTGCGCAGCAGCGGGGTGCCCGCCGGGTCCTCGGATGCGAACAGGTTGCGGCCTTCGGCATCGGCGATGCTCACGTGCATGTGCATGCCGGTGCCCGCCAGATGATCGAAAGGTTTGGCCATGAACGTGGCCTGCATGCCGTGCTTGTGAGCGACGGCTTTGACCAGGCGTTTGTAGCGCACCGCCTGGTCCATCGCCTGCAAGGCATCGCCGTGTTCCAGGGTGATTTCCACCTGCCCGGGGGCATATTCGGAGATCGCTGTGCGCGCTGGAATATCGTGGAGTTTGCAGGCGGCATAGAGGTCGGCGAGGAACGGTTCGATCTGTTCCAGCTCGCGCAAACCGTAGACTTGGGTGTGTCGCGGTCGGCCACCGTCGGCATCCAGCGCCGGTTGCGGGCGACCGTTCTGATCACGCTTGGCATCGAGCAGATAGAACTCCAGCTCGCAGGCCATCACCGGGTAATAACCCTCGGCTTTCAGATCGTCGATGACCTTGATCAGCAGGTGGCGCGGGTCGGCAATGCTCGCCGGCATGCCTTCTTGCGGGTGCATGCTGACCTGCACGGCGGCGGTCGGAATCTGCCGCCACGGCATGCGCACCAGGCTGCCTTCCAGCGGGTAGGCACGGCAGTCGATATCGCCCACGTCCCAGACCAGCCCCGAGTTCTCGACGTCTTCGCCTTGTACGGTCAGGCCGAGGATGGTACTGGGCAGCGGCCGCCCGCTTTCGTACACCGCCAGCAGTTCTTCGCGGTGCAGCAGTTTGCCGCGCGGTACGCCGTTGGCATCGAGAATGAACAGCTCGAACATCTCGATGTCCGGGTTGTTGGCGAGAAAGTTTTGCGCATCTTCAAGGGCTGCGAATTTCATGGTTCGTCACTCACGTTGGCGCCCCGCGGGCGCACGGATTCAGGCCAGGACACGACGACGGATACAGGTCCGGTGCGTGCTGACAGCGATAGCGAAAAGGGCAGGGGCTCGCGCCGTTGTAAACGGACTCAGGCGAGCAGGCAGCTATCCGGCGGGCGTGCGGAGTGACGCAGTTTTGAGCGGCTCAGGGCCATGGGCAGGTTGACGATTCGGTTCATGAGGCAATGCCGTCCAAGGCCTGCTGCGAGGCGGCCTGAAGCGAGACGTGATGCTCTGACGGTGCGTTACGCATGACTCATGTTTCCAGAGGCGGAAATCGTCGGAGGCCGTTGGCCGGCCATCCGTGGGTGTCTGGATACTAGGGGTGAAAGGGGGTGCGTGTAAATGTTTGTTTCATCGCACAAGGAACACAGCGAGTCCGATCAGGCCACAACCGATCAGCACCTCGATCACCCCACGCTTGAACCGCAGCAGTGCCACGGCAGCGGCGAGGGCGATCAGCAGGGAAGGCCAGTCCAGCCGGCCGCTGAAGCCTTGGGGCCAGAGCACGTGGTAGGCGAAGAAGCACGCCAGATTGAGAATCACACCAACCACCGCCGCCGTAATGGCGGTCAATGGCGCGGTGAATTTGAGCTCGTTGTGGGTCGATTCCACCAAGGGTCCGCCGGCCAGGATGAACAGAAACGAGGGCAGGAATGTGAACCAGGTCACCAGTGTCGCGGCCACGGCGCCGGCGACAAAGGCCTGGTCCGCGCCGAACACCTGATGCACATAACCACCGATGAAACCGACGAAGGCGACGACCATGATCAAGGGGCCAGGTGTGGTTTCGCCGAGCGCCAGGCCGTCGATCATCTGCGTCGGTGTGAGCCAGCCGTAGTGGCCGACCGCGCCCTGGTACACGTACGGCAACACGGCGTAGGCGCCACCGAAAGTCAGCAAGGCCGCCTTGGTGAAGAACCAGCCCATCTGGGTCAGCGTGCCTTGCCAGTCGAACAGTGCAGTGAGCAGGGCCATGGGCAGCGTCCACAACAGAGCGCCGATCAACATCAGGCGCAGCAACTTTGCGCCACTGAATCGGGCGTGGGCCGGTGTGGGGGTGTCGTCATCGATCAGCGCCGGGCCAAAGCTTTTGTTCGCCGCACTGTGTCCGCCAATGCTGAATTTTTCCGGTGCCAGTCGCCCGCCGAAATAACCGGTCAGCGCCGCGCCCAGCACGATCAGCGGGAAGGGCACGTTGAGTACGAAGATGGCCACGAACGCCGCCCCGGCGATTCCCCATAGCCAGCCATTCTTCAGGGCGCGGGAACCGATCCGGTGCGCGGCCTGCACCACGATGGCCGTCACCGCCGGCTTGATCCCGTAGAAAAGCCCGGCCACCGCCGGCACTTCACCGAAGGCGATGTACACCCACGACAGCGCGATCAGGATGAACAGCGACGGCAACACGAACAGCGCGCCGGCGATCACGCCGCCCCAGGTGCGGTGCATCAGCCAGCCGATGTAGGTGGCCAGTTGCTGGGCCTCGGGACCGGGCAGCAACATGCAGTAGTTGAGGGCGTGGAGGAAGCGCCGCTCGGAAATCCAGCGCCGACGCTCGACCAATTCCTGATGCATGATCGAGATCTGGCCGGCCGGCCCGCCGAAACTGATGAAGCCGAGCTTGAGCCAGAAGCGCAGGGCTTCGCGCAGGCTGATGGGTTGGGGCTTTGCGGGCTCGTCTTTCCGTTTCGGGGCAGGCGTGAGGCTCAAGGGTCGTTTCCCTGTGTCGAGGCGCTTTGAGCCTGTGACTGTAGCTAGGCGGGAGGCGCTTGCACAGGCGATTGTTGATCGGCCACCCGCCAGCGTTCGACGGCGGTCCGATCGCTGTCACGGGCATCGACCCAGCGCGAACCCTGCGCGCCATCCTCGCGCTTCCAGAACGGCGCATCGGTCTTGAGGTAATCCATGATGAACGCGCAGGCGTCGAAAGCCGCTTGCCGATGCTGGCTGCTCACGCCCACGAAGACGATCGGGTCGGTGACCGACAACTGGCCGATTCGGTGCACGATCACGACCTCGTTCAGCGGCCAGCGGGCCTGGGCGTTGTCGATGATTTTTTCCAGCGAGCGCTCGGTCATGCCGGGGTAGTGTTCCAGAAACAGACTGCTCACGAACTCGCCCTGATTGATGTCCCGCACGTAGCCGACAAAACTGACCACGGCACCCACCGCCGGATCATTGGCCCGCAGGCTGTCGATCAACTGCCCGGCATCGAACGCTTTGTATTGCACGCGAACCGTCATGCCTCAACCCCCGGTGACCGGTGGGAAAAAGGCGATCTCGTCGAAGTCCTCGATCGCCCGATCGGTGTGGCACAGCTCCTGGTTCAGCGCGCACATCAGGTTGTTCTCGCCCAGCACCTCGGACCATTTTTCACCACGGGCCATCAGCAGCCGGCGCACGTCTTCGATGGTCCTGAGGTCGTCGTTCAGGGGTAGTCTTTCACCGCCCAGGCTGAGCTGCTCGCGGTAGCGGGCGAAGTAGTTGATCAGGATCATTGGGCGTCCTCGAAGGTGAAGTGGCCCGAGCGACCACCTTGTTTGCTGAGCAGGCGGATGTCGTCGATGACCATGCCGCGGTCCACCGCCTTGCACATGTCATACAGAGTCAGGGCGGCCACGCTGACGGCGGTCAGGGCTTCCAGTTCGACACCGGTCTGGCCTTCGACGCGGCAGGTGGCGACGATTTTCACGCTGTCCGGCGGGCAGGCCTTGAGTTCGACGCGGATCGAACTGAGCAGCAGGGTGTGGCACAGCGGGATCAGCTCGCTGGTTTTCTTCGCCGCCATGATCCCGGCGATGCGCGCCACGGCGAACACATCGCCCTTGGGGTGGCCGTCGCCCTGGATCAGCGCCAGGGTTTGCGGGCGCATGCGCACCCAGGCCTGGGCTTGCGCCTCACGTTGGGTCGCTTGCTTGTCGCTGACATCGACCATGTTGGCGTGACCCTGGCTGTCGAGGTGGGTCAAGCCAGTGGGGGGTATATCCGAAGGGGTTGTCACGGGTTACTCCTGCGCCTGTCAGCGCGGTGATCGTGTGGAGGCATCATGCCGGGCTGAAGTTGCGCAGTGCAGTGCAGCGCTGAATCAAGTTCAGGCTATGGGTAACTTATTAGTGCGTCCAATCACTTGTTCCGATGTGCCGATTGGTGATGTCTATTGCGATGTTCGAAGTTGTCGTTTTTATATTTAATTAATCAACGAACATTATTTCTGAGTAAATAAAAGTTTGGCTTCGGCGAAGCATTTTTCGGCAATCGCCGAACGCGGTTCGGTCTTGCGCATCACCAGGCCCAGGGGCGCGAGCACACTGGCATCCGGCAGGTCGATGAACGCCAGGTGTTCGATGGGCTCTTCCAGGCCGCTGTCCAGCGGCATGATCGCGCAGCAAAAGCCTTCGTGGATGGCCTGGAGCAACTGGTAAGTCGAGTCGCTTTCCATGATCGGCTGCGGGTTCAGCCCACGGCTGCGGAAGCTCAGGTCGATGGATTTGCGGTAGTGCATGCCCGTGCTGAGCATGCCCAGGGGCAGTTCGGCGGCGTCTTCCCAGCTCATTTCAGTGCCGTCGAAATGGAAGTGGCGGGTGTCGTAGAGCAGGCCGACGCGGGTCTCGCCGATCTCGAAGCACTCGAAGTAGTTGGGGTTGACGTGATCCAGGTAGCACACGCCCAGGTCCAGTTGATTGTTGCCCAGGCTTTCGATGATCTGGTCGGAACTCAGGGATGACAGGCTGAACTTGAGTTCGGGGAAGCTGTGGGACAGGCCCTTGATGTAGCTGACCGGGTTGAAGCTGCTCAGCGGCACCAGGCCCAGTCGCAGGTGACCTACCAGTTGACCCCGGCACGCCGCGGCTTCGGCGAACAGCCCGTCATGGGCGGCCAGCAGGGTCTTGGCCCAGGCCAGCACCCGTTCTCCGGCCTGGGTGAACCCTTCGAAACGCTGGCCACGGGTGACCAGTTCCAGGTCCAGTTCATCCTCCAGGTTGCGCAGGCGCATCGACAGGGTCGGCTGGGTAATGTGGCAGCGCGCGGCGGCCTGGCCGAAATGACGGGTCTGCTCGAGGGCGATCAGGAACTTGAGTTGTTTGATGTCCATGACGGCACCTGCTGGGGGATGGAAAGAGAGGTAAGTATTGACTCGGGTGCACAAGACACAAGGTGTGTGGACGATCTCATTGTCACGGGCGAGCGTCCAATCACTGTTATTTAAAGGGTTATCGATCAGCTCTATCGAACCCCTGTAGGAGCGAGCATGCTCGCGATGAACGCACAGGCAACGCGGGCATTCAGAAAGAGTGCGTTATCGTTGACGACCATCGCGAGCAGGCTCGCTCCTACAGGGTATTGGGTGCATCCGTTAGTTGGTGATAGACGGGGTCGATAGTGTGGTTGGTTAGAGTGATTAGACAATATTTGTTCGGCGGACTTAGTCTCTGAAAGTTATTTAACTTATATCTGCCGGAGAGTCTCATGAGCGTTAAACCGGATGCACTGTTTATACCCTTGAATATTGCCGTGCTGACGGTGAGCGATACCCGTGAATACGCCAATGACACCTCCGGGCAGTTGCTGGTCAGTCGCCTGCTGGAAGCCGGTCACACCCTCAGTGAACGCAACCTGCTCAAGGACGACCTGTACAAGATCCGTGCGCAGGTGGCGACCTGGATTGCCGACGACAACATCCAGGTGGTGCTGATCACCGGTGGCACGGGCTTCACCGGACGCGACAGCACGCCGGAAGCGGTGGCCTGCCTGCTGGACAAGCAAATCGATGGTTTCGGCGAGCTGTTCCGGGCCATTTCCATCCTCGACATCGGCACTTCTACCGTGCAGAGCCGGGCCCTGGCCGGCCTGGCCAATGGCACGCTGGTGTGCTGCCTGCCCGGTTCCACCGGCGCCTGCCGCACTGCCTGGGAGGGCATCCTCGCCGAACAGCTGGACGCCCGGCATCGGCCCTGCAATTTCGTCCCGCATCTGAAATCCGTGCAAGCCTGCGGGCCTCGCGGATGAATACAGCCTTGAAGAACGCTTCGCCGCTGATGCCGGTAGAGGAGGCCATCAGCCAATTGCTGGCCATGGCCGAATTGCGGCGACTACAGGACAGCGAATCGATACCGCTGAGTGCCGCCCGGCAACGGGTGTTGGCCAATGATCTGCTGGCGACGCTGGATCTGCCGCCATGGCCCAACAGTGCCATGGACGGTTATGCCCTGAACGTGGAAGGTTGGGACGGCCGGCCGTTGCCGGTGTCGCAGCAGGTGTTTGCCGGGCAGGCGCCCGCAGCGCTGGCAGCGGGCACCTGCGCGCGGATCTTCACGGGGGCGCCGGTGCCAAAGGGCGCCAATGCCGTACAGATGCAGGAGAACACCCGCGTGCTGGAGGACGGGCGCATCCAGTTCATGCAGCTACCGGCCGCCGGCAGCAACATCCGCCCGCAAGGCCAGGAGAACCGCGCCGGTGATGTGTTGCTCAAGGCCGGCAAGCGCCTGGGACCATTCGAGCTGGCGGTCGCGGCGGCGCAGGGCTGCACCCATGTGCAGGTGGTGCGCCGGCCTCGCGTGGCATTGCTGTCCACCGGCAATGAACTGCTCGAACCCGGTACACCGCTCAAGCCAGGCAGCATCTACAACAGCAATCGCACCTTGTTGAACCACTGGCTGGAGGCCTTGGGTTGCGAGGTCATCGATGCCGGGATTCTGCCTGACGAGCTGAAGCAGACGCGGCTGCGGCTCGAACAATTGCAGCACGGGGCGGACCTGATCCTGACCACCGGTGGCGTGTCCGCCGGAGATGCCGACTGCCTCGGCCAGGTGTTGCGCGAATGCGGTAAACCCTTGCTGTGGAAACTCTCGATCAAACCCGGAAAACCCCTGACCGTCGGCCAGTTCGGCGAGGTACCGGTGATTGGTTTGCCGGGCAATCCGACCTCGGCGCTGGTGACCTTTGGCCTGCTGGCGCGGGCCTATCTGTTGCGGATTCAAGGTGTGGAATCGGTCGAGCCGCTGAGCTTTCCGGTCCCAGTGGACTTTGCCTGGCCCAAGCCCGGAAGTCGCCGGGAATACCTGCGCGTCAGACTGGAAAACGGCCGGGCGGTGCTTTATCCGAACCAGAGTTCGGGTGTGTTGTTGGGGGCATCCTGGGCCGATGGGCTGGTGGAAGTGCTGGAAGGCCGGACGCTGAAAGAGGGCGACAGTGTGCAGTTTATCCCGTTCAGTGAACTGTTCTGAATTGATGTTGAATGAATTGTCGCCATCGCGAGCAAGCTTTGCTCCTACAGGTTTTTGTGTCGTTCGCTTGGTTCGAGAACGACACAAAACCCTGTAGGAGCAAAGCTTGCTCGCGATGAGGCCAGTACATTCAACAAAGAAATTTCGCTTATCAGCTCAGAACGAAATCCACCGGCTCAAGCTGCGGCGGCAGTTCGGTGGCGCCCATGGCACTCAGCACATCGCGCTCGATGCCGCGCACGATGGCGTCAGTGGGCAGGTCGTTTTCGTCGCGGCCGAAGGGGTCTTCCAGTTCGTCGGCGATCGCATCCAGGCCGAAGAAGGTGTAGCTGACAATCGCGGTGAAGATCGGTGTCAGCCAGCCCAGCGGCTCGGCCATGGCGAAGGGCAGAAGGATGCAGAACAGGTAAATGGTCCGGTGCAGCAGCAGGGTGTAGGGAAACGGCAGCGGCGTGTTCTTGATTCGCTCGCACACCGCCTGTGCATGGGTCAGGCTGGTCAGGTGGTTGGCCATCAACGTGTAGCGCCAGTCGTTGATAGCGCCGGATTCGCTGAGTGCCGAGCAGTGCTGGCCGACCCGCAGCAGCACCTGTCCGCCGATGTCCTGGGTGCCGGCGTTGGGCAGCGGCTGCAGCCACTCACCGCTGGCGGCCAGTTCGTTCTCCTTGCGCAGCCTGGCGTTGAGCGCGTGGGCGAAGCCGCACAGGTTGCTCAGCAGGGTGCGTCGTTCACCGACATCCTTGATGACCTGGGTTTCGCGAATCATCGAGCGAATCGCCACGATCACATCGCCCCAGGCCTTGCGCGCCTCATACCAGCGGTCGTAGCAGGCGTTGTTGCGAAAGCTCATGAAGATCGACAGCGACAGACCCAACAGGGTGAAAGGCGTGGCACTGACCTTGGAGAAGTAACTGGGGTGCAGGGTTTCGGCCAGGACAATGGCCGAGGCAAGCAGCGTCACCATCAGGCTGCGCAGGGCGATGCGCTTGGCAATCGAACCCTTGAGCGACGTCAGGACGCCGATCAGGTTGGGTTTGGGTCTGACGATCATGGTTTCAGCCGCCTGTCATGTTCATGAAGCGCACGACCTGCACATCGTCGTTCACCTCAAAGTTATGCCGATAGGGCTTGAGCTTCATCGCCTCGATAATAGCCTTCTCCAGGCGTTCGGGCTGGCCTGGGTGGCTGCGCAAAACAGCCTTGAGGTCGGCGGAGTGTTCGTTGCCCAGGCACAGCAGCAGGCGTCCCTCCACAGTCAGCCGCACCCGGTTGCAGGTGCCACAGAAATTGTGGCTGTGGGGCGAGATGAAGCCCAGGCGAATGTGCGGCGCCTCGGCCAGTCGCCAGTAGCGCGACGGACCCTGGGTCGATTCGGCGGAGTCGATCAGGGTGTAGCGTTCGGCAATCCGATCGCGCACCTGGGCGCTTGAGAAGAACGACTCGGCGCGGCTGTGCTCGCTGATAGTGCCCAGGGGCATTTCTTCGATGAACGAGATGTCCAGGTTACGGTCGATGGCGAAGCTCACCAGATCATTGATCTCATGGTCGTTGCGGCCCTTCATCACCACGCAGTTGAGCTTGGTGTTGCGAAAACCGGCCTGGTTGGCGGCATCGATGCCCTTGATCACCTGCGCCAGATCGCCGGTGCGGGTCAGTTCGCGAAAGCGTTGCGGGTCCAGGCAATCGAGGCTGATGTTCAGGCGCTTGACCCCGGCGTCGAACAACGGCCCGGCCAATTTGGCCAGCTGCGAGCCATTGGTGGTCATGCACAGTTCACGCAAGCCGGGCAGGGCGGCGATGTTGCGGCACAGCTCGACCACGCCCGGGCGGATCAGCGGCTCGCCTCCGGTCAGGCGGATCTTGCGAGTGCCCAGGGCGACGAAGCTCTGCGCCACCTGATGGATCTCTTCCAGGGTCAGCACCCGCTGGCGCGGCAGAAACTGCATGTCTTCAGCCATGCAGTACACGCAGCGGAAATCGCAACGGTCAGTCACCGACATCCGCAGATAGTCCACGCGCCTGGCGAACCCATCGATCAAGACTCGTTCCGACATTGCATCCTCACTTGGCACGAAGCGCATTTGAATGAATATCCGTAAACACTGTGGGAGCGAGCCCTGCTCGCGATGGTCGTTAACGATGACGCGTGCTGGCTGGTTGCACGCGGTGTTCTTGAGTCCATCGCGAGCATGCTCGCTCCTACAGGGGTTTCATTGATTTCAGGTTTGTTGAGCGCAGGCTAAGTGCAACTTATGAGGGCGTCCAATCACTATTAATAACTGGCTGATCGACGGCATCTATGATGAATTTATTGGCAGCGAAAAAGGTTGTTAAGCTTTCATAAGTAATTGAAAAATAAACATAAAAATCAATGATAAATATCTTCGATCATGTGGTCGTAAATAGCGATTAGACAGATTTTAATCGCCATTCTTAAGCTTTCTCCGTCAACCGATCAATCACCTGAATCGGGTCCAGGCCCAAGTGCCTTGTCACGGAGAAGCCGCATGTCTCAAGTCGACCGTTATAAACCCTACAAAGGTGCCGCCGCCGGTTGGGGCGCGCTCATTGCCGTCACCAAGAACTGGCTGGGCAGTGAAAACGCGCTGAAGAACATCCGTATGATGCTCAAGACCAACCAGAACGGCGGCTTCGACTGCCCCGGTTGCGCCTGGGGCGAGTCGCCGGAAAACGGCATTGTCAAGTTCTGCGAAAACGGCGCCAAGGCGGTGAACTGGGAGGCGACCGGGCGCCTGGTCAACCCGGCGTTCTTCAACAAATACAGCGTCACGACCCTGTCGGAGCAGAGTGATTACTGGCTGGAATATCAGGGGCGCCTGACTCACCCGATGCGCTATGACGCCGCCACCGATCGCTACGTGGAAACCACCTGGGACGAGGCCTTCGCGCTGATTGCCACACATCTCAATGCCCTGGAGTCACCGAACCAGGCCGAGTTCTATACGTCGGGCCGGGCCAGCAACGAAGCGGCGTTTCTCTATCAACTGTTCGTTCGCGCCTACGGCACCAACAACTTCCCCGATTGCTCGAACATGTGCCACGAAGCCAGCGCTGTCGCCATGATCGAAAGCCTGGGCGTGGGCAAGGGCACCGTGGTGTTCGATGACCTGGAGCATGCCGACGCGATTTTCGTCATCGGCCAGAACCCCGGCACCAACCACCCGCGGATGCTTGAACCGCTGCGCGAAGCGGTCAAACGCGGGGCGCAGGTAATCTGCATCAACCCGCTCAAGGAGCGTGGGCTGGAGCGTTTCCAGCACCCGCAACACCCGCTGGAAATGCTGCTCAATGGCTCTGAGCCGACCAACACCGCCTACTTCCGGCCGGCGCTGGGTGGCGACATGGCGGTCATGCGCGGCATGGCCAAGTTCCTCTTGCAGTGGGAGCGTGAAGCACAGGCCACCGGTGGTGAGCCGGTGTTCGACCATCAATTCATCGCAGAGCACACCTCGGGCATGGACGCTTACCTGGCCGAAGTCGACGCCACGACCTGGGCGCATATCGAGCAACAGTCGGGCATGCCCCTGGCCGACATCGAACTGGCGGCGCGCATGTATGTCCGTTCAAAGCGCGTGATCATGTGCTGGGCAATGGGCCTGACCCAGCACACGCACTCGGTGCCGACGCTGCTGGAAGTCATCAACCTGATGCTGCTGCGCGGCAATGTCGGCCGTCCCGGTGCCGGCCTGTCGCCGGTGCGCGGCCACAGTAACGTGCAGGGCGACCGCACCATGGGGATCAACGAACTGGCACCCACCGAGTTGCTCGATGCCTTGGAAAAACGCTTCGGCTTCAAGCCGCCGCGCGAGCATGGTCACAACACGGTGATGGCGATTTCGGCGATGGAGCAGGGGCAAGCCAAGGTGTTCATCGGCCTGGGTGGCAACTTCGCCCAGGCGACCCCCGACACCCCGCGCACCCATGCCGCGCTGCGCAAGTGCGAGCTGACCGTACACATCTCCACCAAGCTCAACCGCAGCCATCTGGTGACCGGGCGTGAAGCGCTGATCCTGCCGTGCCTGGGCCGCACCGACATCGATATCCAGGCCGAAGGCCCCCAAGGCGTCACCGTGGAAGACACCTTCAGCATGATCCACATCTCCCACGGCCAGCTGAAACCCAAGTCCAAACAGTTGCGTTCGGAACCGGCGATCATCGCCGGCATCGCCGCCGCGACCCTGGGCAACCAGCCGATCGACTGGAACTGGGCCGTCGGCGACTACGGCCGCATCCGCAACCTGATCGCCGACACCATCCCCGGCTTCAAGGATTTCAACACCCGGCTGCTGCACCCCGGTGGTTTCCACCTGGGCAACAACGCGGCGGACCGTATCTGGAAAACCGCGAGCGGCAAGGCGCAATTCGCCGCGAGCGTGCTACCCGAGCACCTGATCAGCGAAGGCGTGCGCAACCTGGCGGTCAAGCCGCATCTGATCCTGCAGACCATGCGTTCCCACGATCAGTACAACACCACGTTGTACGGGCTGGACGATCGTTATCGCGGGGTCTATGGCATGCGCGATGTGGTGTTCGCCAACGAGGCGGACATCCGCCGGCTCGGCTTCGAACCGGGGCAGAAAGTCGACCTGGTGGCGCTGTGGGACGACGACCGTGAGCGTCGGGTCAGCGGTTTTACCCTGATCGCCTATGACATTCCCGCAGGCCAGGCCGCCGCGTATTACCCGGAGACCAACCCGCTGGTGCCGCTGGAAAGTTACGGCGACCGCACCTACACCCCGACCTCCAAGTTCGTTGCCATCCGGCTTGAGCAGGCGAAGGCCAGCGGCCTGATTTCGACCTCGGCGGCGTAGCGCCGATCCCCAAGACTTTGTAGGAGCGAGCCTGCTCGCGATGAGGTCGGCACCTTCAACATTCATGGTGCCTGACACCCTGCAATCGCGAGCAGGCTCGCTCCTACAGTTTCAGATCCGTTCTGAGGATTTCGACATGTTCAACCTGCAGGCACTGGACCTGGCGCGAATTCAGTTCGCGTTCACGGTTTCGTTCCACATCATCTTTCCCGCCATCACCATTGGCCTTGCCAGTTTCCTGGCGGTGCTCGAAGGCTTGTGGCTGAAAACCCGCAACGACACCTACCGTGATCTCTACCATTTCTGGTCGAAAATCTTCGCGGTCAACTTCGGCATGGGCGTGGTCTCGGGGCTGGTCATGGCCTACGAATTCGGCACCAACTGGAGCCGCTTTTCCGACTTCGCCGGCAGCATCACGGGCCCCTTGCTGACCTATGAAGTGCTCACCGCGTTCTTTCTCGAAGCGGGCTTTCTCGGGGTCATGCTGTTCGGCTGGAACCGGGTAGGGCGGGGGCTGCACTTCTTCTCCACAGTGATGGTCGCCATCGGCACGCTGATCTCGACCTTCTGGATTCTCGCGTCCAACAGCTGGATGCAAACGCCCCAGGGCTTCGAAATCGTCGACGGTCGCGTGGTGCCGCTGGACTGGCTGGCCATCGTCTTCAACCCGTCGTTCCCTTACCGCCTGGCACACATGGCCATCGCGGCGTTCGTCGCCACCGCGTTTTTTGTCGGCGCGTCGGCGGCCTGGCATTTGTTGCGGGGCAACGACACACGGCAAGTGCGCAAGATGCTGTCGATGGCGTTGTGGATGGCGCTGATCGTCTGCCCGATCCAGGCGGTGGTCGGTGATGCCCACGGCTTGAACACCCTGGAGCACCAACCGGCGAAAATCGCCGCCATCGAAGGCCACTGGGAGAACAACGGCAGCGAAGCGACGCCGCTGGTGCTGTTCGGTATCCCCGACATGCAGGCCGAAAAGACCCGGTACGCAATTGAGATTCCGTATTTGGGCAGCCTGATCCTGACCCATAGCCTGGACAAGCAGATCCCGGCGCTCAAGAGCTTCCCGAAAGAGGACCGGCCCAACGCGACGATCATTTTCTGGAGCTTCCGGGTCATGGCCGGACTGGGCATGTTGATGGTGCTGGCCGGCGTGCTGGGCCTGGCCCTTCGTCGCAGCGGCGCGATCTACCGCAACCGCTGGTTCCTGCGCCTGATGTTGTGGATGGGCCCCAGCGGCCTGATCGCCATGCTGGCCGGCTGGATCACCACCGAAGTCGGGCGTCAGCCGTGGGTGGTGTATGGCCTGCAACGCACGGCCAATGCCGCGTCCAATCACAGTGTCACGCAGTTGAGCATCTCGCTGGCGCTGTTCGTGTTGATCTACTTCTCGGTGTTCACGGTGGGCATCGGCTACATGATGAAACTGGTCGCCAAGGGCCCGAAACCCCACCACGAACATGCACCTGCAGGGCATTCCGATCAGGTGATCACGCCGCGCCGGCCGCTGTCGGCAGTCGCCGAAGCTCTCGAAGCCGACGCCCGCGTCCATTGAAAAAGGGGAATTGAGAGATGGGTATTCAAGGTATCGACTTATCGTTGATCTGGGGCGTGATCATCGCCTTTGGCGTGATGATGTACGTGATCATGGACGGCTTCGATCTGGGGTTGGGGATCCTGTTCCCGTTGATCCCGGATGCCAGGGAACGGGATGTGATGATGAACACCGTCGCACCGGTGTGGGACGGTAACGAAACCTGGCTGGTGCTGGGTGGCGCGGCGCTGTACGGGGCGTTTCCGCTGGCCTATTCGGTGCTGCTGGAAGCGCTGTACCTGCCGCTGATCCTGATGTTGTGCGGGCTGATTTTTCGCGGTGTCGCCTTCGAGTTTCGCTTCAAGGCCAGCCCGGAAAAACGCCACGTCTGGGACATGGCGTTCATCGGCGGATCCTTGCTGGCGACGTTTGCCCAGGGCGTGACGATCGGCACCTACATCGTGGGAATCCCGGTGGTCGATCGGCAGTTCGCCGGTGGTGCGTTCGACTGGGTGGCGCCGTTTCCGCTGTTCTGCGGCATCGGCCTGATCGTCGCCTACGCCTTGCTCGGCAGCACCTGGTTGCTGGTCAAGACCGAAGGCATGCTGGAATCGCGGATGCGCCTGTTCACCCGGCCCCTGGCCTGGCTGCTGCTGGCGGTGATCGGAGTGATCTGCGTGTGGACACCGATCCTGCATCCGGAAATCGCCACGCGCTGGTTCGGCCATGCGCACCTGGCGGTGTTCGGCGCGTTGGCACTGCTGGCCTTGCTGGCACTGTTCGGTTTGCTCAAGACCTTGCGCCAACGCCACACCCATTGGCCGTTCGCTTTTACCTTGATGCTGATGTTCCTCGGCTATGTGGGGCTGGCCTTCAGTATCTGGCCCAACATCGTGCCGCCGTCGATCAGCCTGTGGGCGGCGGCATCCCCGGCGACCAGCCAGTTGTTCATTCTGATCGGCGCGCTGTTCATCCTGCCGATCATCCTGATGTACACGATCTGGAGCTACTACGTGTTCCGCGGCAAAGTGAGGATTGGCGATGGCTACCATTGACAGGCAACAAGCGGCAGCGGGTCGTTGGTACCAGCGGGTGGGATGGCTGGTGGTGATCTGGATGGGGAGTGTGGTGTCGCTGGGGGTGGTGGCCGAGGCCTTGCGGATGTTGATGCAGGCGGCGGGGATGAGTAGTCACTGACGACGGATCAGCCCCTGTAGGAGCGAGCCTGCTCGCGATGGACGACAACGATAACGCGGGCTGTCTGAATTCCCGCGTTGTCCGAACGTTCATCGCGAGCAGGCTCGCTCCTACAGGGGAAATGCGTTCCTCGCCGGATAATTCGGGTTATTGCGCCCCGAACATCGCCGTCCAGTAGATCCCCGCATCGCTCTTCGGATCGGTCGCGTAGGCCGCGCCCAGTTCCTTGAACTGCGGGTTCATCAGGTTGGCGCAGTGGCCGGGGCTGGTGAGCCAGCCGTCGACCACCTTGCGCACGCTGTCCTGGCCGGCGGCGATGTTTTCGCCGATTTGCTGGAAGTCGTAACCCGCCAGTTCCGCCCGGTCACCGGGTGTACGGCCGTCGCGGTCCTTGTGATCGAAGTAATTGTTGTTGGCCATGCTGCGCGAGTGGGTTTCGGCGGCGGTGGCCAGGGTGGCATTCCACGCCAGTGGCGAGGTGGCGGCAAAGGATTGCGCGCCGCATTGACGTGGCCGGGCGCGGGCGACGTTGACCTCGGCCAGCAGCTTCTGGCCTTCGGCCTGCCAGTCACCCAGGCGTGCGCTCAACAGCGGGCGCGCCACGACGATGCGCCATTCGCGGTCCTGGCGGCTGACGCCGACGTCGACGAACTGCGGGTCGAGCACGATCTGGCAGAAACTTTCCTGAATCGCCTTCATCGCCCCTTGCGCATCACGGGGCCCGGACAGGCTGATCGCTTGCACGTTCTTCATCGGATAGCCGGCGGTGGCCATGGCCTGCTGCAGATTGCCGATGCTGGCAGCCGTCAGCACCAGCCGTGGATCGGCGGCCAGCGGCGGCAGCTCCGAGGAGACCTGACCGGCGCAGCGCTGCAACTGGCTGCGGTAGAGGTTGATCGATTCGATCAGTTGCGATTCGTCGCTGGCCATGGCCGAAGACGCGAACGACAGAGCGAGAGCAACTCCGGCAAGGCGCAGAGCGGATGAGACGACATGCATGGAAAACCCCTTTGGCTGACTGCGCCCATGATGCGCGAAGTGGTTCCTGTTAAGGCAACGGATTCTGCGAAATGTTAGGACGTGTGTGCAATCATTTCACTACTACACTGAAGCGATAATTCCAACTGAGTCATCCCGACCATGCGCCTCGACTGGATTGCTGCCTGTCTTGCCTTGACCCTGCTCGCCGTTCCGGCCTTTGCCGACGAGCAGCAACAGAAACAGAAAGTGGCCGAAGACAAGGCCGAAGTGCTGGAACAAAAGGCCGCCGAGAACACCAACGCACCGCCTGCGCCCAAGGCCGAAGCCATCACCCAATCCGAAGTCCAGGCGGTCGACCCCGCCGGCACTGCGCCGATGGACGACGCCATCACCTGCCTGGCGCGTTCCATCTACTGGGAAGCCAAGGGCAAGGACTCCGCCGACATGGAAGCGGTGGCCAACGTGGTGATGAACCGTCTCGGTCATGAAGGCTTTCCCGATACGGTGTGCAAAGTGGTCAAGCAGGGCTCGGAGACCAAGAGCTGCCAGTTCTCCTGGTGGTGTGACGGCAAATCCGACTCGGTGCAGGAAGAGGTGCCCTACGCGATGGCCAAGGAAATCGCGCGCAAGGCGCTGAACAAGCAACTGCCGGATCGCACCGGAGGCGCGCTGTATTTTCATGACCGCACGGTGAACCCGAGTTGGTCGAAGGAGTACATCAAGACCGTGGACATCGGCCTCTTCCGTTTTTACAAACCCCATGGCGGGGACGCCAAGTAGCGGGAAAAATCCGCGGAAATTCATCTAGACCACCGAAACTGAAATATTTCTGTTTTACAAGCTTCATGACGGAGCAATGAGTCAGACATGTCATGAGCGGGAACAGAAGCATGCAGCAGGTGGTTTTTTTTATTGGGCATTCGGCAGCGCTCGGCGCCTTTTTTGGGGTGAGCGCCTCGTGACTATTCTCGTCACCGGCGCCGCCGGATTCATCGGCTTTCATGTGGCCCGGCGTTTGTGCCGGGACGGCCACGACGTGGTCGGGATCGATAACCTCAACGATTACTACGACGTAACGCTCAAGCAGGCGCGGCTCAGGGAGCTTGAGTGCCTGTCGGGCTTTCGCTTCGTGAAAATGGACATCGTCGACAAGCCGGCGTTGCTGGAGTTGTTCCGCGAGTATCGGTTCAGCGACGTGGTGCACCTGGCCGCCCAGGCCGGTGTGCGTTATTCGCTGGACAATCCGGATGTCTACGCGCAGTCGAACCTGGTGGGTTTCCTCAATGTGCTGGAAGCCTGCCGCCATCATCGTCCCGAGCATTTGGTCTACGCCTCCAGCAGCTCGGTATATGGCAGCAACGGCAAGCTGCCGTTCAGCGTCGAAGACCCTGTCGAACACCCGATTTCACTGTACGCGGCCACCAAGCGCGCCAATGAGCTGCTGGCCGACAGTTACTGCCACCTCTACGGCGTCAAGGCCAGCGGGCTACGCTTCTTTACGGTCTACGGACCCTGGGGCCGACCGGACATGGCGCTGTTCAAGTTCACCGAGGGCATCCTCAAGGGGCAGCCCATCGACATCTATAACCAGGGCGAGATGGCGCGGGACTTTACCTACATCGACGACATCGTCGAAGGCATCGCTCGTCTGCGTACAAAGCCACCCGTGCCGGCCGGGGCAGGCGAGGGCGTGAACCGCCTGTTCAACATCGGTCGCGGACAACCCGTGGCGCTGCTGGATTTTGTCGAGTGCCTGGAGTCGGCTCTGGACCGCCAGGCTGTGCGCAACTACCTGCCGTTGCAGGCCGGCGATGTGGTCAGGACCTGGGCCGATGTCTCGGCGCTGACGCAGTGGATCGATTTCAACCCGCAAGTGCCCGTCGCCACGGGCGTGACGGAGTTTGTGAAGTGGTATCGACAGTTTTATCGGATCTGAAGCATTCGCCTCTAGATAACGAACAACCAGAAGGCGAGGGGGACTCCATGAGCCAGGACATTTTTGTATCCGTATTGATTCCAGCGAAAAACGAAGCGAACAACCTCAGGCCGTTGCTCGAGGAAATTCGCGTGGCCATGGCAGACGAGGTCTACGAGATCATCGTCGTCGATGACGGCAGCACCGATGCGACCCTGCAGGAACTGCGGCAGATCAGAAACAACGGCCTGCATACCTTGCGCATCCTGCACCACGAGCGCTCGCTGGGGCAGAGCACTTCGCTGTACCACGCGGCCCGCGAAGCGCGGGGGCGCTGGCTGGCGACCCTTGATGGCGACGGCCAGAACGATCCGGCGGACATCCCCGGGATGCTGGCGCTGGTGCGGGGAAGCACGGATGTGCAACTGGTGGCCGGGCACCGGGTCAACCGCCGCGATACCGCGAGCAAGCGCTGGGCCTCGCGTTTCGCCAACAACCTGCGCAGTCGTTTACTCAAGGATTCCACCCCGGACACCGGTTGCGGCTTGAAGCTGATCGAACGCGCGGCATTTCTGCGCCTGCCGTACTTCGACCACATGCATCGCTACATTCCGGCGCTGATCCAGCGTCACAACGGCCGCATGATCGTCCATCCGGTCAACCACCGACCGCGCACCGCCGGGGTCTCCAAGTACGGCAATCTCGATCGTGCGCTGGTGGGGATTCTCGACCTTGCCGGCGTGTGGTGGCTGATCAAGCGCACTCGTCTTAACGCTCTGCCTCAAGAGCTTCAAGTCCAGGAGCTGGAAGGATGATCATGACCCGCGAAGCCATGTGGCTGGTGATCGGTTTTGCCGGACAAATCGCCTTTACCGGCCGTTTCGTCCTGCAATGGCTGTACAGCGAATACAAAAAGCGCAGCGTGATTCCGGTGAGCTTCTGGTACCTGAGCATCGTCGGCAGCACCTTGCTGTTCGCCTACGCCATCTACCGCCAGGACCCGGTGTTCATCGCAGGGCAAGCCTTTGGCTCGATCGTGTACCTGCGTAACCTGCAATTGATCGCCAAAAGCCGAAAAGTCGAGGAATAAGCCATGCGCCGCACCTTATCGCCCAGGGTCGAATGCCTGGGTTTGATGCTGCTTGCCCTGCTGTTGATCGGCGCGGGCCTGGGGCTGCGTCAGGCACAGAACGTCGATGAAGAACGTTTCCTCGGCGTGGCCCTGGAGATGCTGCACAACGGTTCCTGGCTGATTCCGCACCGGGCCGGGGAGATCTATGGCGACAAGCCGCCGATTTTCATGTGGACGGTGGCGTTTTTCACCTGGGTGACGGGTAAGCCCAACATCGCGCTGTATATCCCGGGGCTGTTTTCGGCAGTGACGGTCACGGCGATGGTCTATGACCTGGGGCGTCGCCTGTGGAGCCAGCGTATCGGGCGCAACGCCGCGCTGCTGTATCTGGCCACTTATCAGACCTACAGCATCCTGCGCACCGGGCAAATCGACAGTTTCCTGATTCTGTTTACCACCCTGGGCCTGTACGGGCTAGCGCGGCACTTGCTGCTTGGGCCGGCGTGGCGCTGGTTCTATGTCGGCTGTGCGGCCATGGGCATTGGCGTGATCACCAAGGGCGTGGGTTTCTTGCCGGCGTTGCTGCTGATCCCCTATGCCTATGCGGTGCGCAAAGGCTGGTCGGGGGTGGTGGCAATGCCGGGTGAGGCGCGCAAGTGGTGGCTAGGGTTGCTGGTGATGGTGGCAGCCATTTGCATCTGGTTGCTGCCACTGACCTTGTCCATTTTGTTCAATGGCGGCGCTGACGAAATCGCCTACGCGCGAGAAATTCTCCTGCGCCAGACCGCCGGGCGCTACGCCGCTTCGTGGCATCACCGCGAGCCGTTCTGGTACTTCTTCACCAACGTCATCCCGCAGTACTGGCTGCCGCTGGTGCTGGCGTTGCCATGGCTGGTGCCGGCCTGGCGCCGGCAGTTGAAAAAGCGCGACGGCCGCGTGCTGGTGCTGCTCGGCTGGGTGGCGCTGGTACTGCTGTTTTTCTGCATCAGCGCCGGCAAGCGTAAGTTGTACATCTATCCGGCGCTGCCTGCGCTGGTACTGGCGGCGGCCCCCTTGCTGCCATGGTTGCTCAAACGCTGGTTCAAGCAGCGCCCGCGCCTGCGTCGGGCCTTCCCGGCTCTGGTCGCGACCTGGTTTGTGCTGTGGTTTGCCCGTGGCTTCATCGAGCCGGTCAAGGACGGCACCAACCCCAACCAGACCCTCATGGCCCAGGCCGACAAGATGACCCAGGGCGCCGACCTGGTGCTGGTCAACTGGAGCGAAGGCCACTGGTTGTTCGCCCGCCAGCCCATCGTGCACTTCGGCATGCTCGACTCCACCGTGGAGCGGGCGGCGCAGTGGTTGCGCGAGCATCCGAAGGATTACGCGATGGTGCCCAATGACATGTTGAGTCGGTGCTTCAAGCCGGAGGCGACGCGGGCGTTGGGGAAGAGCGACGGGGCCGAGTGGTCGATTGTCGGGGCCGAGGCGGATAACGGCCAGTGCACGGCACCCACCGCCGACAAGGTTTATCGGTTTGCCTGGGACGATCCGCAGCGTAGCGAGAAACCGAAATGGGCCTGGCGCTGAACCGACACAGGCGGTGAACCCCTGTAGGAGCGAGCCTGCTCGCGATGTACTTGAGAACGACGTGGGGTGTCAGGTTCCCCGCGTCATCGTTGACGACCATCGCGAGCAGGCTCGCTCCTACAGGGGGGGCAGGGTCTACGTATCAAAGTGTGTACAGGTCCGCTCCTGACACAACACGCCTTCAAATCCAAGCGCAAGCGACACATCGCCGATACACCGGCCTGATGAAATTCACTCATCGATTGGCCACGCCGATCCTTGCGCCATGCGGGGCACCACGTCCCGATATCCCTGATTTGAAGGAGACCTTTGTCCATGAGCACTTCCATTTCATCGGCCGTCAAAGGCCTGCACCTGAACCTTGACCGCGCCGGCAACTGGATCGCACCGCTGACCCTGCGGGTATTCCTGGCCTGGGAGTTCTTCGAGTCGGGTCTTGAGAAATTCAACGGCGAAAACTGGTTCGCCGACATCCAGGACCGCTTCCTGTTTCCGTTCAACCACCTGCCGGCCACGCTGAACTGGGAGATGTCGATGTGGGTGGAACTGGTCTGCGCCCTGGCGCTGCTGGTGGGGCTGGCCACACGGTTTTCGGCGATCAGCTTGATCGTCGTCACCCTGGTCGCGACCGCCGCCGTGCATTGGCCCGCCGACTGGTCGAGCTTGAGTGAACTGGCGCAGGGCTACTCCATCACCAACAAGGGTTATGGCAACTTCAAGCTGCCGCTGATCTACCTCGCGGCGCTGGTGCCGTTGGTGCTCTCGGGCCCCGGCAAGCTCAGCCTCGATGCGCTGTTGTCGCGGTTCTTCTGGCGCCGCAATCGGTGATGCATCGATCTCCAGGGGAGCCACTGGAGCGCTGTTAATTCGTCCAATTGGCTCTTTTATCCAGCCCGGTTGATTCGTATCTTCCGGGCTTTTGGCGCATTGCGTCCGGGGTGGGGGAGTGGGGATGAATTTCAATTGGCGCAGGAAAACGGCTGGGGACACCCCTGAATCGGCAAAGGTGATGCCGGCCCCGGTGCTCGTCAACACTGTGGACGAGGCTAAGCATGAAGCCCGCAAGGCCGAGCAGCGCGACCGGGATTTTTTTCGCGGCCTGGCCCAGCACCTGCTGACTTGCGGCAACTCCCTGGCGCCGGTCAGCGAGTCGTTCTCGATGCTCAACCAGCGCCTCAAGCTCAATCACCAGCGGGCCGAGACCGTGGCCCGCGCGGCCATCGATAACCGCGAGCAAGTCACTCACCTGCAAGAACAATCACGGGTCATGGCCGCCGGGCTGGATGCCCTGGAAGGGGTGATCACGCATCTGGTCAGCCGCGCCAGCGAGATCGACCGCATCGTCGACCTGATCAGCGATATCGCGCGCAAGACCAACCTGTTGGCCCTCAATGCCGCCATCGAGGCCGCGCGTGCCGGTGACACCGGACGCGGGTTTGCGGTGGTGGCGGGCGAGGTGCGTTTGCTGGCGGAGAAAACCGCCGAGGCGACCCGGGAAATTGTCAAGGAAACCTCGGCGATCCAGCAGGAAATCAGCGAGGCCAAACAATCGATTTCCCAGCAGAACCAGATCTCCAGTGCCTTTGGCGCGGTGATCGACAAGACTGCCGAGGCCATGGCCGGGATGTACGGCGAGGCGCAACAGATGCAGCGGGACATCGATCAATCGCACCTGCTGTCCAACGTCGAACTGGGCAACCTGCAGGAGCTGACGCTCAAGGTGGCGGTCTACGATCGCCTGCTCAATCCCAAACCCCATTCACCCTTGACCTTGCCGGATGAAACCGAATGCCTGTTTGGCCAGTGGTATTACGGCGAGGAAAACCAGAACCAGCAGCGCGATGCAGATTTCCGACGCATGGAAGTCCCCCATCGCCTGGTGCACAGCAGCGGTCAGGCGGCGCTTGAGGCCCATGCTCGTGGCGAACTGGAGGAAGCACTCAAGCAGGTCGGGCAGATGGAAGAGGCGAATGCCGCAGTGATGCGCACGGTGAAGGGGCTGCTGCGTTCTCGTCTGGCCTGACGCCGGCCGTGTCGGGCGGGTGACGCTCCGGGACTTTTGCTATACATTTTCCGCCCGCCCATTACATGGTGTAACCGCTTCATGTCTCTTGCGCTCGAACGTCTAGTCGCTGGCACGCCGATCCCTTTCGCCGGTAATCGTGTCACCGTGGTCAGCCCCGAACTGGCAGCACGCTTCCAGCCCGGAGACCACCTGTTGGTGGAGCAGGTCAGCGGTGAGCTGTTGTTGATTCCGGTGGCCGACCAGCAGGCGGCAGCGGTGGCGATCGAGCGCGCGCAAGCGGCGTTTGCCGCGATGTCGGCGGTGTCCGATCAAGCCATCAGCGACTTCTTCGATCTCTTCGCGCAGCGCCTGGAGAACCCGGATTGCTGGGCATTGATCGAAGCGGCCAACCAGGCCGACATCGAACGAGCCAAGGCTCGCGGTCGCTCGACCACGCGCCTGCTGGCCGATGAGCGCATGCGCCGCGACATGATTGCCGGCCTGCGGGCCTGGCGCGATGCGCCGGCTTCCCGGGGCAAGGTGATCAGTTGCGTCGAGCACGACGGTTGGAAGGTCGAGCAGGTGGTGTCGCCGTTGGGCATCGTCGCGTTCGTCTTCGAAGGTCGGCCGAATGTCTTCGCTGATGCCGCCGGCGTGCTGCGCACCGGCAACACCGCCGTGCTGCGCATTGGCAGCGATGCCTTGGGCACCGCCCAGGCCATCGTCACCCATGCCCTGAATCCGGCGCTGGCCGATGCCGGCTTGCCAAGCGGCGCGGTGTCCTTGGTGGAAAGCGTCAACCATGCCGCCGGCTGGGCGATGTTCGCCGATCGTCGCCTGTCGCTGGCCGTGGCCCGTGGTTCGGGTCGCGCGGTCAGTCAGTTGGGCAGCATCGCGCAACAGGCCGGCACCGCTGTCAGCCTGCACGGCACCGGTGGCGCCTGGCTGATCGCCCATGTGGATGCCGATGCCACGCGCTTTGCCGCCGTGGTGCGCAACTCGCTGGACCGCAAGGTGTGCAACACCCTCAATGTGTGCCTGATCCACCGCGACCGCGCGGCTGAACTGGTGCCGTTGTTTCTCGATGCCTTGCAGCAGGCCGGCAAGGCGCGGGGGCAGGGCTGCAAGCTGCATATCGTCGAAGGTAGCGAGGCGTTTTTGCCGGCGGATTGGCAGAACGCAACCGTCGAAGTCTATCGCGCCGAGGGCTACCAGACCGAAGCACTGGCCGAACCGCTGCCAGAAGATCAACTGGGCCGTGAGTGGGAGTGGGAAGAAACCCCGGAAGTCAGCCTGAAAATCGTCGACGACCTGGACAATGCCATCGCCTTGTTCAATCGCTACAGCCCGCAGTTCACCGTGTCGTTGATCAGCGAAGATGCGGCGAGCCACGAACGCTTCTACAACGCGGTCAACGCGCCTTTTGTCGGCAACGGCATTACCCGTTGGGTCGATGGCCAGTACGCGCTCAACAAGCCGGAACTGGGCCTGTCGAACTGGGAGAGCGGGCGCCTGTTTGCGCGCAGCGCGATTCTCTCGGGGGACGGTGTGTTCACTGTACGCAGCCGCATGACCCAGGTGGATCTGTCGGTCAAGCGTTGAGCCGACACTCCGACCCCGGGCGATGGCCGCACTATACTTTTCATGTGTGTCTGTATTGACTGGCGAGCACTGCAAAACGAATCAGATGTCCCATTCGCTCGCCTGAAAGGCAGAGGGTCGCATCATGAAACTGCAGTCGTTTCAACATTACTCCCACGATCTGGAAAGGGGCGTTCACGACACGTGGATTACCGCCAGGGTGAAGTCGGCCCTGGCACTGGCCAAACCAAGTCTTGGCCTGCAAATCCATGTCAAAACCCAGGGCGGCACGGTGGCGTTGAGCGGTCGCGTCAACACCCATAAACAGTGTGAGCAGGCGGTTGGTCTGGCGCGTTCGGTGCAAGGGGTGGTCGAAGTCGATGCCCGGGAATTGCTGACTCACGTGTTCACGCCAGGCAGCATTCCAGAACCGCCCAGCGCTGAAGAGAGCCCTGAGAATCGGTCGTCATCGTCAACCAGGATGGACGATAAATAACCCTGTCGATCATGGCCGTGCAGCGCTCCCGTTTGCAGGGAGCGCTGCGTCGGCCTTCTCGCTGTCAATGGATTCAATCTTCAGGCGGCTGCATCTGTGGATCGTGCCGGAACGGCGCAGGTGTCCGGGTGCTCGGCCAGCGATACGAACTGGCGGCTGCTGCCATTCAGGGCATCGATCGAGCCGGTCTCGATGTCGTACACCCAGCCATGCAACTTCAGCAGGCCTTTTTCCTGGGCCAGCCGCACGCTCGGGTGAGTCTGGATGTTCGCCAGTTGCGCGATCACGTTTTCCCGCACCATCGAGCTGACTTTTGCCGCTTCATTGGCATGAGGCCGCGACTCGTTGATGACTTTGGCCGACTCGGCGTGTTGCAACCAACTGCCGACAGCGGGCAGGTGGTCCATGCAGGTGCACTTGGCGACAGCGGTCATGGCGCCGCAATCGGAGTGGCCGCAAATCACGATATCGGTGACGCCCAGTACCGCGACCGCGTACTCGACCGTGGCCGACACGCCACCGGGATGGGGGCTATAGGAAGGCACGATGTTGCCGGCGTTACGGATCACGAACAGCTCGCCGGGTTCTTGCTGGGTCAGCAATTCCGGCACGACACGGCTGTCGGAACAGGTGATGAACAGGGTGCCCGGGTGCTGCGTGGTGGCCAGGTGTTTGAACAGGTCGGTGCGTTGTGGAAAGACGTCTTTCTGGAACTTCAAGAAACCTTCGATGAGCGCTTTCATGGTGCCGTCCTCATGGGTACAGGGATTGGCCCGCACCGTTGTGCGGGCCGAATTCGATTCAGAAAGGACGCAGCGGCAGGAACTTGCCGTCGAGGGTGATCACGGCACGGTGGCCGCCTTCCGGGTCTTCGACTTTCTTCATGTCGAGCTTGAAGTTGATCGCGCTGATGATGCCGTCGCCGAACTGCTCGTGAACCAGGGCCTTGAGGGTGGTGCCGTAGATCTGGATCATTTCGTAGAAGCGGTAGATGGTCGGGTCGGTCGGCACGCCGGACAGGCTGCCGCGCAGCGGGATGATTTGCAGGCGGGCCACCGAGTCGGCATCCAGGTCGAGTTTTTCACCGATCACCTTGGCGGCCGCTTCCGGCAGTGGATGCTGACCGAGCAGGGCGGCGGTGACGTAGGCCAGGCCAAGGCCGGTGCCTTCGGTCACTTGCTCGAAGGACAGGTTTTTGCGGGCCTTGGCGTCAAGGATTTTCGCGGTCAGTTCGAGGCTGGTGTCGTTGTAGGCGTGGGACTGTTGCATGGTGGATCTCCTGTTGCAGTGGGATGTGCCTGGGTGTGGGCTCATCTTCTGCCGATCCATTCATAGCGTCCAAGACCGATATCCAATGCGGCGCATAAGCTATGCCTATGAATTGGGGCCGACCATCTCTCTGTAGGAGCGAGCCTGCTCGCGATGAACGTTTCAACAACACGGGTATTCAGACACCCCGCGTCATCGTTCACGACCATCGCGAGCAGGCTCGCTCCTACAGTATTAAAAGCGCGCGATTTGGAGTTGCAGGCAATAAAAAAGGCCTGCTCCCGTGCTTGTTAAAAGCAGGAGCAGGCCCTCTTTATATAAGTCAGTGAAGACTTATTTCAATTAGCAGAACCGGTCAATCACCCGAACTTCATTCTGACCCTGCATCGATCCCCAGGCCTGTTTCAGCGTTTGCAGAACATTACCGATGAAGTCCTTGTCAGCCGCGGCTTTCTTGCCGACATAGCCATGGCCGCGGCGGTACATCTTCAGGCGGGCCAGCAGGTTCTGGTTGTTCTGGTCGAACTCCGCTTCGTGGCTGTGGGGCGACAGGCAGTCGATATGAACGCTGCCCGATTTGCTGATCCAGAGAATATGGCTGTCGAGCGTGTCTTTCTTCGCCGCGAACATACGAGCCAGTTCTTCGATAGTCGGTTGATTGTTCAGATTCATGGTAGAGCCCCCTTGACCATTTGGTGATCTTTCAAAGTTGATTCGCTAAATACATGTAGCCCATCGGTTAGTTGATCCCTGGCACCGAAACCAGGACGTCGGCAGTCGTCCGCTGTAAGTGCGGGGTCCTGCGTCTGTTGCATGTAGTCGTGTTGAATAACTGCTACGCGATTGCGTCACAACGAAGAGAAGCAGCGATTACCTTCAGGCCACTGCCAACCTTTCAAAGGTTGGTCACAAGCTTCATGAGGATGGATCGCCAGCGCTTCTCGCCCTTGTACTGGACGTTCAGGCCAGGTCAGCTTCTTCAATCTGCCTTGTGGGCAGCGTGCATCCGGAAAAAACAGCTCGGCGGTCAGACGAGCTTGCTCAAACGTGTTGCCTGTACTCCCGATCGGGGAGACGTCTGCATCATGCAAGGGCAAATCGAAGGCGTCAACGGTTTTGTAGTGATTTATTTTCGTCACTACATATTGTCGGACAAAGCTGCGTGGAATTAGAAAAAGAGGGGTGAAAAAGCACCCGAACCGGGTGGTGACGGCTAAACCGAAAATCGGTAAAGGGTGCACGGGTGACCCTGGATCGACTGTTGATGCCGGTTGAAACCCGCTGGGCAGAGGCCTGGCATCACCTTGGCCCAGAACGCCCGGGCGCAAGAATTCGCATCGACATGGAAAATCTGCCACTGACCGGGAAACCGGCTCAAGAGGGTGGAAACGACAAATTTTGCGACACCCTGGCCACGGAAACATCGCGCGACGAAGAGGTAGCCGATGTTGTGTTCGGCGTCGGGCAGGTGAATGTCGTTGTCCAGGGTCACAAAACCGGCCAGTTCGCCGTCGACGCGGATCAGCCATGGCTGGGTCGCGGGATCGCGCCAGTAGTCCGTCATCGGTTGCAGGCCGAAAAAACCGTGGGCACCCAGTTTCAGCGGCAACCACTCGCTGAAGTCGTATGTGTAGAACTGCATCAGGTTTTCGATGGTCTGGAGTTCGTCGCGGTGGGCGGGGTGCAGTTCTATCGAGGGCATGCTGATGGGCTCCTGATTGGGTGCACCCTCAGTATGGTCGATAGGCCCTTAAGCCTTGCTTGACGGTTTTGCGCTGCGTTTGTTGCCGGTACCAGTCTTGCGCTTGGCTGGCTTGCGCTTGTTTTTCCAGGGTGTGGCACCGCGCCCGGCAGGGCTGGCCGGACCGCTGATGGTCAGGTTCAGACCGGCGCAGCGAGCCACCTGTTTGCTCATCCACGCCGCCTGTTTGGTGACGAACTCTTCAAGGCTCATTTCCCCGCTCTGCACCATGTCCAGTGCCTGTTCCCAGATCGCCGTGGTGCCCGGATCGGCAATCGCCCTTGGCACGGCATCAATCAGGCTGAAAGCGGCGGGCGTGGCAGACAGCGCCTTGCCGTTCTTGACCAGATAACCTCTATCGAGCAAGCCCTGGATGATCGAAGCGCGTGTCGCCTCGGTGCCGATGCCCGTGGTGTCCTTGAGTTTCTGCTTGAGCAGTGGATCTTCCACCAGTTTGGCGACGTTCTTCATCGCCTTGATCAGGTCACCCTCGGTGAAGGGCTTCGGCGGCTGGGTCCAGAGGTCCTTGAGCTGCACGTTATCTATCGCGCAATCGATGCCTTCCTTGAGGTTGGGCAGGGTTTGCGGGGCGGGGGCTTCACGGCCCTTGGCGGGTGCAAGCGCCTCGGGCAGGGCACGTTTCCAGCCCGGCTCGACGATCTGCTTGCCGACGGCGCGCAAGGCTTCACCCGCACAATCGAAGTCGGCCTGGGTGCGATCGTATTCGTGATTGGGCAGGAATTGCGCCAGATAGCGTGCGCGAATCAGCGTGTAGACCGCGCGGTGCTTGCCGGTCAGGCGCTCCAGGTTTTTTGCCGCCGCGGTGGGAATGATCCCGTGGTGCGCGCTGACCTTGGCATCGTTCCAGGCCCGTGAGCGGCGTTGCTGCTCCAGGTGATCGCGCAGGGCGTCGAGCGCAGGGTCGGCCTGGCGCAACGCCGCCAGGATGGCCGGCGCTTCGCTGTGCTGGCTCAGTGGCAGGTAGCCGCAATCGCTGCGTGGGTAAGTGATGACCTTGTGGGTTTCGTAGAGCGCCTGCGCGATATCCAGGGTTTCCTGGGCGCCCAGCCCGAGCTTCTTCGAGCAAACCTCCTGCAGGGTGCCCAGGTCGAACGGCAGCGGTGCCACTTCGCGCATGCGCTCGGTTCGCAGCTTGATCACCCTTGCGCTCGCCGCCCCCATCATGGCCGTCGCCGCCTGCCGGGCCCTTGCCTGATTCAGGCAACGGTCCTGATCGTCACAAAGATCGGCAGGTGCACGCCATTGCGCAGTGAACGCGGTGCCGTCATGCAGCAGGTGTACGTCGATGGCCCAGTAGGGCACCGGTACGAAATCGGCGATGCTGCGGTCGCGGTCCACCACCAGGCGCAGGGTCGGGGTTTGCACCCGACCGACCGGCAACACCCCTTGATAGCCCGACTGGCGCCCCAGCAGGGTGAACAGCCGGCTCATGTTCATGCCGATCAGCCAGTCGGCCCGACTGCGGCCCAGCGCCGAATGGTAGAGGCTGAAGGTCTCGGCGCCCGGCTTGAGCGCGGCGAGGGCCTTGCGGATCGAGGCATCGTCCAGTGCCGACAGCCACAGGCGGCGGATCGGCCCGCGATAGCGGCAATGTTCCACCAGTTCCCGGGCGATCATCTCGCCCTCGCGGTCGGCGTCGGTGGCGATGACCAATTCGGACGCTTCACCGAGCAGGCGCTTGACCGCCTTGTACTGGCTGGCGGTACGCGGCTTGACGGTCATTTTCCATTTGTCCGGGATGATCGGCAGGTCGGCCAGCACCCAGCGCTTGTAGCGTGCGTCGTACGCGTCCGGCGGCGCGGTTTCCAGCAGATGGCCAATGCACCAGGTCACCGTGACGTCCGTTCCCAGCCAGCAGCCGTCGCCACGGCGCCTGGCGCCCAGCACGGCTGCAATGTCTTTGGCCTGGGAGGGTTTTTCACAGAGGTACAGCCGCATAACCACCATCGTCGATCAGTGTCCGGGAGGTGCACAGAATGGCGGGAGTTGAGCGTTGGGGCAATCTTTATCTGTATGGATGTACAGTTTTTGCCATGACCGGATAAGCAGTCCGTTTGGCTGTGTGGCCGTCGTAGAAGGGGAATTTGGGTTATACCGTATACATCGTGGTCTCAGGTTTTGGGGCCGCTGCGCAGCCCATCGCGAGCAAGCTTTGCTCCCACAACGCGGTCAAACTTCCTCATGAGGAACGAACTCCATGAAAAGCACCGGTCCCAGTCCTGTCATCACTATCGCCGAGCAACCCGGCTGTCTGCTGGTGAAGTTCCACGGTATCCAGGTGGCCGCGTCCTCGCGCGCGCTGGTGCTGCTGGAAGCCAATTACCCGCCGGTGTATTACGTGCCGCGCGAGGACATCGACGAGAAGTATTACGCCCGCACCGACCACACCAGCTACTGCCCGTACAAGGGCGATGCCAGTTATTTCAGCCTGCAGGTGCCGGGGCATGAAGGGGCGAATGCGGTGTGGAGTTACGAGAACCCCAAGGTGTCGGTAGAGCAGATCCGTGAATACATGGCGTTTTATCCGGATCAGGTGAAGTTCGAGGTCGTCGAACTCGATGAGTGAGTCTCACACCACCCAATCACTGTAGGAGCGAGCCTGCTCGCGATAGCGTCAGATCAGTCACCAGTGATGGTGCTGTTCCACCGCTATCGCGAGCATGCTCGCTCCTACAGGTTGTGTATTCAGTTCTTGTTCAGATCCACATTGCGCGTCTCACGCAGGCAAATCATCCCCACCACCAGGCTCACCCCGGTAATCAATACCGGGTACCACAGCCCGTAGAAGATATCCCCGGTATACACCACCAGCGCGAACGACACGGTCGGCAGGAAACCACCGAACCAGCCGTTGCCGATGTGGTAGGGCAGGGACATGGAGGTGTAGCGGATGCGGGTCGGGAACAGTTCGACCATCAGCGCCGCCAGCGGGCCGTAGCACATGGCGGAGATGACGATCAGCGCGACAATCAGCGCCACGATCATCGGTTTGTTGATCTGCTGCATGTCGGCCTGCTGCGGATAGCCGGCCAGGGTCACTGCGCCACGCAGGGCCGCTTCGTCGAAGCCGTCGATCTTCGCGTCACCCACGCTCACTTGCACGCCGCTGCCGGCCGGTGCCGCTTCGCTGTGATACGGCAGGCCCTGCTTGACGAGAAAGGTCTTGACCTTGTCGCACGGGCTGTCGAATTTGGCCTTGCCCACCGGGTCGAACTGGAAGGTGCAGGTGGCAGGGTCCGCGGTCACGGTGATCGGTGCCTGGCGGCTGGCCTGGTCGATGGCCGGGTTGGCGTAGTGGGCCAGGGTCTTGAAGATCGGGAAGTACAGCGCAGTGGCCAGCAACAGGCCGAGCATCAGCACCGGTTTGCGCCCGACCTTGTCCGACAGCCAGCCGAAGAAAATGAAGAACGGCGCGCCAATGGTCACGCTGACGATCAGCAAGCCGTTGGCCACGGCGGGGTCCATTTTCAGGAACTGGGTGAGGAAGAACAGCACGTAGAACTGCGCCGCGTAGAAGGTCACCGCCTGCCCGGCGTTGATGCTGAACAGGGCGATCAGCACCACCTTGAGGTTTTCCCACTTGCCGAAGGAATCGCGGATCGGCGACTTGCAGAGCTTGCCTTCCTCTTTCATTTTCACGAAGGCCGGCGATTCGTGCAGGCTCAGGCGAATCCAGGTCGAGATGCCCAGCAGAATGATCGAGAACAGGAACGGAATGCGCCAGCCCCAGACTTCGAACTGATCGCCGGTGAAGTAACGGCAACCGAGCACCACCAGCAACGACAGCAGCAGGCCGAGGGTGGCGGTGGACTGAATCCAGCTGGTGTGGAAACCGCGTTTGCCAACCGGCGCGTGTTCCGCGACGTAGGTGGCGGCGCCGCCATACTCACCGCCCAGGGCCAGACCCTGAAGCATGCGCAGCACCACGAGGATGATCGGCGCGGCGATGCCAATGCTGGCGTAGGTCGGCAGCAAGCCCACGCAGAAGGTCGCCAGGCCCATGAGAATGATGGTGGCGAGGAAGGTGTATTTACGTCCGATCATGTCCCCCAACCGACCGAACACCAGCGCGCCGAACGGCCTGACGATAAAGCCGGCGGCAAAGGCCATCAGGGCAAAGATGAACGCCGTGGTGTCGTTGACCCCGGCGAAGAACTGCTTGCTGATCACCGCCGCGAGGGCGCCATAGAGGAAGAAGTCATACCACTCGAACACCGTGCCGAGCGACGAGGCGAAGATGACTTTCTGGGTTTCCTGGCTGGTGCCCGCGCTGCGCACGGCGTCCAGGGGCTGAACATGTTCTGACATATCGGTATCCCTCACAGTGATTGTTTTTGTTGTTCCACTGTCGGCGCCTGCCTTGTGGGCGGGTGCCGCTACTTCGATGTATCGGGTGTACTCGTTACTTGTAGGAGCGAGCCTGCTCGCGATGGTCGTCAACGATAACGCTATAAACCTGACACCCACGTACGTGCTCAGGTTCATCGCGAGCAGGCTCGCTCCTACAGGGTGCGTGCAGAATTCAGGGATGTGCGACCAGTTCCATTGTCGGGGTGATGCTCCTTGTGTCGGGATTAAGGATCAGCTCTGCAGCCTTCTCCGCGATCATCAGCGTAGGCGAACAGGTATTGCCCGAGGTGATGTTCGGCATGATCGAGGCATCAGCGATGCGCAGGCCGGGAATGCCATGGACACGCAACTGGGCGTCGACCACCGCATCGGCGTCGTTGCCCATCCGGCAAGTCCCCACCGGATGGAAAATCGTGGTGCCAATCCGGGCGGCGGCTTCGTGCAGTTGTTCTTCACTTTGCAGGCTGTCGCCGGGCAGGTATTCGACGGGCTTGAACGCTTTCAGGGCCGGTGCGGCGACGATGCGCCGGGTCAGGCGAATGGCATCGGCGGCGACGCGCAAGTCCTCTGGGTGGCTCAGGTAATTGGGTTGAATCAGCGGCGCTTGCCGGGGATCGGTGGAGCGGATTTCAACTTTGCCACGGCTGTGCGGGCGCAAATCGCAGACCGACGCGGTAAAGGCCGGGAAGTTGTGCAGCGGCTCACCAAAACGCTCCAGCGACAGCGGTTGCACGTGGTATTCGAGATTGGCCGAAGTCTGTTCCGGCCCCGAGCGGGCAAAGGCGCCTAGCTGACTCGGCGCCATGGACAGCGGGCCACTGCGGTCATACAGATACCGCAGGCCCATGCCCATCTTGCCCCACAGACTGCCCGCGATCTGGTTGAGGGTACGAGCGTTCTCCAGTTTGTAGATCAGCCGCAATTGCAGGTGATCCTGCAAGTTGCCGCCCACGCCCGGCAGTTCATGCACAACACCGATGCCCAGCCGTTGCAACAGCGGGCGAGGGCCTACTCCTGAGCGCTGCAGGATGCTCGGTGAACCCACGGAGCCGGCGCACAGGATGATTTCCTTGCGCGCCTTGAACGTCTGCGCCTGACCTTGCCAGCGCACGCTCACTGCCGAGGCCCGGGCGTTTTCCAGCAATACGCGGTCAACCTCGACCCCGGTCAGCACGGTCAGGTTGGCGCGATGGCGAATCGGTTTGAGAAAGGCCTTGGCCGCGTTCCAGCGCACGCCGGCCTTCTGGTTGACCTGGAAGTAGCCGCAGCCTTCGTTATCGCCCTGGTTGAAGTCATCGATGCTGGCGATACCGCTTTGCTCGGCGGCGTTGCGAAAGGCATCGAGAATCGGCCACGACAGGCGCTGGCGTTCGACACGCCAGTCACCGCTGGCGCCATGGAATTCGGAGTCGCCGGCAAAGTGGTTTTCGCTTTTCTTGAACAGCGGCAACACATCCTGCCAGCGCCAGCCGGGGTTGCCCTCGGCGGCCCAGCGGTCGTAGTCGCCGGCCTGGCCGCGCATGTAGATCATGCCGTTGATGGAAGAACAGCCGCCCAGCACCTTGCCGCGCGGGTAGCTCAGGGTGCGACCTTGCAGGCCGGGTTGCGCTTCGGTCTTGAAGCACCAGTCGGTGCGCGGGTTGCCAATGCAGAACAGGTAGCCGACCGGGATGTGAATCCATGCATAGTTATCGCGGCCACCGGCTTCGAGCAGCAGCACCCGGTGTTGCGGGTTGGCCGACAGCCGATTGGCCAGCAGGCAGCCCGCCGGGCCGGCGCCGACCACGATGTAGTCGTAGGCATCTTGGGTAGCTTGCATCCCTGACCTCGTATTGTTTTTCTTGTTGGGTCCATCCTAGTTGTTAGCTTTCGTTTAAAAAATGTTAGTTTTTGCGCAGCCGCTGTTTGTTTTTAAACAGCGGGATCGATCACCAGGCCCCAAGGAAGATTCATGTTCGACTGGAATGACCTGCGGTTTTTTCTCGAACTACAGCGCAGCGGGCGTTTGCTCACGGCGGCTCGCCGGCTGAACACCACCCACGCGACGGTGGCGCGGCACATTGAGGCCATCGAAAAGAGCCTCGGCACTGCATTGTTCGTGCAGCACGCCCAAGGCTACGAAATGACGCCGGCGGGCGAAGCGCTGCTCAAGCACGCCGAGGCCATGGAAAACGTCGCGCTGCTGGCCCAGGAAGAAATCACCCAGTCCACCGCGCCGCTGGGCAAGATCCGCGTCGGGGTCACGGAGGGCCTGGGCATCATGTTCCTGGCCAGTCGCATGAACGGGCTGTTCGAACGTTATCCGGGGCTGGAGGTGGAACTGGTGGCGGTGCCGCGCTTCGTCAGCATCCTCAACCGCGAGGCGGAAATCAGCATTCACCTGGAACGCCCGGCCGCCGACATGCTGGTCACACGCAAGCTCACGGACTATCGCCTGGCGCTTTATGCCAGCCAGGACTACCTCGACAAGGCACCGCCGCTGCGCAGTCGCGAAGACCTGGGGCGGCATGCCTGGATCGGCTACGTCGACGACCTGCTGTTCAGCCAGGAACTCATGTTCCTCAACAGCTTCTGCCGCAACCCGCAGGTGGTCTTCCACAGCACCAGCGTCATCGCCCAGCAACAGGCCGCCCGCGCCGGCCTGGGGATTGCCGTGCTGCCGTGCTACATGGCCAGCGCCGACCCCGGCCTGGTGCCGCTGTTTGCCGAGGAAAGCATCCTGCGCAGCTACTGGATCAGCACCCGGCGCGAACTGCACAAGTCCGTGCGGCTGCGGGTGATGTGGGATTACGTGGTGGAGTTGTGTGAGCGCGAGCAGGACCTGCTGTTGGGCCACACCCCCCTGTAGGAGCAATGCTTGCTCGCGATGAACGATAACGCCGTGTGCCTGAATTGACGCCATCGCGAGCAAGCTTTGCTCCTACAGGTGTTGGTTGTCGTGCAAGGCGTGTTTCACGGGAGGATCTCGAACGCCGTACTCGCCAGCCGTTCGCCGTTGACCATGATGTGCACCGCATGCCGTCCGGCGTAGTGCTTTCGGGTGGTGAGTTCCTTGATGTGCTGGCCACGGCTGATGGCTTCGCTGGCATGGCCCGGCAGGGTCAGGGCCTTGAGCTTGAAGACCTTGGCCGAGGTGCTGCCGTTGGCTTTCACATAGTCGATGGCGTAGTCGATCACCAGGCGCTGGCTGTCCTTGACCGTGGATTTGACGGCAAAGGACAGGGTGATTTTCTCCCCCAGGCCGATCACCGGCGGGTTGACCTGCACATCGACGATCTCCACTTCCGGTTTGCCACCGGCACCGATGATCGCCAGTGCCCGCGCATTGCCCTGCTTGATCAGACTGCGCAGGGCATGCCGGGCGATCCACGCGGTGTGTTTGTTGTCCAGCGACCAGCCTTCGATCAGGTCCAATACCCAGTCGGGATGATCCTTGGTGATGTCATTGAGGTGATTGGCCACCGACTTGCGCACATAAAGGCTGGGATCGGCCTTGAGGTTGTCGAGGATGCCGGCGGCCAGGCGCGGGTCGGCCTGGATCCGCTCCAGGCGAAATGACCACGGCAGGCGCGGGCGGCAACCTTCGCTGGCCAGGCGCCGGACGTGCTCGTTGGCGTCCAGCGACCAGTCGTGCATTTGCTTGAGCGAACGCTCCAGATCGCTGCGCAGGAAAGGCCGGATCGCAAACTCGGAGGAGCCAAAGGTGGTGAAGTACTTGAGCGCGTCCATCGACAGCTCGAAACGGTCGGCACCATAAGTCGCCACGTAGTGGGGCAGGCACATGCTGACAAAAGCGCTGTTCAGGCGTGGGGCGAGGGCGCGCAAGACCTTGAGCGACGCCTCGAAATCCAGCGGCAGCACGGCATGCAGGGATTCGCTGACCCGGGCCAGGCGCTGCATGATTGACAGTTCGGCCAGGTCTTTTTTGGCCAGTTTGAGGAATGCCTTGCCATCGAACGCCGGATAGACCGCCGTCATCTCGGTGGCGATGTGCTGGAGGCGTTCGGCGTTGAAGATTTCCTTGAGGGCGGGGGCGGGTTGGTCGGCCAATGCAGTGTCCTTGAGTATTCGGGGTTGTCTGAATTACCGCGTTATCGTTCATCGCGGGCAAGCCTTGCTCCCACGGGTCCGAGGTGACCCGAAACCTGTGGGAGCAAGGCTTGCCCGCGATGAGGCCAGTCCAATCACCTCATTTCTCGCCCGCCTGCTCCTCCAACTGATCCGCCTCAAACAGCCGCGCCAGTTCCGCCCGCGCTTCCTGCGCGGTCTGCTTGACCTTCACCGCATCGTCGTAAATCGCGTGCTGGGCTTCGAGCACCTGTTCGTCGTGATGCTTGAAGCGCTTGATCCGCGCATCGGCCTGGGCCGGGGTCAGGCCAAGGCCGAGCAGCGTATGGCGGCTCATCTCCAGGCTCGAATGGAAGGTTTCGCGAACGGCATGGGCGCCGATGTCCATCAAGCGATGCACATGCTGGCGGTTGCGGGCGCGGGCGATGATCTTGATATGCGGGTACAGCTTGCGCACCAGTTCCGCGGTCTTGATGTTGGCATCCGGGTCATTGGTGGCGATCACGAAATACTCGGCTTGCTCGACCTTGGCCGCGCTGAGGATTTCCGGGCGCATCGGGTCGCCGTAGAACACCGGCACACCGCCGAAGCTACGCGACAGTTCGATGGATTCCACCGAGGTGTCGAGGGCGACGAACTTGATGTTCTGGGCCCGCAGGATACGCGCCACGATCTGGCCCATGCGACCCATGCCGGCGATCACCACGCGAGGCTCGTCGGTGTCGATTTCGCGAAATTTCTCCGGCACTTCCACCGGTTGCACTTTCGGGCTGACCAGGCGCGCGCACAGCAGGATCAACAGGGGCGTCATGGCCATCGACAAGGTGATCGCCAGCACCAGCAGGTCATACAGGCGCGGATCGAACAGGCTTTGATCGCGGCCGATCTTGAACACCACGAACGCGAATTCACCACCGGCCGCCAGGACGATGCCCAGGCGAATCGCGCTGACCTTGTTCAAACCTCCAGCGAGACGGCCGAGGACGAACAGCAGGGGAAACTTGACGATGATCAGCAGCACAGTCAGCCCCAGCACCACGATCGGCTCGCGCAGCAGCAGGCTGAGGTTCGCGCCCATGCCGACGCTCATGAAGAACAGCCCCAGCAACAGCCCCTTGAAGGGTTCGATCTGCGCTTCCAATTCATGCCGGTATTCGGAATCGGCCAGCAGCAGGCCGGCAAGAAACGCGCCCAGGGCCATGGAAATACCCGCGATGCCCATCAGCCATGCGGTACCGATCACCACCAGCAGCGCGGTGGCGGTCGAGACCTCGGGCAAATTGCTCTTGGCGACAATCCGGAACACTGGGCGCAGCAGGTAGCGTCCGCCGATCACCACGATGGCGATGCTGGCCAGCACCCGCAATCCCTGGTTCACGTCCTCGGCGGCGCTGACGTTTTCGACGCCGGCCAGCAACGGCACCATGGCGATCAAGGGGATGGCGGCGATGTCCTGGAACAGCAGGATCGCAAAGGCCAGGCGCCCGTGGGGGCTGGTCAGCTCCTTGCGCTCGGCCAGGCTTTGCAGACCGAACGCAGTAGATGACAGGGCCAGGCCCAGGCCGAGCACGATGGAACTGTTCAACGGTTGCCCGAAGACGAACAGCGCCAGCGCACCCAGCACACCTCCGGTCAGGAGTACCTGCGCCAATCCGACGCCGAACACTGACTTGCGCATCACCCAGAGGCGCCGTGGCGACAGCTCAAGGCCGATGATGAACAGTAGCAACACCACGCCCAGTTCCGAGATGTGCGCGACGCTTTCCGGGTTGCCGATCAGGCCCAGTACCGAAGGGCCGATGATCACCCCCGCGAACAGATAACCGAGGACCGCGCCCAGTTGCAGGCGCTTGGCCAGGGGAACGAGGAGGACGGCCGCGAGCAGGAAAACGACAGCGGCTTGTAGCAGAAAGCCTTCTTCGGGCATGGGGGAAACTCCATTAAAGCGGTACGGCGGTGCGACAAGGATAGAGGCTGGGCCCGAGGACGTCAGCCAGGCATCGGGCCAACGCTCGATTTCACAGGTCTTTGCACGAAATGAGCGTTGGCCGGAAGGGCCAAAAGATACCCGATCGACAGGCTGCACGGGGCGAGCCTGAACGATACCGGGCAGGATGGTGGTTTACTGATTGAGAATGAATGTCGCCAGGCTGTGCAGATCGTCCGGGCTCAGCTGCGCAAAAGGCGGCATGGGAATCTCCCCCCATTTACCGCTACCCCCATGCTGGATGCTGGCCGTGACCTTGGCCAGCGCCTGCGGGTCCTTGGCATACCTGGCGGCCACATCGTGATAGGCCGGGCCCACCACCTTGTGATCGATGGCGTGGCAGGACAGGCAACTGTTGCTCTGTAGCAGGGCTGTGGCGTCAGCCTTGGCCACGGTTGCTGAGGGGGCTGGCCCGTCGATGGGTTAGAGGCGGCCTGCACGTCGGCATCGCCCGCCTGGGCGCTGCCGTAAGTCACCGCGAGGTAGGCGCCGATGACGCTGACATCCTGATCACTGATCGGCGCACCGTACACGTGCTGCATCTTGCTCGCCTCGGCCGTCCACTGCGCCAGGCTCATGCCCGGAGGCTGGAAATTGATGTAGTCGGCGGAGTGGCAGGTAGAGCACTTCTGTTGGGCCAGTGCATAGCCCGGCAGCTTGCTGGACTTGAGCACGGCGGTTTCCGGCGGCAAGGTGATCGACAGCGGCGCTGCGCCGGCGGTGGCAACCAAAAGAATCTGAGCCGCGCACAGCAAGGTAGTCACGAGTTTCATGGGGCCTCCTCAGGCAACGGTCACGTGGGTGGTTTCCACCACATGGCGACGGTAGCCACCCGGGTTCCAATCGGCGTTCAGCGGTTGCGTCTCGCCCGCGTTGTTGCTGGCACGAACCATCAACGGGGTGGCGCCTTTGTCGGTAAAGGTCGTCGTCAGCGTCCATTCGCGGAAAGAAAAACGCCCAAGGTCTTGGCCAAGACTGGCCGTGTGCCAGGCTTTTCCACCGTCGATCGACACTTCCACCTTGCTGATCCCGGCGCCGCCGTCGAACGCAATGCCCTTGAGCATCAGGCTTTTATTCAACGGCAACACGTCTCCGTGTTTAACGCTGGTGATGAAACTGCGCACCGGCAATTTGGAGATCGGTTGGGTCTGCGCCGCCGTGGTGCCGGGTGCGATGCAGAAGCAATCGTTGTCCGGCACACGGTAGCCTTTGGCCATGAAGAACCCGTCGTAGGTATGGTCGAGGACTTCGATCTCGCTCAGGTGCTTGACCCAGTAGGTACCGAAGTAGCCGGGCACCACCAGGCGAATGGGGTAGCCGTTGAGAAACGGCAGGTCGCTGCCATTCATTGACCAGGCGATCATGGGCTCGCCATCCATGGCATGGCTGATGTCCAGCGCCTTGATGAACTCCGGCGTGCTCTGCAATACGGGCTTGTCGAGGCCGCGAAAGGTCACTTGCCTAGCCTCGGCCTTGACCCCGGCCTTCTCCAGCACAGCCTTGAGCGGCACCCCCACCCAGCGTGCGTTGCCCATCGAGCCATTGCCCAGCTGTGCACCGAACACGCGAGGCATCGAGAAGGCGCGGCTGTTGCCCGAGCACTGATTGACGGCGACCACTTCCACAGGCTCGGCCAGGGCCTTGAGCTCGGCCAGCGACAGGGACAACGCGGTGTCGACCGCGCCCTTGATCGTCAGGCGGTAAGTGTCCGGATCGATGCTGGTGGGGAAGTTGGCCAGGTGGTAACGCACGAAAAAGGCGTCATTGGGCGTGATGGGCCCTTCGTTGAAGACCGGGAAGGGCGTCTCCAGGTGTGGCGGGCGAGTGGTCACCAGGGTCAGTGGCCGTTTCTGCGGGTATTGCACCAGCGGCCGTGGGCCGGCCGCCAGGGTCACGTCATCGGCGTTTTCGTCGGCCGCTTTGGCCAGGCTGGCCAAAGGAGAAGCCGCCACAGCTAGGGTGAGGGCATCGCGTAGCACGCGCCGGCGGGTCGGGTTGCTGGTATCGACAAAACTGAACTTCATTCTGCGCTCTCCGTGCTTGTTTCAGATGCACCTGACCGCCCCATCAAGGCGAAGAGGTAGCGGGTTTGATCCGACAGTGGGCGTTGGCGGCACTGTCCGGCTTCGCAGCGCGGACCAGTATCGTCACGCTCAGGTGCACCGCTTCACATTGGGCGTCACTGAATTGGCATTTGATGACAGGGGAGGCTGGCGCCGTTGTCATCAAATGTTCCGCGGTTGTCGTCGGATGAGCGGCGCGGGGGTCGCCTGCGGCTTACATTCCATTCAATGTCATCGCCGCAGTGCACCCAGAACGCTCAATGGAGAAAAAAAGCATGGCTCAAGTCGTACGATTTTATGAAACCGGTGGTCCCGAGGTGCTTCGTTTCGAAGAGGTCGAGGTCGGCGATCCCGGTCCAGGCGAGGTCCGGCTGCGTCACGTAGCGGTGGGCCTGAACTATGCCGACACCTATTTCCGCAACGGCACCTATCCGATCCCCATGCCCAATGGCATCGGCGTCGAAGCCGCCGGTGTGGTGTCCGCCGTGGGCGAAGGCGTGAGCAATGTGGTGGTCGGCGACCGGGTGACCTATACCGGTTTCATCAATACCTTGGGCGCCTACAGCACCGAGCGCCTGATCCCGGCCGCGCCGTTGATCAAACTGCCGGAAAACATCTCGTTCGAGACCGCCGCGGCCATGACCATGCGCGGCCTGACCTCGGCGTACCTGATGCGGCGCATCTACGACTTCAAGCGCGGCGACAGCATCCTGTTGCACGCCGCCGCCGGCGGTGTCGGCCTGATCGTTTCGCAGTGGGCCAAGCTGCAGGGCCTGAACGTGATCGGTACCGTCTCCAGCGAAGCCAAGGCCGAACTGGCCCGGGCCCATGGTTGCGATCACGTGATCAACTACAGCCATGAGGACGTCGCCAGCCGCGTGCGCGAATTGACCGACGGCGTGGGGGTCAACGTGGTGTTCGACAGCGTTGGCAAGAACACCTTCGAAGGTTCCCTCGACTCGCTCAAGCGCCGTGGCCTGATGGTCTGCGTGGGCACCGCGTCCGGTCCGATCCCGCCGTTCAATCCGGCGCAACTGGCAATGAAAGGCTCGCTGTTCCTCACACGCCCGGCGCTGGCGGACTACATCGCCGATCCGGCAGAGAAAGCCGATCTGGCCGGCGAAATATTCGGCCTGGTGGGCAGCGGCAAGATCAAGATCGAAATCAACCAGCATTACAACCTGCAGGACGCCGTGCAGGCTCACCGAGACCTGGAAGCGCGGGTCACCACCGGCTCGTCGATCTTCGTCATTTAAGGGGATCCGCCGCCATGCAAGTCGAACAACTTACCTGCAGCATTGGCGCCGAGCTGATCGGCGTCAATCTGGCCGACGCGGTGCACGATGACGGTCTGTTTGCCGAGATTCGCGCGCAATTGCTCAAGTATCGAGTGGTATTCCTGCGCGATCAGGACATCAGTCGCGCCGAGCATGTGGCCTTTGCCCGGCGCTTTGGCGAACTGGAAGACCATCCGGTGGTGGGCAGTCACCCGGACTTTCCCGGGCTGGTGCAGGTCTACAAGAACCCGGACAGTCCGGTCGACCGCTACGAGAACTCCTGGCACACCGATGCCACCTGGCGCGAGGCGCCGCCGCTGGGCTGCGTGCTGCGCTGCCTGGAGTGTCCGCCGGTGGGTGGCGACACCATGTGGGCCAACATGGTGGAGGCTTACAAGCACCTGCCGGACGACGTGAAGGCAACAATCGAAGGCCTGCGAGCCCGTCACAGCATCGAGGCGACCTTCGGCGCGGCGATGCCGATCGAAAAGCGCCTGGCGCTCAAGGCCCGGTACCCGGACGCCGAACACCCGGTGGTACGCACCCATCCGGAGACCGGTGAAAAGGTGCTGTTCGTCAACTCGTTCACCACCCATTTCACCAACTTCCACACCCCCGAGCGGGTGCGCTACGGCCAGGATTACGTCCAGGGCTCTTCCGAGCTGCTGCGCTACCTGACCAGTCAGGCCTGCATTCCCGAGTATCAGGTGCGCTGGCGCTGGAAGCCCAACAGCATTGCCATCTGGGACAACCGCAGCACCCAGCATTACGCCGTGATGGATTACCCGGCCTGCCATCGCAAGATGGAGCGCGCCGGAATCATTGGCGAAAAGACCTACTGAGCAATCTCACCCTTTGCACCCTGCAAATGCCTGCTCCGTACAGCCTGTCGGGCAGGCAAAAACAAAAAAAGGAGATGACCATGCAGTTTTTCGACGATTCCCTGCACCCGGAAAACATGGAAAAGGTAGTGATTACCGTCGCCCCGTACGCACCGCAATGGATGCCCGGCGACTTCCCGGAAGACATTCCGCTGACCATGGATGAGCACGTGCAAGCGGCCGTCGACTGCTACGAAGCAGGCGCCACCGTGCTGCATTTGCATGTGCGCGAACTGGACGGCAAAGGGTCCAAGCGCCTGTCCAAGTTCAACGAGTTGATCGCCGGTGTGCGTGAAGCCGTGCCGGACATGATCATCCAGGTCGGCGGCTCGATTTCCTTCGCCCCGGAAGGCGAAGGCGCCGAAGCCCTGTGGCTGTCCGACGATACCCGGCACATGCTGGCGGAGCTGACGCCCAAGCCGGATCAGGTCACGGTCGCGATCAACACCATTCAAATGACCATCACCGAGTTGCTGTTCCCGGAAGGCATTGAAGACACCTCGCTGTTTGATCCCGCCACCCACGCGGCCTACAGCGAAATGACCGTGCCGGCAGGTCCTGCCTGGGTGGCCGAGCACCTCAAGCGCCTGCAGGCCAGCAACATCCAGCCGCACTTCCAGTTGACCGGTATCCATGCCTACGAAACCCTCGAGCGCCTGGTGCGCAAGGGCATCTATAAAGGACCGATGAACCTGACCTGGATCGGTATCGGCGGTGGCTTCGACGGCCCGAACCCGATGAACCTGATGAACTTCATCAACCGTGTGCCGGACGGCTGCACCCTGACGGCCGAGTCGCTGCTCAAGAACGTGCTGCCACTCAACACCATCGCCCTGGCCATGGGCCTGCACCCACGCCTCGGCAACGAAGACACCATCATCGACCAGCACGGCAAGCGCTTCTCTTCGGTGGAGCAGGTCAAGCAAACGGTGCGCATTGCCCATGAACTGGGGCGTGAGATCGCCTCCGGCAAAGAGGCGCGGGACATCTACCGCATCGGCGTGCAGTACGACACCGTCGAGCAAACCCTGTTGGCCAACGGCCTGGCGCCGAACCGCACGGCCGGGCAGAAGGGCGTACCACAGCGCGCTTGATCCAGCAGCCGGGGCAGGTATTCTGCCCCGGCGTTTTTGTGCGTGAGCAAGACCCCCAAAACAATAACAACACAGGTGCCAGACACCGAGGAGACAGCATGGCGTTTCATCACAGCACTGTGGCCGATGAAATCGATACTTCGATAGGCATTCCACGCCGCTACGCCTGGATCGTGTTTGTGCTGACGTTTGGTTTGTTGATTTCCGATTACATGTCACGGCAAGTCCTCAATGCCGTGTTCCCGATTCTCAAGGGCGAGTGGGCGTTGAGTGACGGCCAGCTCGGCCTGCTCAGCGGCATTGTCGCCCTGATGGTGGGCCTGCTGACCATTCCCCTGTCGCTGCTCGCCGACCGCTTTGGCCGGGTCAAGAGCCTGGCGCTGATGGCGCTGCTCTGGAGCCTGGCTACCCTGGGCTGCGCCCTGGCGCAGAACTACCAGGAAATGCTGATTGCGCGCTTCATGGTGGGCGTTGGCGAGGCAGCCTACGGCAGCGTCGGCATCGCCGTGGTGGTGTCGGTGTTTCCCAAGAGCATGCGGGCGACCCTCGCCAGTGCCTTCATGGCCGGCGCCATGTTCGGCTCGGTGTTGGGCATCTCCATTGGCGGGGCGGTGGCGGTCAAGCTGGGCTGGCGCTGGTCATTCGCGACCATGGCGCTGTTCGGCCTGGCGTTGGCGGTGCTTTACCCGATCATCGTCAAGGAAGCCCGGATCGCTCCGCAGCGATTGGCTGAAGCCGTCGGCAAAGCGGCGGTCAAGCGCCAGTTGCGGACCTTGTACGGCACCCGCTCGGTGATCGCCACCTACATCGCCAGCGGCCTGCAGACCTTCGTGGCCGGCAGCATGATTGTGTGGCTGCCGAGCTACTTCAACCGCTATTACGGGCTGGGCGAGGGCAAGGCCGGCGCACTCTCGGGGATCATGGTGCTGTGCTGCGGCGCCGGGGCCATTCTGTGCGGCATGCTCAGTGATCGGCTGTCGCGCCAATCGCCGTTGCGCAAGGTCGAAATGTGCATGGCGTTCTGCCTCGCCAGTTGCCTGCTGATGTCGCTGGCGCTGGTGCAGTCGGCCGGTCCCGTCCAGCTGGGGCTGATCGGCCTCGCCATGCTGTTCGTCACGGGCGCCAACGGCCCGATCATCGCCACCATCGCCAACCTGACCCACTACAAGGTCCACGGCACCGCGTTTGCGGTCCTGACCCTGGTCAACAATATCCTTGGCCTGGCACCGGGCCCATTCCTGACCGGCAGGGTCTCCGATCTCATCGGCCTGCATGGAGCCTTCCAGTTGATACCGCTGATGAGCATCGCGGCCGTGGCGGTGTTTTTCTATGTGCGCTGCCACTATCTCGACGACCTCGCGCGGGCGCACAGCGATGAGGCCGAACAAGCCCCTGGCAACACCTTGATGCAGGCGCAGTCGTCACGTTGATGGGGATAAAGCGCGCGGGCTGAAGGCTGGCGTTGCCCCGGATGTGCTCCTTTTTACGGTCGCCTGTGCAAGCAGGCGCCGTTTTTTTCGTGAGCGGCCAAAGGCCGGCGGCTTGGTGTCTCAGCTGTCCTTGCGCGCCACGATCTTGTGCTCGGCGCGCCAGGTGGCGGGCGGCATGTTGAATTGCGAGATGAACCATCGCGTGAAGGAGTTGGGCATGGAGTAGCCGAGCATGTCGGCGATCCGCCCCAGCGAGTAGGCGGGGTTCTCCAGGTAGCGAATCACCAGGTCGCGACGCACGCAACTGATCACCTCACTGAAACTGGAACCTTCTTCGCCCAGGCGACGCTGCAGGGTGCGTACGTTCATGCCCAGGCTCTGGGCAATTTGCGCGATGGTCGCGCGCCCCATCGGCAACAGCAGGTAGATGGCCTTGCGCACATCGAACGCCACCGAGCTGCCGTACTTGCCCAGCAGGGAATCCAGGTAGCGCTGCGCGTGTCGTGCCATCGCTTCGTTGGCCAGCGGGTTGGCGGCGTCGAGGTTGGAAGCAGGGCAGACGATGCCGTTGAACTCGCAACCGAACTCGATCTTGCAGCCGAAGATCCGCCGATGCACCGAGAGATCCGCCGGTGCGTCATGGGTGAAGCAGACGTTGATCGGGTTCCAGTGCGCGCCGAGCAGGGCCGCGCAAAAGCGATGCATCACCGCGATGGCCAGTTCAATGGACTGGCGATTGTTGGTGCCCATGTCGGTCACCAGTTCTTCGCGAATGATCACCGTCTTGTCCGATTCCTCGACAAAAATCGCCAGCGAATCGTTGATCAGTTGCCGGTAGTGCACGATCACTTTCAGCGCGTCGCGCAGGTTGTTCTGGTGACTGAGCAGCAGGCTCACTTCGCCGAAATCCGCCAGTTGACGCAGCTCGGCCATGCGCAGGCCGAGGGTCTCGCAGCCACTCAAGGCCGCTGATTTTTCCAGCAGGATGATGCCGGTCGTGGCCGGGATGCGCTGGCTTTGGTCGGCCAGCATGGCGGGGCTCAAGCCCACTTCGGCCAGCAGGACGTTAGCGTTCAGACGCAGATGGCGAGCCACCTCCAGGTAGTTGGTCAGTACGGCGGTGCGTGCTTGTACGGGCATGGCGTAAATACATTCCACGTAGTGACAAATGAGATCTCGCTGTCGCAAGGGCCAGCCAGTTATAGAGACTTGGTCATGAAATGAAAAGCGTCAGCTGCGCCGATCACTCCGGGCGCGACAGGGTTGCTGTCACCAAAAGGGAAGTCACTGACGCTAAATGTAACCCGTTGCGGGGAGGCGAATCCTACTGTGCTGCAGGCAGGGTTCGAGAGTTTTGCGAACCGTTCGATGGAGTGTGTGAGGGGTGAACAAGGCGATGAGTGATACCACGATTTTGATCGTTCCAGGCTTGCGTGATCATGTGCCGGAACATTGGCAAACGCTGCTGCAAGCCAGGCTGGAAAAGGTCCGCTGCGTACCGCCCCTGGAAGAGAACAAACTGAGCCTGGCGGCGCGGGTCGACGCGATCCAGCGTGAGCTGCAGATGATTTCCGGCCCGGTCATTCTGGTGGCCCACAGTGCCGGTGTGCTGATGGTCGCGCACTGGGCCGCTCGCCATGATCGCCCGATCAAGGGCGCCTTGCTCGCCGCGCCACCGGACCTTGAAGCCACCTGGCCAGCCGGCTATCCAACCCCCCAGAGCCTGCGGGCCAATGGCTGGAGCCCGCTGCCGACCGCGCCTCTGCCATTCCCCTCGATCGTCGCGGCCAGTACCAACGACCACCTGGCGAGCCTTGAGTCGGTGACTCGAATGGCCGGGCAGTGGGGCAGCCAACTGGTCAACCTCGGTGCCGTGGGCCATCTCAATCCGGCCGCCGGATTTGGCGAGTGGCCCCAGGCCCAGGCCTTCATCGACACCCTGGATCGCTAAACGCAATCACCTGAAAAAACAGCCACCCGATCAGACACTCACACCGCCTTCAGGACCGGATGTGAGCCGTTGTTGATACCCAAAACAAAAACAAAAAACGGAGACAACGCAATGCCTACCTCTACGGGTCACAGCGCCTTGCTGCGCAGCCTGCTGCCCACAGCCATTTCACTCGCCGTCATGCCGGCCGCCCATGCCTTCGAGCTCAACGATGCCAGCGGCGACTGGACCATGCGTTTCGACAACACCCTCAAGGCCAGTTACGGCCAGCGGGTCGAAGGGCAGAACGCGAAGATCGCCAACACCTCCAACCTCAACGATGGCGACAAGAATTTCAGCGTCGGCAGCGCGGTCACCCAGCGGGTCGACCTGCTGACCGAGCTGGATGTGGTTTACCAGCGCAAGATGGGTTTCCGGGTCAGTGGCGCCAGTTGGTACGACCATGCCTATGACGACGTCGGCTCCAACTCCAACCCCTTTCCGGGGCAGGCGGGCAACGCCGGTAACCTGGTTGCGGCGCGCCAGGCCGGTGCGATTGCGCCCGGCACGTCGCTCAACGGCCACACCGCCAGCCGGCACGGGTTGAGCAACTACACCGATCGTTACTACAACGGTCCGTCCGGGGAAATCCTCGATGCCTTCGTGTTCTACAGCACCGAAGTTGGCGAGGAGTCGATGCTCAGCGCCA